>NZ_JAFCMC010000037.1:0-68914 GCF_018130085.1 Bradyrhizobium sp. AUGA SZCCT0169 | reverse complement strand
ACCCGGCCTTCCCTGCGCAATGGCTTTACGGCTTATGCCGTGATCTCCCCGGAGACGAGTTCTTGGTTGACTCCGTCGCTGCCGTTCCCGCTTGCGCTTCTCCGGCAACTTGACGCCTGCAACGGGCGCCAGGACCACACGGTTTTGCCGTACGCTTATCCACGCCGTCGTCGAGGCGTAAACCAGCGTCCACCGCAACCCGCCCAACGTCCGTGACGACGGCCGACGCCCTTCTGACCAGGACGGGATGGCGATAGATGCGCACTGATTTGGGTCGGCCGACAACAGAAATATTTTGATTTACAGAAATTTTCTGCTTGACACGATTTCCGTCAATCAGAACTGATTTGCCCGTCGGGTTGTTTTGTCGCACCTTGGGCGAGCCCCCGGTTAAAATCAGCCATTTTGTGCGGAAACCGAGCGTCCAATCATCGCTGATGAACCATTTGTTCTGGGACTCCGACTAAGGGACAAATGAACGTCCGGAGAATGGCGGTCGGTTGTTCCGACTGCTCCGACCAACGTGCGGAGACCACGTGCGATGCAGATGCACTTCTCAACATACCGGTTGTTAGCATGCATGGCCGTGGTGGTTCTCGCCGGGTTGCCGAGAATGGCAGCCGCAGACGAGTTGGATTTCTGCATAAAACTGTCAGATGATCTTGCGGTCACAGAGTGCTCGCGCGCCATCGATTCGCACCAATACACCGGGCGAAACCTCGCGCGGCTGTATACGCGTCGCGGCGGGGCGTACCAGGCACAGGGCGATCCCAACCGCGCAGTGGCTGACTACAACGAGTCGATGCGGATCGATCCGACGTTTCCGGCTGCGTACAGCAACCGCGGCAACATTTGGTTCCACAAAGGCGACTTCGACCGGGCCATCGCGGACTATAACCAGGCGATCAAGCTCAATCCGAAATACGGGGTTGCCTACCTCAACCGCGGCAGCGCCTTGGGGTCCAAGGGCGACCTCGACCGGGCCATCGCGGACTTCGACCAGGCGATCCAGATCGATCCGAAAGATGCTGAAGCGTACTACGGCCGCGGCAGCGCCTGGAGCGCCGGGGGCAAATACGACCGGGCCATCGCGGACTATAACCAGGCGATCGAACTCAATCCGAAATATGGGAGCGCCTACGTCAACCGCGGCAGCGCATGGGGCAACAGGGGCGACCTCGACCGGGCCATCGCGGATTTTAGCCAGGCGATCCGGCTCGATCCGAAAATTGCCAAAGCCTATTACAACCGCGGCATGGCGTGGGAGAAGAAGCGCAGTCTGCAAGCGGCATTGGCCGACTTCAAGATGCACGCTCAACTCGCTCCGTCCGATCCAGACGGCCCGACGGCTGTGAAGCGCGTATCGAAAGAATTGAGCAAGATGACGGGGCGGCGCTGACATGGCTCGAATTTATAAAGGACTGGCGGACAGAGCGGCTGGCCGCGTCAAAGACCTCGATGTTGACGCCATCCTTGCCAGGGGAAAGGAGCTATTGCAGAAGCGCTCAATCTCCAATGCAAGGCAATTCGGAGTTGATGGTCGAAAGACGCTCTTCTTGCTGCTTCTCCTTTTCGCGATCCCCGCGAACGACTGCTCCGCGCAGACACCGCCGCCGCCAGTCGACGAACACGCGTTCGAGCGCGTGCCGCCGACGGTGGTGAAGAGATTGGCGACCCGCTTTTCGCTAGGCGCATTCGCCGGCCGCTTCGAGGAGACGCGGCTCGGCGCGGTCCGCAAAGCCGTGGGCGAAGGGACCATTCAACACCAGGGCGACGCTGGAGGTAGCATCTATTGGCTGTGTTATAGGCGCGCGCAGCATCGATTATGGGTCGTGTCCCACGGAGAGATGGGCGGCCCGGACCGTCGCGTCACAGAGATCGTTGAAGAGCTCACCGAGAAAGACACCGAGACCTCGACCGATTGCGCCATCATCCCGGAAAAGTTCTCGCCCGTCGTCTTCGACGGCAAGCTGCATTTGGGTATGTCGCGTAAGGAGGTCGTCACGGCGCTGGGACCGCCGTCGAAGTCGGAAGCTGCTCAGATGCTGTATTTTCATGCCGGAAAGCTCGCAAACGGTTTCGATGAGACCGCTTGGCTCATTCTCCGATTTCGTGAGGAAAAGCTCGTGTTCATGCGCGGCTTCAAGACCACGACGAATTGAAGTGGCTGCTATCGGAAGCTGACTACGACGAGGCGCTGTGGAAGAAGGACAGCAAGGTCAGGGGCTTCAACTGGACGCCAACTGTCAAAGGACACTTCCGTTGTTGGCACTTTTCAGAAATGGCCGATCTGACAAGTGAAGTCCGCTGCTGGGGCAAGATCGGAAATCGCCGATGCGAGTGCTGACTTCCGAAAATGAGACCCAAAGCAGACATTCGTCGAGGCTTGGGCAAAACCCTCATTATCGGTTTTTCTAAAAGTTGAATGGTTTAGTTTCGCGGAGGGTTATCCAGACCGTGTAGCGTGCGTCGTGCATTCAGTTGGCGAATATTATGCGAATGATGGGTCAAGTGCTAAACCGGTTTTTGTTCGGGTCGAGCATCGTCAAAGCCACAGACGTGATCTCGGCGTGGAACGCTGTCTTAAGTGGATACGTGCTCAACCTGATAATCGTATTCGTCAGCGTTGCGGCGATCATGGTCGCGCTTGGCCACTACCATCCATTCATCGCTCCGCTCGACGAGGCGGACCTACGTCTAATTCTGGCAATTGCCAATCCGATTACGTTTTTGCTGACCTTCATTGCGTCCTTGCAATGGTATCCAAGCGATCAGGCGATTGAACGACAACGAACAGCAAATCGTTCGAGAGGAGAATACCTCATGCTCCTAACCTTGCTTTGGGGAGCGTCGTTGATCTTCTTGACCGCCACTTTAGTTGTTCCTAGCGTCCTAGGCGTGCTGGCGGGCGCGACAGTTCATTCGGCGCTTTTTCAATTGATGGTATCTCAACGCGCCATAATCTCACAAAGCTAAGCCGATCTGCCGAAGCTGAAGGTCATGAGTGCTTTTGGCACCTTTGAGACATGCCTGCCTATCCTGAGAATGTCCGTTCATCGGAGTAGACCGGAAGTCGCCATGGTCTGGCCAAACCGACGCGATTGACCCTGAGCGGACATTCGCACATCCCCTGACGGGGCTATGTCTCCGTATCGTCGGCCGTCAGCATGCCAGCGGGACCAGAGCACGTCAAACCAACTTGATTTGCTTTGCAAACGCGCCGTTCCCGGGCGATCTGGCGTCGTCTCAACGAACGAGGGGGTATTCATGGCCAATCCTGCACCGACGAATGCCGCTGATGACGCCGATCCGGAGCGGGCGGCTCCGAACATCTGGAACACGACACCCGAAAACCAGGCGCCGACCTTCCGCAACCAGGACCAGGTCTGGCCGGTGCGCGTCATCCGGCGCGGCGACGCGGTGCGGCCGCTTCCTCCGCACGCCCGTTCGCTCGCGGACCTGACCTTTGAGGTGGGCGGGGGTACGCCTCGGCCTCAGCGACCACATGGCCCGCCGCCGCACGGCCGGGTTGCTGATCCTGAAGCACGGCGAGATTGCGCTGGAACGTTACGGCATGGGCAACGGCCCGGAGAGTCGGTGGACCAGCATGTCGACCGCGAAGTCGATCACCGCGACGCTCGTCGGGGCTGCGCTCCACGATGGCGCGATCGGCAGCCTTGACGATCGCTGCGAGCAATACCTGCCGCGGTTGCGCGGCTCGGCTTACGAGGGCGTCACGATTCGTAATCTCCTGCGGATGTGCTCCGGCGTGGCCTGGCGCGAGCACAACGATGCAGACGGACGCTCGGAGGTCTATCGTCTGAGCAAGGCCATGGTGAGCCGGCGGCCAGGCTCCGTCCTCGACCTCCTGTGCAAACTGCCGCGCGCACAGGCGCAGGGCGTCGTCTTCAACTATTCGACCGGCGAGAGTTACCTGATTGGCGCGCTGATCGCTGCCGCAATAGCCCGGCCCCTGGCCGACTACTGCGCCGAGACGATCTGGGGCCCTGCCGGCATGGAAGCCGACGGGTATTGGCAGCTTGATTCCGAAGGCGGAATGGAGATGGGCGGGTTTGGCGTCAGCGCACGCCTGCGCGACTTCGGCCGCTTCGGCCAGCTGGTGCTGGAGGATGGCGAAGCCTTCAATGGGCGGCGGGTCCTTCCGCCCGGCTGGCGCGATCTCGCCGGACAGCCCGACAGCGCCCCCACCGGCTTCGGTCGGCTCAGGCCCGGTTCGCCGTTGGGACACGGCTACCACTGGTGGGCGATGCCGCACTTGCCGGGCGGCGTCAGCCACGGTGTCTTTTCGGCGAATGGCGACTATGGCCAGATCATCGTCGTCAATCCGGCCGAGCAGGTGGTCGTTGCAATCCAGAGCGCGTGGCGTCAGCCTGAGGACGGCGACGCCAAGCTCGAAATCGTCGCGATGATCAGAGCTGCGGTGCGCGCGCTCCGAACGGACGCAGCGTCGTAGGCCCCGCGGCGCCCTACCCCGCTCAGCCCTTCTTCGATTTGACGCGGAAGATCACCGGCACGGTAAAGCTCAACCCCTCGTCGGCGATCAATGGCGGCGGCGCGGGCACGGGATCGGAGCGCCGCACCATTGAGAGTGCGGCCTCGTCGAACGCCGCGTCGCCGGATCCCTTTTCGATGCTGACCGAAAGCACGCGCCCCATCCGGTCCAGCGTGAACCGAACAGCGATTTCGGCGGCCTGTTGCGAGCGATCCTTTGGATATTTCTTGTGCTTGTCGAGGTGAGAGATCAGTTCCTTCTGCCAGGTCGCACGCACGCGGCGCGCCGTCTCGCCGGTGCCGATGGCCGGTGCGATCGATCGCGGTCCCTCCGGGATCGCCTCGGAACTGGGGGTGGCGGTTGCTTCCGACGCGACTGACTCCGTCGAGGCTGCGGTCTGCACTGCCGCGATCTTCGGTTCGTCTTCCTTCGGCTTTTTCGACTCGGTCTCCGTCACCACCCGGTCCGCTTCTTCGGGTTCGGTTGGCTTGTCCTGCGGCAGCTCGGTTTCCTTGACCTCGGCCTTCTGCTCGGCGAGTTGCGGCGACGACGTCGACGCATCCGTATCCGGCCCCGGCGGCAGATCGGTCACCTCGCGATGGACCGAGGCCATTTCGAGCCCGATCTCGATCGCGGTCGCACCGAGCGCATCGTCGGCTTCTTCGGCCTGCAAATGCGAGATCGCCAGCGCCGCGCCGCCGATGTGCAGCGCGAGCGCGCAGACGCCTGCGAAAATCCAGAGCCGCCGGGACGTGTTCTGTTCGTCGAGGTCAGTCATCACAATCAGCCGTTCAGGGCTTCGTTTCGGCCGGCGCCGGCACCGCCGACGCGTCCGGAACGCCTTCGAGCGCCACCAGCTTGAGCTTCGAATAACCACCAGCGCGCAGGATCTCCAGCACGTCCATCAACTCGCCATAGGGCACCGCGCGATCGGCGCGCAGGAACACATATTTATCCTTGCTCATATCCGGCATCGCGTCGAGCGAGCGCACCAGATCGACCCGCTTGACCAGGTTCTCGCCGATCGCGACCGCCAGATCCGGCTTGATACTTACGTAAGTCGGCTTGTCCGGTTTCTTCTGCGGGGTCGCCGTCGATGTCGGCAGGTCGATCGGAAGGTCGACGGTCGACAGCGGCGCCGCCACCATGAAGATGATCAAGAGGACGAGCATGACGTCGATGAACGGCGTGACGTTGATTTCGTGCGATTCCGCAAAATCGCCGTCGTCGTCGTCGCTCTCTGCGATCGAAGCGCCCATCGCCTACTCCGCTGCCGTACGGGAATGCGAACCGCTGACATGGGTCCGATCGAGATCGCGCGACAGCAGCCGTCCTGCGGCGCCCGACGCACGGCCGACCAGTTCCAGGTAGCCCTTGGTCACGCGCGAAAAGTGATTGTAGATGATGACGGCCGGAATCGCGGCGACGAGACCGATCGCGGTCGCCAGCAGCGCTTCGGCAATACCGGGCGCCACCACGGCCAGATTCGTCGTCTGCGATTTCGAGATGCCGATGAAGCTGTTCATGATACCCCAGACCGTGCCGAACAGTCCGACGAAGGGCGACGTTGCACCGATGGTGGCGAGCAGGCCCATGCCGAGCCGGATCCGCCGCGCCTCGGCGCGCACGATCTCGGCAAAGCTCGACGCCGCGCGCTCCTTGATGCCGGCGTCGCTCGATATACCCGCCGACAGGCGCGCTTCGCGCATCGCGGCCGCGAGCAACGACGACAGCACGTTACTTTTCGCGCCCAGCGCGAATTGCGCTTCCGCAAGCGAGCGGGAGTCGCTGATCTTCTTGAGCGCATTGCGCAGCTTGCGCTGAATGACGGTCATCTCGATCATCTTGGCGATGAAGATGGTCCAGGTCAGCAGCGAGGCAAAGGCGAGACCGATCATGACGGCCTTGACCAGCACGTCCGCCGACTTGAACATCGACCACGGCGACAATTCGCGGAGCTCCGCAGCGGCAGCCTTCAACAGCTTGTCACGCTCGGCCGGCGCCGCGGTGGTTTCTGCAGCCGGGGCCGCGGCAGTTGGCGCTGCGGCCGCCGACGGCGCGGGCGCCTGAACCGCCGGAGCCTGCGCGGCTGTTGCTACCGGCGCCATCTGCTGCTGGGCCGACGAAGGCGCGGTTGGCGACAGGATCGCCAATGCGGCGATCGCAGCAACGGTGTTTCGAACAATCAAGAAATTCATGCTTCGGCCCAGTAGCGAATTAGGTTGTGATAGATGCCGTCAATTTGACCGTTTCAGGGTCATCGCCCCGGTCGCATTACCAAGGCCTGGATCGACGTCTGATCGAAAGTCAGGCTGCGGGCGTGGGCATCCCGTACCATGCCCTGCAGCCAGACAAAAGACACCACACGCATACCTCGTGTGAGATGCAAACTAGAAGCACCGTAAACTGCGGGGCCTGGCCCGGAGCCTCGTTTTAGGGAACCATCGAAGGCCTCTTCTGTCGGCTTGAGCGACTTAGATTTGAAGGGTTCTAAATCTAAAGATCGGCCGCCAATGGGCACACCACCGCCCGCTCCCAACGCGGCGATGTTGAAACCATTCACCACTTTGATCGCATCGCCGAAGTCGGAGAGCATCACAACCCGCTCGCGCGATGGACATCCAGCGATGTTTCAAAACGTTTCGAAAAGCGCGATCGCAATTGCGGGAATTCGACGAGCCGCCGATCGCGCTGCGCGGATATTATCCCGAGTCCCATCGGGAGTTTTTCCCGCCAAGACTCTTCATACCTTCACCGCGGCGCTGCAGGCGCGAAACGCCTGGCGAGTTGCGCAATCGGCAGGCATTGCAGAGCGACATTTTTGATCAAGCCGCGCGGCTTTCAAACCTTTCCAATTGTTTAGGATTCTTCAAGTCTTAGTGTGTTTACACCGAAACGGCGCGCATATTACACCGGACTTCGCTGGGGACTCTTTTGAATACCCTCCCGAACCCAAGAAGCCCGCATGTCCAAATCGCGCGCGATCCGTCTGTTATTGCTGATCGGTGCAATGGCCGGGCTCGGCTATTTCGGCTGGCAGAGATTCCACGGCGAAGACCACACTGCCCGGGCCGATCATTCGCAAAGGCCTGTACCGGCCCGCGTCGGCGTCAAGACCGCAGCCGTCGAGAAGGCCGATTTCCCGGTCTATCTGACCGGCCTTGGCACGGTGCAAGGCTTTAATACGGTCCTGGTCCGCACCCGTGTCGATGGCCAGATCAACCGGATCGCCTTCCAGGAAGGTCAGTTCGTCAAGCAGGGCGATACGCTGGTCGAGATCGATCCGCGGCCTTTCCAGGCGACGCTCGATCAGGCCAAGGCCAAGAAAGCCCAGGACGAAGCCAATCTCGCCAACGCCAGTCTCGATTTGCAGCGCTTTACCAAGCTCGGCGAATTCGCAACCCGGCAGCAAACCGATACCCAGCGCTCCACCGTCGCGCAGCTGACGGCGCAGATCGAGGCCGACGCCGCGGCCATTTTCAATGCGCAAACCCAGCTCGACTACGCCACCATCAAGGCGCCGATCTCCGGGGTCGCGGGCCTGCGCCAGGTCGACGTCGGCAACATCGTCAACGCCGCGACCCAGACCGGCATTGTGACCATCGCGCAGATCGAACCGATCGCCGTGATCTTCACGGCCCCCGAAGATCAACTGCCCGAGATCAAGGCTGCGCTAGCGGTGGCGCCGCCGCAAACGATTGCGCTGTCGACCGACGGCAAGCGCGTGCTGTCGACGGGAACGCTGGCGCTGATCAACAACCAGGTCGACACCACGAGCGGCACGATCCGGCTCAAGGCCGTGTTCGACAACAAGGATCATGCGCTGTGGCCGGGCCAGTCGGTTTCGACCCGGCTTCTGATTGCGACGCTGAAGGACGCCACCGTGGCGCCCGACGATGCGGTCCAGCACGGCGCCGACGGCCTCTACGCCTTCACGGTCGGCCAGGACAGCAAGGCTGCCCTGCGCAACATCAAGGTGACGCGGTCGATCGACGGGCGCTCCGTGATCGATGAGGGATTGTCGCCCGGCGAGCAGGTGATCACGGCAGGCCAATACAAGGTGCAGCCGGGCACGCAGGTTTCGACCGTGGTCGCAAGTTCGGACCCGGCGCAGGCCAGGGTCGGCCAAAAATGAGCGGCGGAATCTCCGCGCCCTTCATTCGCTACCCCATCGGCACCTCGCTGATGATGGCCGGCATCCTGTTCATCGGTCTCGTCGCCTATCCGCTGTTGCCGGTGGCCCCGCTGCCGCAGGTCGATTTTCCGACCATCCAGGTCTCCGCCAGCCTGCCGGGCGGCAGCCCGGAGACCATGGCCTCGTCGGTGGCGCAGCCGCTGGAGCGTCAGCTCGCGCAAATTCCCGGCATCGCGCAGATGACCTCGTCGAGCTATCTCGGCACGACCGCGGTCACTATCCAGTTCGACCTCAACCGCTCGATCGATGGCGCCGCCAACGACGTGCAGGCCGCGATCAACGCGGCCGGCGGCCAATTGCCGAAGAATCTCCCCTCGCCGCCGACCTATCGCAAGGTCAACCCGGCGGACTCGCCGATCCTGCTGCTGTCGGCGACGTCGGACACGTTGCCGCTGACCACCGTCAGCGATGCCGTCGACGCCCAGCTGGCGCAGCAGATCAGCCAGATTTCCGGCGTGGCGCAGGTCATCATCGGCGGGCAGCAAAAACCCGCGATCCGCATCCAGATCGATCCCGCCAAGCTGGTCGCCAAGGGCTTGTCGATGGAGGACGTGCGCAGCCAGATCACGATCACTACCGTCGACAGCCCGAAAGGCAATATCGACGGCGCCACCCGCGCCTACACCATCTACGCCAACGACCAGCTGCTCGATTCCAAGGACTGGAACGACGTCATCATCGCCTATCGCAACGGCGGACCGCTGCGGGTTCGCGATATCGGCCAGGCCGTCACCGGTCCGGAAGATGCCAAGCAGGCGGCCTGGGCCAATGGCAAGCGTGGCGTGTTCCTGGTCGTGTTCAAGCAGCCCGGCGCCAACGTCATCGAGACCGTCGACAAGATCAAGGCGGCGCTGCCGCGGCTGGTCGCGGCGATCCCGCCTGCGATCAAGATCGAGGTCATCAGCGACCGCACCCAGACCATCCGCGCCGCGGTCGAGGACGTGCAATTCACGCTGCTTTTGACCATCGCACTGGTCGTGATGGTGATCTTCATCTTCCTGCGCAGCTTCTGGGCCACCGTGATCCCGACCGTCACGGTGCCACTGGCCCTGCTCGGCGCCTGCGCGCTGATGTGGGTGTTCGGCTATTCGCTCGACAACCTGTCGCTGATGGCGCTCACCATCGCCGTCGGCTTCGTCGTCGACGACGCCATCGTGATGCTGGAGAACATCACCCGCTACATCGAGGAGGGCGAAAAGCCGATGGCCGCCGCCTTCAAGGGCGCCAGCGAAATCGGCTTCACCATCGTTTCGATCTCGATCTCGCTGGTCGCGGTGCTGATCCCGCTGCTGTTGATGGGCGGCATCATCGGCCGGCTGTTCCGTGAATTCGCGGTCACGCTGGCGATGACGATCTTCGTATCGATGATCGTATCCTTGACGCTGACGCCGATGATGGCCTCGCGCTTCCTCAGGTCGCATCATGAGACCCGGCATGGGCGCTTCTACCAATGGAGCGAAAGCGCGTTCGACGCCATGCTTCGCGCCTATGAACGCGGGCTCGATCTGGCGCTGCGCTGGAAATTCACGACGCTGATGATCTTCTTCGCGACGCTGGGATTATCGGTCTACCTGTTCGTGATCATCCCGAAAGGCTTCTTCCCGCAACAGGACGTCGGCCTGATCACCGCCACCTCCGAGGCCAGCCAGGACATTTCGTTCGCCGACATGAAGCGCCACCAGGAGGAGCTCGGCAAGATCGTGATGGCCGATCCTGACGTCGCGACCATCGCCATGAACGTTGGCGGCAGCGGCAGGGCCGGCAACAACGGCAACATGTACATCACGCTGAAGCCGCGCAACGAGCGCACGGCGTCAGCGCAGGAGATCATCGCCCGGCTGCGCCCCAAGCTGGACAAGGTCGAGGGCGCCCGGCTCTATATGCAGGCGGCGCAGGACGTGCGGCTGGGCGGCCGGCCGACGCGAACCCAGTTCGAATTCACGCTGCAGGACGCCAATCTGGCCGAACTGAACGAATGGGCGCCGAAGATCCTCGCCAAAATGCAGACGCTGCCCGAGCTGCGCGACGTCGCGACCGACCAGCAGACCAACGGCACCACGGTGGAACTGAAGATCAATCGCGACACCGCCTCGCGCTACGGCATCCAGCCGCAAATGATCGACGACACGCTGTACGACGCCTTCGGCCAGCGCCAGGTGACGCAATACTTCACGCAGCTCAACAGCTATCACGTGATTCTCGAAGTGCTGCCGGAACTGCAGGGCAGCATCGACACCCTGAACAAGATCTACGTGAAATCCCCGACCACCGGCGACCAGGTGCCGCTGTCGACGTTTGCGAAATGGACCAGCGTGCCGGTGCGGCCGCTGTCGATCAGCCACCAAGGCCAGTTCCCGGCGATCACGATCAGCTTCAACCTCGCTCAGGGCGCGGCGCTGGGCCAGGCGACCAACGCCGTCCAGAAGGCGATGGTCGAGATCGGCGCGCCGACGACGCTCAACTCGAGTTTCCAGGGCACCGCGCAGGCCTTCCAGCAATCGCTCGGCACCGTGCCGCTGCTGATCCTCGCGGCCCTCGTCGTCGTCTATTTGATCCTCGGCATTCTCTATGAAAGCTACATCCACCCGATCACCATCCTGTCGACGCTGCCGTCGGCCGGCGTCGGTGCGCTGGCGATCCTGATGCTGTTCGGATTCGATTTCAGCCTGATCGCACTGATCGGCATCGTTCTGCTGATCGGCATCGTGAAGAAGAACGGCATCATGATGGTCGATTTTGCGATCTCGGCCGAGCGCGACGAGCAGCTGGAGCCCGAGGCCGCGATCCGCAAGGCAGCGCTGCTGCGTTTCCGCCCAATCATGATGACGACGATGGCGGCCCTGCTCGGCGGCGTGCCGCTGATGCTCGGCACCGGCACCGGATCGGAAATCCGCCAGCCGCTCGGCTATGCCATGGTCGGCGGCCTCATCGTCAGCCAGGCGCTGACGCTGTTCACGACGCCGGTGATCTATCTCTATCTCGACCGGCTCTCCAACGCGTTTGCGCGCTGGGGGCGACCGGCGCATCCCGATCGCGAGGCCGATCCGGAACAACAAGGCACCGTGAAGCAGGCCGCCGAGTGAACCGGCTTTGCGCGTGATGGATTGCCAGTGATTTAACCCTGCGGGCGATCTGGCCGGCGGGTTACTTGACTTTGCGCCCCTGACGGCACATCCGAGAGCGACATATTTCGGAGCCGTATCAGTGAAAATTTCAGCAACGCTCGCATTCGTCGTCGCCGTTACGTTTGCCTCGCCCGGTTTCGCCCAGGCGCCGCAGGCAGCACCCAAGGCCAAGGCGGCGCCGCGTGCAGCCCAGGCAACGCCGTCGCCGACGCCGGCCCCGCAGGCCGATGCCGCGCCGGCCAACACCCCCGCCGCTCCCGGCTGGGTCGCGCGCTGCTCCAGCCCGAGCCGCGACGCGCCGCTCGAATGCGCCGTCGAACAAAGCGCGGTTCTGACCAAGACCGGACAGGTGATCGTGCTGCTCAACATCCGCGTCGCCGGCGAGACCCGTCAACCGATCGCCATCATCCAGCTGCCGCTCGGATTGAACCTGCCGGCGGGCGCCAAACTCCAGGTCGACGACGGCAAGGTCTCCGATCTGCAGATCCAGACCTGCGAGCAACGCGGCTGCTATGCCAACAGCCCGATCCCGGCGGACATGCTGGCGGCGATGAAATCCGGCAAGCAACTGAAAGTCTCGTTCCAGAACATGGCCAAGGAAAGCATCACCATTCCGATGCCGCTTGCCGACTTCGCCGCGGCCTACGACAAGATCAAGTAACGGCCCGCGTCGAGGCCTCAGGCGACGGCAACCGGCAGCGGCACCTCGGCTTTCACGGCCACATAGACGGTGTTGCTGGCATCGTGATCCCCGCGCCAATTGTCGAAAGTCACGACATGGCTCGTCGCGGTCGCAAAGGCGCCGGCCAGCACGCGCTCGAACGCATCGTCGGGTGGATCGTTCGACCACAGTGCGAACACGCCGCCCGGCTGCAGATGGCCGGCGAGCCGCGCCAGCCCTTCCGGCTCGTACAGCGCGGCGTGGCGCGGATGCAGCAGCTTGCGCGGCGAGTGATCGATATCGACCAGCACGGCATCGAAACGGCGCCCCTGTGCACCCGCATCGAACCCTTCGGCGGAAGACGACATCGCAAAGAAATCGCCATGGGCCAGGCGGCAGCGCGGATCGCCGGTGAGCTCCTTGCCGAGCGGAAGCAATCCCTGCTCGTGCCATTCGATCACCTCGGAAAGCGCATCGACCACGATCAGCGATCGCACGCCGGCCTGTTCGAGCACCGCGCGCGCGGTGTAGCCGAGCCCGAGGCCACCGACCACCACGTCCAGATCCGCGCGACCATGCGCCGCGAGGCCAAGCCGCGCCAGTTCGATCTCGGCCAACGTGTACTGGCTCGACATCAGAAACTCGTCGCCGAGCTTGATCTCAAAAATATCGACATCGGACATCGGCCGCCTGCGGCGCCGCAGGCTGAGCACGCCCATCGGCGTCGGGCGGAAGTCCAGTTCTTCGAACGAAAGGCTCATCGGCCAAGGCCTGACTGCGGCCCGGCCGCGTCCCAAAATACCGGCGGATTTGCCGGACCCCATGCAACAACGCCTTCCCCGCGCGCTTGCCAAGGGCGCAGGGTAGCGAGTAGAAGGGCGCCAGTTCGCCGGATTCTTGGAATTCGGGCGCGAGAAATTGCCGACCGACTCACTAAGCTATTGATGTCGCTCAGTAATTCTTGGGGAATGGTGTAACGGTAGCACAACAGACTCTGACTCTGTTTGTCTAGGTTCGAATCCTAGTTCCCCAGCCAAACTTCTCGAAAAAGCCAAGCAGCGCTGACGCCGTAGAATCGATCCCTCCCGAGACCGGACAAAACGGGATCGCATCCGCGGACCCAGACTCACCCTGCCCGTCCAACAGCTGCCGAGGACGAGCAGCACGAGCGCGGCTGGCCTTGTCCGGCGCCGGGCTCCCGCTCCTTCAGCAGTTCGATTGCGTGGGTCACGACCTCCCGTTCATCCCAGTGGATCCGCTCGAAGGAGACCGCGATCCGCGCTTGTGAATCCAGAATGTAGACCTCGATGCGATGCCGGTTGACCAGCGACTCGATAAAGTTGACGCCGAGCTCGAAATGCCGGCGAAGCGCGTCGTTATCCAGCGCCCGCAGCATCCGGTGTCGGGCATCCAACCGCACCCCCCGGTCCTGCGCGTAAATGCGAAGACGTTCGGGCAGGTCAAACGCCGGATCATAGGTAATGGCAGCGGTCTGGATTCGCTCGCCCAGCCCCTGCGCGTCAAGCAGTCCCTGAACGCGCGCGAGTTTTGCCACTGTCAGCGAGCACTTCATCGGATTGTCGCAGCGCGTGTAGAAAAACACGACGATGGCCGGCCTTCCCTTGAAGAATTCCTCGAAGGTAATCCGATTTCCGTCGTGATCCTCGAGAACAACCTTCTCGATCGGCCCGGCATCGCAGCGTGAACCGGCCGTCCACGAAACCGTGCTGGGCAGACTGTCTGACGGCGCGCCACAGCATGCGTGCGAACCGCTACTGGCGGCCTCATCGGCGCCGGAGATCGTCTGGATGGCGCGGTCGATGTCGATGCGCAACTTCCTGGAACCGGCGCCGCCTTGGGCACGAAGCAGCATCAGCTCGGGAATGACGCCGCGCGCCAACGGCCCGAGCCACGCCAACGTCGCGAGCAGTTCGCGAACCGCGCTGGTTCCGGCGGCGGACATGGCATATTCGCCATAGGCGTCAAAGGACACGGGCTCGTCGCGATAGCGGATGTTTGACAGAGCGCGCATGACGAACGCTGCGAGCGTGCCGGTCGGACGCGGGTACGACCGCAGCGCGTGCGCGGCAGCCGCGACCAGATATGGGTCAACCCCGGCATCCAGCTCTTCGAGCAGAAAGATCAGCGCGCCGTCCGGGACGCCAGCGCGCGCAAGGGCGAGAAGGATCCAGCCGCGCATCCGCACGACCGCCGCCGCCCCGCACTCCGCGTAAACGGGGTGATTTTCGTGCAACAGCTCCGTCAGCAGCTCGCGACGACCCGGATCGGCGGCCAGCCCGTCGACCAATGCCGCAAACTGTGCTTCCGAGAGCTGGCTCGCCGGTTTGACACGTGGCATCGCCCACTCACCTCACTGGCCATATTTACCGAGAAATCGCGAGGCGCTTTGCTTGTATTTCGCGGACGCCTTGCCCACGCTGAGCCGATCGACGCTCTTGAGCAACGCCTTGTCCTTGCCGATGGCTTCCTGATCGCCAAACTGGGCCAACGCCGTGAGGCTCGTTGCCTTGATGTCGTCGTAGTCCGACTTGTCGAGGAGGATCTCGCGCGCGTGCTGCTGCATTTTTTCGGGCTTGAGCGCCTGCAGCGCGGAGGCTGCAATCTGCCTGACCTCGCGCAGCTCCTTCTTGTCGCGCAGCAGCTTCTCGAACATCGGCGCGGCGGTGGCGTCCGCCGCAAGCAGCCGCAAGGCCTCGCGCCGCGCCATCTCATCCGGCGGCTTCTTGACGATGTCGCGCGCTGCCGAATAGGCGTCCGCATGCACATCATAGCTGAGAAGCTGCAACGCCTTTTCCGGCGGGACCAGCGCCTTCTTGGGATCCTTCAACCCCTCGAGAAGCTTTTTCTGCGCATAGCCGTCCTTCTCCCGCGCCAGGATACCGAGCACGCGCTGACGCAGTTCTGGATCCGGATCATCCGCGATCGCCCGCAGCGTGGCGATGTAATCTCCGCGGCTCGACTCGAACGCCACGACACTGAAACTTGCCGCCTGCATTGCTTGCAGCGCTGCAAGCCGCACTTTGACGGGCTCATCCTGGTTGCGCAGGGTCTTCAACATCGCCTGAAGGTCCTTGTCGCTCTCGCACACCGCAAGGGGCGCCAGTGCGGCAGCCGCAACCCGCGCCTTGACCGTGCCTTTCGGACTCGTCGCGATCGACGCTGCGCGCCGGGCGGCGACCTTTGGCGACTCCGCTTTCACCGACCTTTTGCTTGATCGTTTTCTTGCCGATTTTTTTGCCGATTTCTTTGGTGATTTCTTTGGTGATTTTTTTCTTGCCGGCTTCGACCGCTTTGCAGCTTTGCGTGTGGGGGCCATGGCTGCTATCTCCTCGCGCGAGGCGCGTTAGAACTGCACATCGTCGTAATCGAATCCCATGCGGGACGTGGCGTTGACCGTGCCCTGATAGTCCAGGCTGCTCTGCACGCGCGGTTGCAGCCCCGGCGCGCTGACGCAGGGTGACGGAGCCATCGATCCGCCCGGCGCCGTCGGCGGACGCTGACCTCCGGTAATCCCGTTCCACGGCCACATCGTATCAGGCAGATTGTGGCCGATCGGGTTACCGCCGTTATTGGCGAACGATGCCGCGAGCGCCGGATTGAAGCGCCCGTTCTGGCGCTGCCACTTTGCCCACAGGCGGTCGACGTTGCAATGAAGCAGAAAGAAGAGCGGATCTTTCGCCGCCGTGCCGATGCTGGCGATCGAACCGCCGAAGCTGGTATGGGCCGACCCGTGCGGGTTACCTTCCATGGTTTGAAACGCCGCGTATTGCGTGCCAAGGGCCAATGTCTGGGGCTCGGTGCGAACGCCAGGCGGCGCCGAGGTCGTGGAGAAGAACGGCCGGCGGTTGATCCCCTGCACCCCATCGGTCTTCCAGAACTGCAGGGGATTGGTGGCGTTGAACTGGACGGTGCCAAGGGCATTGGAGACGCCGAGGAAATCGCGATTGAATATCCTTGGCGCAGCCTGATCGAAGCGCCAGTACGGTAACGCCACACTTGGATCGATCGCCTGAAGCTCCCGTTCCAGATCCAGAAGGTAGGCGCGATGCCACGGCAGAAACCCCGGCGCGCCGTGGGCCTGCGGCGAACTCACATTGGTATGCATGTTGCGGAAATCCGCAAAGCGTCCCAGACCCTGATTGTTGAGTTGCGCGAATGCCGACACGAAGCGATCACGCTCGCCCGCGGTCAGCGCGTTGGCGTTCTTTCGAATGCGCACCATCAGCGAGACCGATCCCACCAGCGTGGCGCCAACGCGCGCCTCGATTTTCACGTCGCCATTGTTGACGCTGGGCCGGCCGAACCGGCCGGCGACAAAGAACGGAACGGTGGTGCCGTTGGTCGGAACCGGAAGCGTAAGGCTGTTTGCAAACGATCCCGTGGCACCTGCGCGGAACACCACGACACCGCCGCTGGCCGACGATACCCCGGCGATGGTGACGTTGACGGTCGGCGACGTGGCGCCGGACGGATTGGTCACCCGGATGCGGCAGGGCGAAGGCGCCCATGAGACGAATCGCGTGGCAGCAGTTGCGCCATTGTTGATCTGCAGTTCGACATCCATTGCCGTGCCTCCCGGGCTCGCGACTTTCCTGCGGCTGGCCTGCTGGGGCCTGATCGGAGCGATCCTGATCGGCCTGGGCTAGTCGCCCGGCGTTGATTTTCCTTGGCAATCGCCAGCGAACATGACTTCAAGTCTATGGCTGCGCTGAAAACAACATACAACCTTTCCGTGCGCATGAAAAGAGCGCCATTGGCGCGATCGGCGATTGACTTCGTCACCCTGCGGCTTGTGGCGACAGGCGCGCCAAGGCGCGATTGCCGGCGGACTGGCGCGGCTTCTCCGCGTCGTGGACCTCAACGATCAGGTGGAAGCATGCCGGCGGGTGTTTGCCAGTGACACAAAGTGGACCGTCGTGCGCGGCAGCGACCTTGAGGAAGGCGAGAGCCAGGGCATGCCCGTGTGGAGCCGCCACGTGGGTGACCCCATCCTCAAAAGCAACATGACGCGTCGCATGGACTTTGCCCTGTTCATGGTCACGGCGCTGGAGAATGACGACCTGGTCAGGGAGGCGCCGGCGATTGTCGGCTGCCGGACACCCTCCGCGATCGAACACGCCGGAGCGGCTGGCCTGTAGGGCGGGTTCTCTTTAACCCGCCATCTCGCATGGAACGGCGGGTTAAAGAGAACCCGCCCTGCGCAACTGAGCTTGCCTGTGCCCCTCACACCGGCGGCGTACCATGGGTATGAAACGACTCGATGGTCTTCAGCCCCCAGGCCTGGCCTTTTTTGCGCTCTTCCTCGGTCCAGACGATCGGTTTCCAATCGGGTGCCAGGATGAGGCGGGCGCCGGCATTGGCGACCTCGACGCGGTTGCCGCCGGGCTCGTAGACATAGAGGAAGAAGGTCTGCTGGATCGCGTGCTTGTGCGGGCCGGTCTCGATGTGGATGCCGTTTTCCAGGAAGATGTCAGCGGCGCGCAGGATTTCCTCACGGCTGTCCAGCGCATAGGTGACGTGGTGGAAGCGGCCCATCTTGCCGTAGTGATCGCGGGTGTAGGCAAAGTCGTAGCTCTTGTTGCACATCGTCATCCACATCGCGGCTTCCGTGCCGTCGTTGAGCACGATCTGCTCGGTGGTGCGCAAGCCGAGATAGTTTTCGAAGAACAGCCGGTTGGCCTTGATGTCCACCGCCAGGCAATTGAGATGGTCGAGCCGGCGGACATTGACGCCGCGCGCCGGAAACCGCTGCGCCTGGTTCTTCAGTGCCGGCTTCAGTTCGGGCGGCGCCTGGTACCATTCGGTCTCGTAATAGAGCTCGACGACATGGCCGTCCGGATCGCGGCACCGGAACGCCGGCCCCTGCCCCATGTCGCCATCGACCCAGCCGATGTCGAAGCCGGATCCCTTCAGCGCGGCGACGCGGCGCTCCAGCGCCTGCGGGCTGCGTGCGCGCAGCGCCATGTGCTCCATGCCTGAGGTCTTCGACGCCGTGAGCTTGAGCGAATAGCGCTCGTAATCGTCCCAGCCTCGCAGGTAAACCGACTCGTCCTTGCGGCCGCTGACGGTCATGCCCATCACGTCGACAAAGAATTTTTCGCTTTCTTCCGGCTTCGGCGTCAGCATTTCCATGTGGCCGAGATGGGCGAGATCGAAGATTGGCTCGGGGGTCATGGTATCGCTCCTTTAAATCAGCGCACGCGTTACGTCGTCGAACAGCTCATCCGTGCTGAACGCGCGCGGAATGAGTCCCTGCTGCGCGCAATAGCCGATGATCAGCTCCAGCGAGCGGCGCATCTCTTGCGCCGTGAAGCGCGGTGCGGCCGGCGACGCGTTGGCCGACTCTGTCAGCAGCCGATGCACTTCCCGCACCACGTCCGGATTTTTCTCGCACAACGCCCGGCTCACCACCACCATGTGGTTGATCGGCACCACCTTGTGCTTCGCAGCCCACGCCTTCTCCTCCACGGCGACGTCGGCGAACAGCGGTTTCAAATCCGCATGCTCCGACTTCTCGCCGAGCACCGCGTCGAGTTCACCGTCCACAAGCATCTGGATGATTGGCTTGCCGGCCGGCGCCCGTTTGGTCGTGTCCTTGAATTCGGCGACATGGGCGTCCTCGAAGGTCACCCAGTCGATCGAATCAAGGTCGACGCCGTAATCATTGGCGAGGATGCCGCGCAGCCACGCACCGGTCGTGGTGGTGACGGAGCGGATACCGACGCGCTTGCCGGCAAGATCCTGCGGCTTCAGCGCGCCCCGCTTGGCGTTGTACAGCGCATGTCCGTACTGGTAGCGCGCCATCACCACATCGGGCAGCAGCACCATCGGCTTGTCAAAACTCCTGGCCATCAGATAGGTGACGATGGCCATCTCGGAGACGTCGAACGCGGCCTCGCGGACCATCGGCTTGAAGCCTTTGTTGGTCGGCGAATAGTCGACAAAGTCGAACTCGACCAGATCGGACTTCAGCGCGCCGCTCTTCAGCGCCGCGGTGCCGGGATGATCGCCGAGCAGAGTCCGCAGGCGCATTGCCATCTCAATCGCTCTCCGGCTCGTCGATATAGACGAGGCCGGCCTTCGCCAGCGGCTCGCGCATCTTGTACATGTCGAGACCGAGCACACCGGCGGCGAGTTGCTTGCGCTTGCCGTCCTCGTCGGCGTGGCGTTTTTCGCCCTTGGCCACGACATCGGCGGCATCTTTCCGCCTGACGACCACGACGCCGTCGTCATCTGCGACCACAGCGTCGCCCGGCACCACGTTGATTCCGGCGCAGACCACGGGAACATTGACGGCGCCCAAGGTCGCCTTGACCGTGCCCTTGGCGGAAATCGCCCTCGACCACACCGGAAAACCCATCTCGCGCAGCGCCTTGGCATCGCGGACGCCGGCATCGATCACGAGGCCCCTGACGCCGCGCGCCATCAGCGAGGTCGCAAGCAAATCGCCGAACATGCCGTCGGTATTGTCGGTGGTGCAGCCGACCACCAGAATGTCGCCGGGCTTGCACTGCTCCACCGCGACATGGATCATCCAGTTGTCGCCGGGCTGCGCCAGCACGGTCACCGCCGTGCCCGCTGCCTCGCCGCCGGCCCATACCGGACGCAAATATGGTTTCATCAGGCCGAAGCGGCCATAGGCCTCATGCGCGGTGGCGACGCCGAGCGCGCCGAGGCGGTTCACGAGATCGGTGTCGGTGCGCTTGATGTTGCGGACGACGACGGTTTTCATGCCAGTTCCTCCATCGCCATCGGGAACAGCCGCTGATAGGCCTCGCCATAGGTCATGGCCTTGCCGGAATTGCGGCCGCCCTGCATGCCCCGTTGCAATGCGACGCGCTCATAGTACGCCCATAGGTGTTTTTGCGCGGCGAGAATTTCAAAGGTCTTGCGCTTCTGCTCCCAGACCTCATCGATGTTGAGGATCACCTGCGGCTTGAAATTGCACATCTCGGGCTGGTGCGGTTCGAACAGGAACACCGGCGGCGCGGCGTAGGTGTACTTTGCGCCGGGCTTGTGGCCCATCGCCTGCGCCACCACACGGGTCTCCTGCGCGAAATGCGCGGCGTTGGGATGATCGAAATTGTAGGGGTCTTCCAGCGCGTGGGTGAGCACGAAGGACGGATTGAGCTCGCGGTAGATGTCGACCATGCGGTCGAAATGCGCTTCGGTGGTGCGCAGCGGATAGTCGCCGGCATCGAAGAATTCGATTTCAGCGCCGAGCATCTCGGCGGCGCGCTGCGCCTCGTCGCGCCGTCCCGCCTTCACTTTTTCAAGCGTGGCGCCGGTTTCCTTCCAGGCGAATTGGCTCTCGCCGCGCTCGCCGAACGACAGGCAGGCGATCTTGATGCGGTAGCCTTTTTTGGCATGCAGCGCGATCGCGCCGCCCGCGCGCCAGACGAAATCGCCGGGATGCGCCGTGACCACGAGGCCGGTCCTGTTTGCACTGGTCATTGCTGTTTCCTCTTTTGCTTTTCCGGTTAGAGCCTTTTTCCGTTCCGATGAAATCGGAGCGGGGCTCTAGATTATTGATCTGACGCGTTTTCTTGACGCAAACCGGTGTCCACTTCGCTGGAAAACGCTTTACTGCTTCTCGATGCCCGCCCGCTCGATCACTTTAGCCCATTTCTCGATGTCGTCCTTCAGCCGCTGCGCGATTTCCTCCGGCGTGGAGGCCTTGGCCTCGATGCCCAGCTCGAGCGCGCGCTTCTTCAAATCGGGCGCATCGAGCACGTCGCGGAGCGCCGCATTGAGCGTCCTGATCACCTCCGGCGGCGTGCCCTTGGGCGCGAAAATCGCGTTCCAGGACCGCGCCTCGAAATCGCCGCCACCCGCCTCCTTCACCGTCGGAACGTCAGGCAGGAACGGCGTGCGGACCGAACCTGAAGTCGACACCGCCGTCACCGCCTTGTCTGATATGTGCGACTGCACGGCGGTATAATTCTCGATCGTCATTTGGATATCGCCGCGCAGCAGCGCGATCAGGACGTCGGGCGAACTGCGGAAGGGCACGATGGTGATTTCGACGCCGGCAGTGGATTTGAACAATTGCGCCGAGAGGTTTTGCGTCGAGCCGACATTGATGGTGCCGACATTGAGCGCGCCGGGCTTTTCCCTGGCCGCTTTGATCAGGTCCGCCAATGTCCGGTACGGCGAGCCAGCCCGGGTGACGAGGATGAAGTCGAAATAACCCATGCTCGAGACCGGAACGAAATCCGTGACCGGATTAAAGCGTAGGTTCTTGAACAGGGACACCGAGATCGCGGTGCCGTTGCTCAGCAGCGCCAGCGTATAGCCGTCGGGAGGCGACGACAGAACCGCGCGCGCGGCGGTGATGCCGCCGGCGCCCGGCATGTTCTCGATGATGAAGCGCTGCCCGAGCTTTTCGCCGAGCTTCTCCGTGACCATCCGCGCGGTGACGTCGGCAACCCCGCCTGGACCGAAGGGAAGGATCAGCCGCACCGGCCGGTTGGGATAGTTTTGGGCGCAGGCAATCTGCGGCATCAGCAGCAGCACGGCCAATGCAATTGCGCCTGCGATCGATACGCAGCGGCCGATCAACCGAAAACCATCGCGCTTGCCCGTCATGGCTGCCCCATCAGAACTCAAACAGCCGTGCGGGATTGTCGACCAGAATCTTCTGCTGCAATTCGCTTTCTGGCGCGAACAGTGGAATGAGATCGACCAGATCGCCGTCGTTCGGCATCACCTTGACGTTCGGGTGCGGCCAGTCGGTGCCCCAGATCACGCGATCCGGCGCGGTCTCGATAATCCGGCGCGCGAACGGCACCGCGTCGTGGAACGGCGGACCGCTGGTGGATACCCGCTCGCAACCGCACACCTTGACCCAGCATTTCTCGTCGCGCTGCATCAGGTCGATCAGGGTGCGGAACGGCAACTGATCGAGACCGTCGGCGGCCTTGACCCGTCCCATGTGATCGATGGTGTACCGCACCGGCAGTTTTGCCAGCATGTCGGCATATTCAGGCAAATCGATCGCATCGAAATGCAGGTCGATGTGCCAGCCGAGCGGCGCCACCATCGCGACGATGCGATGGAACACCGCCATGTCAGGCACGCCGCCGAGATGGCGCACGAAATTGAAGCGGCAGCCGCGGAAGCCGCCCTCGTGCAGCTCGCGCAGGCCGCGCTCGGTGATGGTATCGTCGATATTGGCGACGGCGCGAAACGTGCCGTTGCTGACCGCGATGGCGTCGAGCGCGACGCGGTTATCGGTGCCGTGCACGCTGGCATTGACGATGACGGCCCGGCCAATGCCGATCTTCCTGTGCAGCGCCCTGAAATCCTCCAGCGGTGCGTCAGGCGGCGTATACGGCCGCCCCGGCGCATACGGGTATTTATCATCAGGTCCGAAAATATGGGTGTGCGCGTCGCACGCCAGAGGCGGCAGGCGGAATTTCGGCGTCCGCGTAATCGGATCGGGGCCGGGAATCGTTGGCTTCGACATCATGCTCTCATGGCGTGCGTGAACGCGAACCGGCCGTCGCTTTCCTGGCTCCGGCTTTCGCGGCAGACTCCGCGGCTGCCTGGCCGTTGATGTCAGGCGCCTGCAATGAGGCGACGGTGGCGGAAACCAGTTGCTCGATCGCCTCGGCCATGTCGGCGCCGTCGGCCTCGCCGCGCGACAACCGCGTTACCCGCTCCGGGTTGACGAGGGTGTAATAGAGCGCGCCGAGCAGGAACTGGGAGCGCCAGACCAGCGTCTTGCGCGGCAGATGCGGCAGGCTCTGCTCGATCGCTTCGATGAAGGCGTTGGTGGTGTCGTCGAAGATCTCCGCAATGATGCGGCCGACGACGGCGTTGCCTTCCGCCGACATGACAGCGCGCAGCCGGGTGAACCGCGCGCCGCCGCCGGCCAGATCGCTGCTCGACGAAAACGCCGGCTGCACATAGGCGCGCACGATCGCCTCCAGCCGGTCCTGCACGTCGCGCACGCGCCGCGCCGCCACCAACAGCTCGATGCGGCGCTTGTTCATGGGACCGCAATGCCGCTTGTAGATTTCGAGCAGCAGGCCGTCCTTGCTCTTGAAATGATAGGTGACGCTGCCGGGGTTGGCGCCCGCCTCCAGCGCGATGTCGCGGATCGAAACCGCGTTGAAGCCCCGGGTCGAGAACAGGCTCTCGGCCGCGCTGAGGATGGCTTCCCGCATATTGGGGTTGCGCGTCATGAGTTTTCTTTGGGTTCTTCTTTGGGGGTTTGCTTTCCGCTTTTTCTTTTGTACAGATGTACAAATTATCAGGTCCAGTCAACAAATAACTGAGTGGCGGTGGGAAACACGACGCCGCTCCGTGGACTGGGCATTGGAGAGCGGTATGGCCGGAAGGCGCCAGATTATTGTTGCGATTCTGATGGTTGCGGCAGCCCTCTGCCGCGGCAGCGCCGTTGCGGCCGATCCCGAGGTCAAGCAAATCCTCGCGCCGAGCGGTGCGCTCAAGGTCGCGCTGTACACGGGAACGCCGACTTCGATTCTGCCCGATCCGAAGGCTGGCGGGCCGAAGGGAGTCGGTTACGATCTCGGCAAGGAACTCGCAACGCGGCTCGGCGTCCCTTTTGAGCCCGTTGTTTTTTCCAGAAATGCCGAGGTCCTCGAAGCGGTCAAGACGAGCAAGGCCGACATCGCCCTCACGAACGCCACGGCCGCGCGGGCACGGGAGATGGATTTCGGCCCGCCCGTTTTTGAGGTCGAACTCGGCTATCTCGTGCCGAAGGGCTCGGCGCTCACAGCGCTGACCGAGGTGGATGCAGCGGGCATACGCGTCGGCGTCACGGCAGGAAACTCGTCCGATGCCACGCTTTCGCGCGACCTCGAGAACGCCGAGATCGTGCGCGCGGCAAATTTCGAGGCCGTCATCGAGATGCTGTCGGCCGGTAGCCTCCATGCCTACGCCACCAACAAGGCCTCGCTGTACGAAATGTCGGAGAAGCTGCCGGGGTCGAAAGTGCTCGACGGCCGCTGGGGCGTCGAACGCTTCGCGATCGGCGTCCCAAAAGGACGCGACGGCGGGATGGCGTTCATCCGGCAGTTCACCGAAGCCGCGAAGTCGGAAGGCCTGGTCAAGGCAGCGATTGTGCGTGCGGGGCTGCGCGGCGCGGTTACGCCGGAAACACAGAATTAGCGGCACACGCCGCCCACTTCCAACCATCGATCCGGACAAGAAGGATTTCCTGCAATGCCTACCCCACGCAAACTCATCCGTTCTGTTCTCGCAGCGGCGCTATTCTCGCTGGCCGGTACGCAGGCAAACGCCGAGGGTTTCCCAAGCAAGCCGGTGCGCATCCTGGTGCCCTATGCGGCCGGCGGTGCGGTTGATGTCCTCGCGCGCACGGTCGGCCAGTCGCTGTCGAAGATCTGGGGCCAGCAGCCCGTGATCGAAAACCGGCCCGGCGCCGGCGGTACCATCGCTTCGCAGGCGCTGACCCAATCGGCGCCCGACGGCTACACCCTGATCCTGGTCGCCAGCGGCCATCCGCTCAATCAGTTCTTCTATCCAAAGTTGCCCTACGACACCTTCAAGGATTTTACCGCGATCAGCGAGATCGCCGCGTCGCCGCTCGCCATCGTCGTGTCCAAGAGCAGCCCCGTGAAGAATCTCGGGGAGTTGCTGACGATCGCCCGCGAGAAGCCCGACGCCTTGTCCTATGGCATGTCCGGCAACGGCACGTCGGCGCACCTTGCCGGCGAACTGCTCAACTACATGGCCAAGGTGAAGATCCTCGCGATTCCCTACAAGGGCGGTGCGCCCGCCCTCACCGCCGTGATCGCGGGCGAGATTCCGATCAGCGTCAATCCCTTGCCGGAGGTCGTCGGCCAGCTCGAGGGCTCTACGGTGCGCGCGCTCGCGGTGACGACGGCGCAGCGCGCCAAGGCGCTGCCGGATGTCCCGACGGTCGCGGAGTCCGGCTTGCCCGGCTACGACGCGTCGGTGTGGTGGGGCTTTCTTGGACCCGCGGGCATGGCGCCGGAACAGGTGACCAGGATCAACGCCG
Organism: Bradyrhizobium sp. AUGA SZCCT0169; assembly: GCF_018130085.1. NCBI lineage: Bacteria > Pseudomonadati > Pseudomonadota > Alphaproteobacteria > Hyphomicrobiales > Nitrobacteraceae > Bradyrhizobium > Bradyrhizobium sp. AUGA SZCCT0169. The sequence goes on along the minus strand of NZ_JAFCMC010000037.1, from coordinate 43,390 downwards.
ATCTCAAGGCCACTCTCAAGGACCCGGTGGTTCTGACCGCGCTGGAAAAGATGGGCGCGACGCCGGTCGGAAACTCGCCGCAGGAATTCGACGCGTTCATGCGCGCGGAGGCCGCCAAGTGGGAGCCGGTGCTCAAGGAAGCCAACATCAAGATGCAGTGAGGCGACGCCAACGCGACGCCTACCTTGCATTGGCCGGGGCATGCACCGGCCACAAATCGGCGCGCCAGTGCAGCATGATCGCCAGCATCAAGGCGAGACCGACCGCCGCGTACAGCGTTCCCGTCGCGGCGAAGCCGATCTCGTCGATCAGGCTGCCCGCGGCCAGAAGGCCGAACGGCAGGCCATAGATCACCATCATGCGCACGCCCATCACCCGGCCGCGAAAATTCTCGGCCGCCGTGCGCATCAGGATGACGGCGATCGAGATCATCGCGAGGCTCTGCGAGAAACCGGCGATGACCAGGCAGACGATCGCGGTCGGTACCGTCTGCATCTGCACGAACAGCAGCAGCGTCGCATACCACAGCACGGTCGAGGCGATCATGAGCCGCGCCACCCTGATGCCGTGGATCAGGCTCAGCACGATCGAGCCGGCCAGCGAGCCAATGGCGAAGCTTGCCGAGAGATAGCCGAGCCCGGTCTGGTTGGTGCCGTAGATCGCCTTGGCGACATAGGGCAGCAAGCCGTTGGTCAGCGGATAGGCCGTGAGGTTGGCGAGGAACGCGACCCAGAGCGCAGCGCGCATGCGCGGCGTGGTCCAGCAATAGGCCACGCCCTCCATCAGGTCGCGCAATGGCGAGGGCCGCAGCACCTCGCTTTCGGTATCGCCGGTCGGATACGGCTTGGCCGGTGCCACCACGCACAGCGTCAGCAAGGTCGCGATGAGATAGAGGCAGACGATCGCCACATAGGCCGCTCCCATCCCGAGCGCGGCGAACAATCCGGCGCCGCTCAGCGCGCCGGCGATGCGCGCGGTATCCATCGTGGTTCGGGAGATGCTGATCGCGCCGATCAGTTGATCGCGCGGCATGATGGTCGCAACCAGTGCGCCGCGCACGCCGAGGTCCGACGGACGGACGACACCCATCAGGGCCGCGACGATAAAAACAAAAAGTGGGCTGAGATGGCCTGACAGCGCCAGCGTCATCAGCACGGTCGCCAGCACCGCGTAGCACGCGCGCATCATGGCCAGGAGATCGCGGTGACCGATCCGGTCCCCGACGACGCCGAACATCGGCGCGACCAATGTGCCGATATAACCCAAGGAAGCGAACACGGTGAGCAGCAGCACCGACCCGGTCTCGACCAGCACGTACCAGCCGAGGATGATCATCTCCATCTCGAACGCCCACGAGGTGAGCAGATCGGCGGGCCACTGGAAACGATAATTCCTGATACGGAATGGCGCGAGCGCGGAAGGCCGCGCGAAATCGCTCAAGACGCGCTGTCGCGGTTCATCGCGTTCCACCCTGCCCTGTTTCTTGTTCTTTGCTTCGGCTTGGATAGCGTGCAGGGATTGGCCGTGTCAATTAAGACCGGCCCTCAGGCAGTCGTGCGAATTGCACCGCTGCTATGCGCCCGCCTTGTCCCGGACCTGCCGCGGACGCGACCGTCACTTCGAATCGATTCCGAGCTTGCCCGCGCGTGCCGTTTGAATGACGTGTCGCAAGGCAGAATTATCGCGTGGCCGGGATTCTCAGGACGCATCGAAATCCGACATGGCTGGTCGAGGTATCGATCGCCTCGGCATGTCGCGCCGCCGGGCGATAGCGGCGGCAATAATTCGGTGCGCACAGATGCGAGCCGCCCTTGATCACCTTGCGCGGGATCTTGATGTTCGGCTGGCGAGGGTCGTAGCTGCCTTCCTCGCGCCCGCCGCGCGGATTTTCGGGGATGCAGCACGCCTTCGGCGCGTCGGCTTCATGTTTCGGCGAATACCAGTCCGAGGTCCATTCCCAGACATTGCCGATCATGTCGTGCAGGCCGTAACCGTTCGGCGGAAACGCCGTCACCGGCGAGGTGCGCTCGTAGCCATCCTCATGCAGGTTGTGCAGCGGGAATTCGCCCTGCCAGGTATTGGCCATATGCACGCCGTCGGGCGTAAGCTCGTCGCCCCACGCGAATTCGGCGCCATCGAGCCCGCCGCGCGCCGCGAACTCCCATTCGGCTTCGGTCGGCAAATCCTTGCACGCCCACCGCGCATAGAGCAGCGCGTCCGAGTAAGACACATGGACGACGGGGTGATCGTTCAGGACGTTGACGTTGCTCCTGGGTCCATAGGGGTGCCGCCAATCGGCGTTCTTCATGAACGACCACCACTGGCGCCAGTCGCGCAAATCGTAGGTCGAGTGCGGCCGCTCGAACACGAGAGAGCCCGCGTACAGCATGTGCGGCAGGGCCCCTGGATAGTGCTTCGGATCGGGCGGGATTTCGGCAAAGGTCTTGTGCCCGGTCTCGATCACGAACCGCTCGAACTGTCGATTGGTCACCGGCGTGCGGTCGATCCAGAAGCCGTCCACCGTCACGCGATGTACCGGCGCTTCCTCAGGATAATGATTGTCGGAGCCCATGCGGAATGTGCCGCCGGGAATGCGGACCATATCGGCGGTCCGGCCATCTTCCGACGGCGTGTCGCCCTGCCGGATGTCGGTTTGCAGCAGCGTCATGGCACCAACTCCTGACGTGCGCGGTTACGGGCAAACGTCCCAGAAGCCCTGCGTCTTGCTCGGATCGGAGTAGTACCAGCAGTAACCCGGCGCCGGCGGTGAGCCGGCATAGGCTGCCGCGGAGGCAGCGGCGACGAATCCGATCGCCGCACCGGCGGCGATCGCGCCGCCCGGACGCCAGTAATAATGGGCGAGGCGCACCCAGCCGCCGGGGCGTGCAACACCGGGACGCACGACCGCGCCGCCGCGGACCACGGTCCGGCTGGCCACGTTGCCACGCGGACCAACGACGGTTGTCCGGCGCACCGAGCCACCGGCTCGCGCGCGGACCTCGGTCACCAGATTGTCTTGCTTGAGTTGCTGGTGCTGCCAAACGGAGGGCGCTACAATCATCGCCGATGCCGGCGAAGGCGTCAGGGCAAGGCAGGTTGAGAAGGCTAGCGCGCAGTGCATTCCGTTGGGGGCGTTAGCCAGATCGATGAAGCGGGTTCTTGTTGAGCGCATTGGCGGCCCTTTTTCTTATTGCAGCCGCTCGCGTCGTGGTTGCGCACGGCAGACGTAGATCAGTCAGCCCGTCTTCCCTTTTCCGCGCAGTTTTCCTGCACAGCGCATTGGCGCACAGTCTCCGCTTCTTCAAAGGCTTACGAGACGCGAAGCATTGGCACCCATGCAAGCTAGATGAATCTCGAAGCGATGTGATGTGCAGTTTGTGCCAATCTGCAAAGGCGCAACTTCAGCCTTAATGGAGACCTTCGCAAATCGATCAATGCATTGATCGAACTGCATGCCGTTCCGTTCAAAAATTTAGACAAATATTCTCATCGCGACCGCAATCGTGCGCGGGCCTTCTTGCAACAGAGCAAGACCTGACCGACAAAATTCATTGTGAGCGCGCTAGAGTTGTGGCTAGATCGAGTCGGGGACGGGGCATCGAATGGGGGATGCCGAACCATGAGCGGGCAGCTTGCGGTCAACACCTGCAGTCTGGACAGCTTCGAAGGCCTTCACAACGCGATCAGAGGATCGCATGTCGAGGTGACGCAACTCGGCCGTGGAAAGTTTCGAGGCTCACTCAGTCACGTCGGCATCGGAGACTTCTCGCTCAGCATCGGTTCGTTCTCCGTTGGCGTTCGAACCCAACGCATTTCGACCGACGACAAGCTCGTTATCGGGATGCTGCTCAATGCCGACGACCGGGTCACCCACTGGTCCTTCGACATGCGCCCGGCGGACGTCCTGATCATGCCTCCCAGCACCGAGCATGACGGAATTTTCCATGGCGCCTCGGCCTATGCCGCGATCCGTCTCGATCTTGCCGAAGTCCCGTCGCTGTTCAAGGGCGAAGCGAGGTTGAGCGACCCCGCCGCATGGCTCAACAAAAACGTCTATCAGGCAGACCCTTCGATCGGCATGGCGGCGACACGGCGGTTGCCCCTGATCATTTCCCGCCTGGCGCGTCAGCAGACGGCCTTGTCCGACACCGTCACCGATTTCTGGAAGCGCTCGATCATCGACGCCGTCACCGGAACCATCGTGCAATCGCTACCGCCGGACACCAAGGGGCTTCTGCCCTCGGCGACGCAGCTGGTCGGGAAAGTCGACGACTATCTCGAAGCCGCCGGCCTTCGCCCCGTCCACGTTTCCGAAATCTGCGCCCATCTCAACGTGTCGCGACGGACTCTGCATCGCGCATTCTACGATGTTTTCGGTTTGGGACCGATATCGTTCCTGCGTCACAAGCGGCTTTGCGCCATTCATTCCGTTCTGAGGGAAAGCGATCCTGCGACGGTTACCGTCGCGCAGGTGGCGATCCGGCACGGCTTCATCGAGCTTGGACGCTTCTCTCACTACTATCGCTCGCTGTTCGGGGAGTATCCATCGGAAACGCTCGGCGGCCGCGGGTTCCGCGCGCGCAAGGAGATCGATCAAATTTTTTCCGAAGCGGCTCCGATCGGGACTAACACCAATTGACCGATCGCTTCCGGCAAACCGGCCGGCGTCATCCGGGGACTCACGCCGCGGATACCACCTTGCCGCGGTGCGAGTGCAACAGCCGCCGGATCTCCACGGCTGTTATCGCGGGGCTGAACAGGAACCCCTGTATCTCGGTGCAGCCGAGAATGTACAGCAGGTTTCGCTGCTGCTCGGTCTCGACGCCTTCCGCTGTCGTCGTCATGTCGCTCGCGGCCGCAATGTTCACCACCGCCTGGACGATCGACGACGAGGCGCCTGCGCCGGCCAGATCCCTGATGAAGGATCGGTCGATCTTGATCTTGTCGAATGGAAACCGCTGCAGATAGCTCAGCGAGGAATACCCGGTGCCGAAATCGTCCAGCGCGATGCGTACCCCCAGCTTGCGCAACTGATGCAGCATCTGAAGCGCGCCGTCGTCGTCGCGGATCAGCACCGCCTCGGTGATCTCGAGCTCGAGCCTGGATGCGGCGAGGCCCGAGGCAGCAAGGGCCGCCGCCACGTTGAGCGCCAGCGTCTGGCTCCGGAACTGAACCGGTGAGACGTTGACCGCGACGCGGATCTCCGCCGGCCAGTTGGCAGCCTCGGCGCACGCCGTGTTGAGCACCCAGTGACCGAGCTCGTTGATCAGGCCGGTGTCTTCGGCGACCGGAATGAACTCCGCAGGCGAAATCATGCCGCGTTCGGGGTGGCGCCATCGCAGCAGCGCTTCGCAGGAGGAGACCTTGCCGTCCTCGAGATTGAGCACCGGCTGATAATAGGCCTCGAGGCCGCCATCTGATATCGCCTGACGCAATTCGAGTTCCAGGACTCGTCGCGCCTTGGCGCGGGCGTCCATGCCGACCTCGAAGAAGCGATAGGTCCGCCGTCCGTCGCTCTTGGCGCCGTACAACGCGAGGTCCGCGTTCCGGAGCAACTGGTCGAGATCGAGCCCATCGCCGGAGGCGAGCGCGATGCCGATGCTGGCATCTGTCGTGATCAGGTGGCCCGCGCACTCGAACGGCGCCCTGATCGCCGCGTAAATTCCTTCAACAAGTTGAGTGGCTTCCGACTGTTTCTTGATAGCGGTTTGAATCACGGCAAACTCGTCACCGCCCAGCCGCGCCGCGACATCTGTATCCTTCAGACACAAGCGCAGCCTTTCGCCCACGCCTTTGAGCAACTCATCGCCGATCGCGTGGCCGAGGGCATCGTTGACGCTCTTGAATTCGTCGATGTCGATATAGAACACCGCCAGCTGTTCGCCCGGTTGGACCGCCTTCAGCGCCTGGTCCAGTCGCTGGCGAAACAGGAGCCGGTTGGGCAGGTCGGTCAGCCCGTCATAATGCGCCAGATGGGCAATTTTCTCGTCAGCGCGGGTGCGCTCGGTGATGTCCTCGATCGTGGCCACCCAGCCACCCGCATTCAGCGGCCGGTTGACGATCTCGATCGCCCTGCCGCCCGGCGCTTCCGTCAGTTGCCGCGTGGCCTTGCCGAGCGACACGGTGCGGATGATGGCATTGCAGAACGCGTCGACATCGCCGTCAAAGGATCCGGTTTCTTTGCGGTGTTCGATCAAACGATGCATCGTGCAGCCGGGCTTGGCCACATCCGGCGACAGGCCAAACATATCGAGATAGGGCTGGTTACAAATGACGATACGCGCCGATGCATCATAGAGAACAAGACCTTGCGGGATATTGTTCACGGCAACGCTGAGCTGGCGCCGCTCGGCCGCAAGCCGCTGCTCGGACAATCGATGGCGCCTCAGCAGCAGAGCGACGACGAGTGCGAGGATGACGACGAGGGCAAGCAGTACGCGTTCGCGAAGCTCCCACGCCGATGTCGCCACGCCAGCCAAAATCGCCACGGCGATCAGGACAGCGCAAAGCGCCAGGCGCCTCACCGTCCCGGTCTTCTCTACAGGATTCGCAGAATCGCCCGGCATGTATGGCCGCTATCGAAAGTCACCTTGGTCCGTCCCAGCGTGACATCGTTACGCATCACAAATGGAAGGCGGGTTACAACTTGCGGTTAGCAATCGGTTACCGCGATACGCGGACTGATGCTTGATCTCGAGTCCGGTACCGGACATTGCCGGCGCCCGATCAAATCCGGCCTCTCCCCCGATGTGGTAAACTAATGATTAATCCAGAGGCGATCGCACGCGCGCGCACAAATGCAGAAAAGCGCTGATTTTCCTGCACAACTAGCGTGTTGTGGCCGCGGCAGGCGCCTGTTGCAAAACGAAGCCTGAGCGGGATGCAACAGATTTAGCCAATCGGGAACGACGCCGGTTTAACCGTTTCGCTAGTCCCGGCCGCCCATAATGCAGCCAGATCAATCTCATGACATGCCAGGTTCAACATCGTGACATCCTTCGGACGTGTGATTTCGGTGCGCGGCTCCCTCGCCCGGGTCGGACTTCTTGCGGTAAGCCAGATGGCTACCTCGGAAGTACGCGCCACTGTCGGCCGTTTCATCAGCATCCGCTGCGCAACTTCCACCATCGTCGCCATGATCACCGACGTAACCTGCGAGGATCTGCCGAGCTCCGATAATTACATTGCCAGCGCGGGCGTCGACCTGCTCGGCGAAATCCTCGGCGGCGATCGTCCGAAATTCCAGCGCGGCGTCACCAACTATCCGACCATCGGCGATGCCGTCGAGCTGATCACCAATCAGGAACTCCGCACGGTCTATGCCCCGACCGGTTCGGACCAGATCAATGTCGGCACGCTGCAACAGGACCGCTCGGTCATCGCCTATGTCGACGTCGAGGAAATGCTCTCCAAGCATTTCGCCGTACTCGGCTCCACCGGCGTCGGCAAATCGACCGGCGTCTCGCTGCTGCTCAACGAAATCCTCAAGTCGCGGCCGAACCTGCGCATCTTCCTGCTCGACGTCCATAACGAATACGGCCGCTGCTTCGGCGACCGGGCGCTGGTGCTCAACCCGCGGAACCTGAAACTGCCGTTCTGGCTGTTCAATTTCGAAGAGATCGTCGACGTCCTGTTCGCCGGCCGCCCCGGCGTGCCCGAAGAGCTCGATATTCTCGCCGAAGTCATTCCGATGGCGAAGGGCATCTACACCCAGTACCAGAACGCCGACCGGGTCGGGCTGAAGCGGATCGATCCCAAGGCGATCGGCTACACCGTCGATACGCCGGTGCCCTACCGGCTGGTCGATCTGATTTCGCTGATCGACGAGCGGATGGGCAAGCTGGAGAATCGCTCATCGCGCATCATCTATCACAAGCTGATTTCGCGCATCGAAACCGTGCGCAACGACCCGCGCTACGCGTTCATGTTCGACAACGCCAATGTCGGCGGCGACACCATGGCGGAAGTCATCAGCCATCTGTTCCGCCTGCCCGCCAATGGCCGGCCGATGACCATCATGCAGCTCGCCGGCTTCCCCGCCGAAGTCGTCGATTCCGTGGTGTCGGTGCTGTGCCGCATGGCGTTCGATTTCGGCCTCTGGAGCGACGGCGTCTCGCCGCTGCTGTTCGTCTGCGAGGAGGCGCATCGTTACGCCGCCGCCGACCGCAATATCGGTTTCGGACCGACCCGCAAGGCGGTCTCGCGTATCGCCAAGGAAGGCCGCAAATACGGCGTCTATCTCGGCCTGGTCACGCAGCGTCCGGCCGAACTCGACGCCACCATCATCTCCCAGTGCAACACGCTGTTTGCGATGCGCCTTGCCAACGACCGCGACCAGGCCCTGCTGCGCTCGGCCGTCTCGGACGCCGCCGCCAATCTGTTGTCGTTCGTGCCCTCGCTCGGCACCCGCGAAGTGCTGGCGTTCGGCGAAGGCGTGGCACTGCCGACGCGGTTGCGCTTCAAGGAAGTGCCGATCCATCAATTGCCGCGCAGCGAGGCCACGATTGCGACCGCGCCGTCGGTTGCCGCCGGCCATGACATGCATTTCGTCAGCGCCGTGCTGGACCGCTGGCGTGGCGCGACCTCACATCGCGACGTTCCCAACGATCCCATGATCAACGAACGGCCCGCCGCACGAACGCTGGAGCCGCGTTCTATCGAAGCGCCGATGCTGCAGCCGTCGCTGGGCCTGGATCCCGATCGCTTCTCGTTGTTGAAGAAGCCGCTGCGCTAACCATTGGTGTTCGCGCAGGTTTTTTGGGCGCGAACCCGCCTGCCGGGATCAAGTCCCGGGCAGTTAGCTCGGCAGCAAACGCGGTTGTGTTGACGCGTTTTCTTCACGCGAACCGGTATCCACTTCGCTCGAAAACGCTTTATATGGTTCAGCCATCAGCGCCGCATCGCGCGGCCAAAGCCGGGACCATTCCATGACGCAGCCTGTTCCAAAACGCTTTCCGACGCCCTCCCTCGACAAGCTGCCGGAGGATATCCGCACCCGTATCCTGGCGGTGCAGGAGAAATCGGGCTTCGTGCCCAATGTCTTTCTGACGCTGGCCTACCGTCCCGACGAGTTTCGCGCGTTCTTTGCCTATCATGATGCGCTGATGGAAAAGGACAGCGGCCTCTCCAAGGCCGAGCGCGAAATGATCGTGGTGGCGACGTCCAGCGCCAACCAGTGCCATTACTGCGTGATCGCCCACGGCGCGATCCTGCGCATCCGGGCGAAGAACCCTGTCATCGCCGACCAGATCGCCGTCAACTACCGCAAGGCCGACATCACGCCGCGCCAGCGCGCCATGCTCGACTTCGCCATGAAGGTGAGCCAGGAGGCGAACACGGTTTCCGAACAGGATTTTACCGAGATCGCCGGCCACGGATTCTCCGACGACGACATCTGGGACATCACGGCGATCTCCGCGTTCTTTGCGCTGTCGAACCGGCTGGCCAACGTCACCGCGATGCGGCCGAACGACGAGTTCTACATGATGGGGCGGCTGCCGAAATAGCCACACGCTCGCCAAGCCTTGGTTCCATGAGACTCTGCGGGGATGGGCCTGCGTGGATACGCACCAACATTTTATGTTGGAAGCACGGCCGGCATGCTAAACAGGAATACAAGCTTTGTGGACCGACTGCAGTGAAGACTCAGCTGCCCATACAAGGGGATGACGAGCACGTCGTGGTCAAATTCCGGCCGCGCACCTCGGCCCATCCCCCCAGCCGGCGGGACGAGCCCGCCGCGGGCAATGTCCAGCCGCCCGCCCCGACCAGTGCCCAACCGGCGGCAAGCGATCTGTCCCGCTACGAACGGTCCCGTGACGAGCCGGACGACTTCCGCCATCGCATGCTGGCCAACATTGCGGCCCTGGCCTTCACGATGGCGCTGACGGTGATCGGGATATGGCTCGCGATCAGCATTGCCGATCTGCGCAAGACCCAGGATTGCGTGCTGATGGGACGCCGGGACTGCGCCCGGATTTCCGCGATGCCGCACAGTTAGAAGGCAGGCCTAAACGGCCGTTTTTGCCGATAAATCGGTCCCCACAGGGGTTGCCAACCTCCATTGAACTCAGGGCTGCGCTCCGATATACGGGCTCTCGACTCCGGCCGAGGGAAAAACGCCGCGCCCGCCTCCCCCTAGCCGTCCCGGATTTATCTCCAGTATATCAAAGGCTTAATGATGTCTTCTACATTCGATCAGATCGCCAACATTATCGCCGAGACTTGCGACATTCCGCGCGACACGATCAAGCCGGAGAGTCACGCCATCGACGATCTGGGCATCGACAGCCTGGACTTTCTCGACATCGCCTTTGCCATCGACAAGGCGTTCGGGATCAAGATGCCGCTCGAAAAATGGACCCAGGAGGTCAACGACGGCAAGGCCACGACCGAACAGTACTTCGTGCTGAAGAATCTCGCCGATCGTATCGACGAACTGGTCGCGGCCAAGAACGCGGGCACGGGCGCGTAATCGCCCACCATGGACCTTGATTATTTCAAGCTGATCGACCGTATCGTCGACCTCAATCTCGGCGAACGGACGATTGTGGTCGAAGCCCAGGTTCCGGAAAAGCACACGATTTTCGAGGGGCACTTCCCCGGCTTTCCAATCATGCCCGGTGTCCTGCTGACCGAAGCGATGGCGCAGAGTTCGGGCTGGCTTTTGCTCGGCGTGTTGAAGTTCGAGCGCATGCCGTTCCTGGCCATCGTCAAGGAAGCCAAGATGCGGGGTTTCGTCAGTCCCGGTCAGTTGCTGACGATCGAAGCCAAGGTCGAGCACGAAGGTTCCGGCTTTGCGGTCACCAAGGCCAAGGGCCGCATCGGCAAGGAACTGAAGTGCAGCGCTGAAATAACCTTCGGCCTTACCCCATTCCCCGACCCTGCCTTTCGTGTCCACATGGACGCGATGGCCGAAAAGATCGGGTTCCCCATGCAGGTGCTGAAGCATGACTGAACCCACGGCACCGGCTGCCAAGGAAGTCTGGATCACCGGCATCGGCATCGTATCTTCGCTCGGTGAGGGACTGGATGCGCATTGGGATGCGCTGAACCAGAAGCGCATCAATGTCGACGACAAGCGCTTCGCGCCTTACATCGTCCATCCCCTCGCCCCGGTCAGCTTTGACGCGCAGATCCCGAAAAAGGGCGACCAGCGCCAGATGGAAGCCTGGCAGCGCATCGGTACCTATGCCGCCGGGCTGGCGCTGGATTCCGCCGGCGTCAAAGGCAACCAGGAAATCCTGGGACGGATGGACATGATCGTGGCCGCCGGCGGCGGCGAGCGCGACATTGCCGTCGACCTCGCGATCATGAACGCCGACGCCAAGGGTAATTCGAGTCCGGCCTTCCTCAACGAACGGCTGATGAATGATTTGCGGCCGACTCTGTTTCTGGCCCAGCTCTCCAACCTGCTCGCCGGCAACATCGCCATCGTCCATGGCGTGTCCGGAACCTCGCGCACTTTCATGGGCGAGGAAGCAGCCTCCATCGATGCGGCGCGGATCGCGCTGGCGCGGATCGAATCCGGGCAGAGCGAGATCGCGCTGGTCGGCGCCGCGCATAATGGCGAGCGCCCCGATCTACTCATCCTCTATGAGTTCGGCGATTTCAATCTGACCGAGAAATACACCCCGGTGTGGCAGCGCGACGACAAAGGCGGTTTCGCGCTCGGCTCCGCCGGCTGCTTCCTGGTGATGGAATCCCGCGAGCACGCCGAAGCCCGCGGCGCCAAGCCCTACGCCCGGCTGACCAAAGTGGTCGCCGACCTCGCCCAACGCAAGCAACCCGGCGCGGTGACAAAATCGCTGCAAGCGCTGTGGCCGAAGCTCGGCGTCACCGGCGATGTCGGCAACCTGATTACCGGCGCAACGGGCGTCGGACCGGTAACGTCGGAAGAAAAGGAATTCCTGCGCCAGCATCCCGGCTTTGCCGTCCGCGCCACCGGGACGATGTTCGGCCACACGCTGGAAACCCAGTTTCCGCTGGGACTGGCGCTGGCGGCACTGTCGCTGTCGCGCGGCGCGCTTTTTCCGCCCAACGATCCGACCGGGCTCGAGGTTGAAAAGCCTGGTGTGCCGAACCAGATTGTGGTGCTCGGGGCCGGTCACTGGCAGGGCGAAGGCATGGCGCTGGTCGAGGCCATCAAGTAGCGCGTGATCCGGAACAAGATCGCTGTTCAGGCGGGATCACGCCGAGACCATGAAATGAGCGCGCGAGCGCTTGCAGTTGCGGCGCAGCATCGACGGGGGAAACATGTCAGCACCACGCGATAAATTCGGCAGGCCGATCGTCGTCGTCACCGGCATGGGCGTCGTGACGTCGCTTGGGGCCGGCAAGAAGGACAACTGGACCAGGCTGACCGCGGGCGAATCCGGCATTCGCACCGTGACGCGCTTCCCGATCGACGGCCTGAAGTCGACGATGGCGGGGACGGTCGACTTCGTCCGTGTCGATCCCGTCTCCTCGACGGGACTGACCGAGCAGCTGGCCAAACTGGCGACCGAGGAAGCGCTCGAACAGGCTGCCATCGGCGGCAAGGCCGACTTCCCCGGGCCGCTGTTCCTCGCGGTGGCACCCGTCGAGGTCGAGTGGCCGCAGCGGCTGGAACTCGGGCGCGCAATCGGAAAGACCGATTTCGGCTATGAGGACATGCTGCGCGTCAGCGGCGGCGGCCGATTCTCGGCGTTCCATCACCGTTTCATGTTCGGCTCGGTGGCAAGCCATCTGGCCGAGACCTACGGCACCAAGGGCTCGCCGATCTCGCTCTCCACCGCCTGCGCGTCCGGTGCGACCGCGATCCAGCTCGGCGTTGAAGCGATCCGCCGCGGCGACGCCGATGCCACCCTGTGCGTGGCGACCGACGGCTCGGTCAATCCGGAAGCCCTGGTGCGGTTCTCGCTGCTGTCGGCGCTATCGACGCAGAACGATCCGCCGCAAGCGGCTTCAAAACCGTTCTCGAAGAACCGCGATGGTTTCGTCATGGCCGAAGGCGCCGGCGCAATGGTGCTGGAAAGCTATGAGTCCGCAATGGCGCGGGGCGCCAGGATATTGGGCGTCGTCGCCGGCTGCGGCGAACTGACCGACTCGTTCCACCGCACCCGCTCCAGCCCGGACGGCAAGCCGATCATCGGCTGCATGCGCAAGACGCTGGCCGATGCCGGCCTCGAGCCGGAGCAGATCGACCATATCAACGCGCATGGCACCGCGACGCCGGAAAACGACAAGATGGAGTACAACACCACCGCCGTCGTATTCGGCGATCATTTGCCGAAGATCCCGGTGTCGTCGAACAAGTCGATGGTCGGGCATACGATTTCAGCCGCCGGCGCGGTCGAGGCCGTGTTCTCGCTGCTGACGCTCGAGCATCAGCGGATTCCGCCGACCATCAACTACGAGGTTCCGGATCCGGCCATTTTGTTCGACGTCGTCGCCAACAAGGCGCGCGACGCCCGCGTCACGGCCGTGATGTCCAACTCGTTCGGCTTCGGCGGGCAGAATGCCTCGCTGATCCTGACGCGTGAACCGGCTTAGCAGCTGCGCTTTTTGAGAACATGAACCGCCTGCTCCTACGAACCAAGGCGCGCCTGCGCGACGCCGCCAAGCCGGTTGCGGAAGCCGCCGTTGGCGGGCTGACGATCGCGTTGTTGCGCACCACGCGCTATTTCGATCCGGACAAGACCGCCAATTTCTTCGGCCGCGTCACGCGCTTCATCGGCCGCAGGCTGCGTGAGGACCGGATCGGCCGCGAGAACCTCACGGCCGCCTTCCCGGAAAAATCGCCGGAAGAGATCGAGAAGATCCTGGCCGGCGTCTGGGACAATCTCGGCCGCATCGGCGCTGAATTTGCCCATCTCGATCACATCTGGGATTACGACGTCGATCATCCGGACAAGCCCAGCCGCATCGAGTTCGGCGCGCGGACCAAGCAGATCTTCGATACGCTGCGGGACGACGGCAAGCCGGCCATCATCTTCGCGAGCCATCTCGGCAATTGGGAAATACCCGCGCTCGGCGCCGTCGCGCACGGGCTCGATTGCGCGATCCTGTTCCGGCGGCCCAACAGCGAATCCGCCGATCGCGCGATCGAGCGGATCCGCGCCGTCAAAATGGGCACCTTGATTCCGGCCGGCCGCGAGGCGCCGCTCAAGCTCGCCGAAGCGCTGCAAAACAACCAGCACGTCGCGATGCTGGTCGATCAGTATTTGACCAACGGCGTCGACGTCACCTTCTTCGGCCGCAAGACCAAGGCCAATCCGACGCTGGCGCGGCTGGTGCGCCAGGTCGAATGCCCGATCCATGGCGTGCGTATCATTCGCCTGCCCAACCATCGCTTCCGCGCCGAACTCTCCGAAGAGGTCAAGCCGGTGCGCGATGCGTCAGGACAGATCGACATCGCCGGCACGATGCAGGCCGTGACCTCTGTCATCGAGGGCTGGGTGCGCGAATATCCGGACCAGTGGCTGTGGCTGCACCGAAGGTGGCGGTAGCGCACCGTTGGTAGCCCGGGCCGGCTTAGCCGCCGAACACCAAACCGAGGTTCCAGGCCTTCATCGCGACGGTCGCCCCCAGGACAAAGATGATCTGCAGCAGCGTGCGCGTCGAAAAGAACGTGAAGATGTTGGTCATGTGATGCTCCCGGCGGCAGCTATAGAATCTGCCTCGGGTTCCGGCAACAGTAGCGCAACAACATCCGGGATCTTACGGCATAGCCCCAGGCAGCCTCAGGCACTGATATCCGCATAGGCGCCGGCGGACCCCTGCGGAACTGAATAACCCGTCTGCCGCTGCGCGATGGCCTTTTGCCCTTCCGCCTGCATCGCCTCGAAGGCCGCATCCAATTGCTGGCGTGTATAGCTTGTCGACACGCTCTGACGTGGCCGCCATGCCGATTGCGTGATCGCCGTGGAAGCCTTCTCGATCGTCCCGCCCACGCCTTTCGCGATACGCTCCGCGCGCGATTGCGCCAGATCAGGGCCACCGATCAGGCCGGGAGGATCTTGCAGGTCCCCGACCGTTGCCGCGGCGGCGTTCGTCATCACCGAAGACCCGCCGTTATAAAGGGTGGCCACGACCTTGCCGTTGACCTTGACGGTGGCATAGATGTTTTGCGGCGCATTGTCGGGCACATCGGTGGCAGCGGCTGAATTCGCGGCTTGCGTCGCCAGCCACATCATCGCCATCCGGTCGCGCAGCTCGGGGTGGTCCTTGATCGAGACGGCCTTCAATCCGGATGTGTCGAGCTTCTTCAGCTCCGAAACCGGAATGCCCTGCTTCGCTTTTTCCGTTGTGGTGCTTGCATCTGCCTGGGGCACGGGTAACGCGTCGGCCCGCGTCAACACCGTCGTCGAAGAGGTTTGCGCGGGACGCAAATAGCTCCCGGCACCAGCCGTACTCGTAATCATCGATACACCCTTCCGCAGCATTCAGGGTGAAAGCAATCGCCATGCCACCGGAGATGATTGAAAAGACTGGTGTTCCCACAGCCAGACTGGACCGCACACCGGAAAATCTTGCCGGCAGCGGCAAGCCTTTCCACCTTGGAGGAACCGGTGACGCCGCCGCGTTTAACAAGAGCTTTCCAGGTTGAGCCTTGCGGCGCTGGCATTCTCTCTCCAACGGCAACGGTTTACGCATTTCCTCCGCAAGCAATGACCCAGACGCGCGAATGCTCGCTGCCGATGGCGCCGCCGAGGACCGCTCCCATCGCCAACGCTCCGCTCGGCTCCGCCCGGATGCCGCATGTCGCGTGGAGCAGCGCCCTTGCACCCTGCACAAGCTCGTCATCGACCGCGCACACCCGGACGTTCGACTGCTCCAGGATTTCGAATGCGCGCGTCCCGATCTGACGCGCGCGCAGCGCATCGCATATCGTATCCCCTGAAGATTCGATCCGGACTGGCATCCCCGCTTCGCGTGCCCGGCGTATCGTCGGTGGGTGGCGGGCTCGACAACATAGATCGCAGCGGAAATAGACCGCGACCGCAGCGCAAGAGTCACACCCGCAGCCAGTCCGCCACCGCCGCAGGCCACAACCACCGCATCGGAAGCAGCACTGCTCGCCTCAATGGCGGCTGCCACCTCCGAACCAAGCGTATAGCTTCCCGCAATCATCTCGATGTCTTCGAAGGCGTGCAGGTTACGCCACCCGCGTCTCCGCGCTTCCGCCTGCGCACGTGCAGTTAGCTCCGACCGCCCGGCGATCTTCATCTCAGCTCCGGTTTTCCGCGCCTGTTCTCGTTTGAGATCTGGTGCGTCGCCGGGCATAAACAGACAGGCTGGTTTGTCGAGCACCTGAGCCGCCAAACCAACCGCGATTGGAAAATTTCCTGCTCCGGCAGCAACAACACCTCGCTCGGCGTTTCCTAACCCAAGTACGGCACCGCGAAACTTGAACGATCCGCTGCGTTGAACGGTCTCATCCTTGACGTGGATCATCCGCCCGACCTGCGCGTCCAGCACGGGCGAAGTTCGCACAGGAGTCTTTAGTGCGTGGCGAGCAATGAATTGGAGATCGCCGGGGGAAGGAACGATCAACGAACCAGGCATTTCGACTTAGCGGCAAATGCGAATGAACATCGCCGCTTATCAGGCAGATTCACATACCTGTCTAATCAGCTGTTGTGACGGTCCGACTTTTCTCGTGAAGCTGACCCGCAATATTTCGTCGCGCGATCGTGCCTATCCTACTTCCCGGTCTTCACCCGGGTCCAGAGCCGGTTGATGATGCGCTGGGTCGCGGGATCGCGGGCGTTGATCACGAACAGCTTTTTCTGGATCGCTTCGTCCGGATAGATGTTCTTGTCATTGAGGATTTTGGGATCGACCAGCTTCTGGCTCGCCAGATTGCCGTTGGCGTAGGACAGGAAATCCGAGTTCTTGGCGGCGACCTCCGGCCGGTAGAGATAGTCGATCAGCTGATAGGCTTCCGCGACGTTCCTGGCGTCGGCCGGGATCGCGAGATTGTCGAAGAACATCTGCGCGCCTTCCTTCGGGATGGTGTATCCGATCTCGACATCGTTCCTGGCCTCCGCCGCGCGGCTGCGCGCCTGCATGATGTCGCCCGACCAGCCGACCACGAAGCAGATTTCGCCCGACGCCAGCGCGCCCAGATATTCCGACGAGTGAAACTTGCGGACATAAGGCCTGATCCTGGTGACGAGATCGGCGGCCTTTTCCAGATCGGCCTGCTTGGTCGAGTTCGGATCGATGCCGAGATAGCTCAGCGCCGCAGGCAGAATGTCGTCGGCGGAATCCAGCATGTGGATGCCGCAATCCTTGAATTTTGCGAGGTTCTCCGGCTTGAAGACGATGTCCCAGCTGTCGATCTTGGCGTCAGCGCCCAAAATCTTCTGCGCCGTTTTGACATTGTAGCCGATCCCGGTGGTGCCCCACATGTAGTTGGCGCCGTAATTATTGCCGGGATCGTAGGTCGCGAGCTGGTTCATCACCACCGGCCAGGCATTGGCGAGGTTGGGCAGTTTCGACTTGTCGAGTTTCAGGAAAACCTTGGCCGTTATCTGGCGCTGCAGGAAATAGCCGGTGGGAACGACGACGTCGTAGCCGGATTTTCCGGCCAGCAGCCGCGTCTCCAGCGTCTCGTTGGCGTCGAAGGTGTCGTAAGTTACCTTGATGCCGGTTTCCTTGGTGAAATCCTCCAACACGCCAGGCGCCATGTAGTTCGACCAATTGTAGAAATTGACCGTGCGCTCTTCGGCCCTCGCCGGCGACAGCAACAGGATCGCGGCAACCGCGGCAATGAAACCGACAACATTGCGGGTCCGCTCGCGCATCTCTTCTACCTCTTCCGGCGATGCACCGCGTCCGACAGACGCTCCAGCGCCGTGTCCAGCGTTTCATCCTTCTTGGAGAAACAGAAACGCACCACCGACGTCACCGCATCCTGTTCGTAGAACGCCGACACCGGGATCGCGGCGACCTTGTAGTCGTTGACGATGCGATGGCAAAATTGCACGTCGGTCTCGTTGAGTCCGAGCGGCGACAGGTCGACGGTCAGGAAATAAGTGCCTTGTGATTTCAGGACAGGAAAGCCGATGCTCTCGAGCCCCTTCGTCAGGCGATCCCTGCTCCGCGCCAGCTCCTTGCGCATGTCGTAAAAATACTCGGCCGGCTTGTCGAGACCGTAGGCGACGGCGGCCTGCAAATTGGGCGCCGTCGTGAAGGTGAGAAACTGGTGCACCTTCGCGGCCACGCGCAGCAGCGGTGGCGCGGCGCAGACGAAGCCGATCTTCCACCCCGTCAGCGAAAAGATCTTGCCCGCGCTGCCCACCTTGATGGTGCGGTCGCGCATACCCGGGATCGTGATCAGCGGGATGTGCTCGCGGCCGTCGAAGGTGACATGCTCCCAAACCTCGTCGCAGATCGCGATAGTGTCGAACTCCTGGCAGAACCGCGCTAGCAATTCGAGGTCCTCGCGCGGATAGACCACGGCGGCCGGATTGAGCGGATTGTTGAACAGCACCGCCTTGGTCTTGTGACTGAAGACGCTGCGCAGCATCTCCTCGCTGAGCCGCCAGTCCGGCGGCTCGAGACGCAACAGCCGCGGGATGCCGCCGGCCTGGCGGATGATGGGCAGGTAGCTGTCATAGACCGGCTGGAAGCAGACGACCTCATCGCCGGGTTCGACGACGGCAAGAATGGACGACGTCAATGCCTCGGTGCCGCCCGAGGTCACCATCACTTCGCTCATCGGGTCGAGGTTCAACCCGTGCCAGCGTCCATAATGGGAGGCGATCGCCTGCCGCAACTCCGGAATGCCCATCATTGACGGGTATTGGTTATAGCCGTTGATCGACGCGTCCGCGGCGGCGCGCCTGATGTCCTCGGGCCCGGGATCATCCGGAAAACCCTGCCCGAGATTGATGGCGTTGTTGTCGCGCGCGGCTTGAGACATCGCCTCGAAGACGGTGACGGGAAGGTCGGCGAAGACCTTGTTCATGGAGGTCATTTTTTCAAAGCAGTCCCTGGATCAGCCGCCGGCCTTGGTTTGCAGTCCCGCAGCCTTCCAGCCGATGATGCCGCCCGCCAAATGCTTGTCATAGGGGAGCCCAGCGGCCTGCGCCGCCAGCGACGCCGTCACCGAGCGCTTGCCCGAGCGGCAGGCGAAAACCACCTGCCTGCCCTTGGGGTCTGGAATGGCCGCCGGATCGAACGACTGCAGCGGAACCACCACGCCGTCCGGATAAGCTTCGACGGCGACCTCGTTCGGCTCGCGCACGTCGACGAGCAGATAGCGTCCCTCCGCCATGCCCTTTGCGACATCTTCCGGCGTCAAATCGTGCACCTGATGGTCCGCCACGTAAAATCCTCCCGACATCCTGCTTTGAGGGGTCCCGCCCGCCAGCCGGGCGCCAAACTCGCCTCTGGCGCGACGAAAATCAAGCGCTGTGAACGGTTTAAAGGATGACCAAAAACGGGCCACGCGGCCCACATCGCATGTCACGATTTATTCTCTTGCAGCGGTGTTTTCAGGGCAGAGTTGCCTTGCGATCGGCCAAGCCCCGACCGGCGTTTGCGGACCGGTCACCCTGTACCCCCGTCGTAGGTAGAATCCCTTGGCATTTGTGCTTGCTTCGGCGCGAACCACCTCAAAGCCGCGTCCACGCATCAGCGCTTCGAGCCGGTCAAGTAACCCGGCGCCGACGCCCTGCCCGGCATATTCGGGGGCCGTGTACAGCCCCTCAAGGACGTCGCCGCGGATGGCGCCCCACCCGGCTACGACGCCATCCAGTTCAGCAATCCATATTTCCAGGTCGCGAAGCTTCCGCTCCATTCCGGCAGGCGCGAGCTGCCTCGCCCACGCCTCGGCGTCTGCGACCGGCATTTTCGGCGGCGCCAGCTCAAGGATCGATCGTCGCCGCACCTCGAACAGAAGTGCCGCGTCGTCGAACGTAGCCAGGCGGTGAGCGGCAGCAGCAGCCATCTGACGTCTGATCCAGCGGCGGGACGTGAGACCCGCGCGGATGTCATACCAGATTGTCTGGACAACGCTCTAGATCGTCACCTGCGTTCCCACCTCGACCACGCGCCCGGTCGGGATCTGGAAATAGTCGGTGGCGTCGTTGGAGCTGCGGCTGAGCGCGATGAACAAATGGTCCTGCCAGCGCGGCATGCCCGAATGCACGGCCGGCTTGAGCGCGCGGCGGGACAGGAAAAACGACGTCGCCATGATGTCGAACTGCCAGCCGAGCTTGCGGGCGAGCGCCAGCGTTCTCGGCACATTGGGCTGCTCCATGAAGCCGAACCGCAGCGTGATCTTGGAGAAGGTCTCGCTCAGTTGCTCCATCCGGATCCGTTCGGAATCATCGATCCGCGGCGTCGGCGCGGTTTCGATGGTGAGGATGACGTTCTTTTCGTGCAGCACCTTGTAATGCTTCAGGCTGTGCATCAGCGCCGTCGGCGCACTCTCGGGGTCGCTGGTCAGGAACACCGAGTACCGGGGACCCGCTGCGGCGGCCGCTTTTCCAGCATCGCCGCGAGCTCGACCAGCGGGAATTCCAGCTTGCGCGATTTCTCGAACAACAGCCGGCTGCCGCGCCGCCACGTATACATCAGCAGCATCACGATTCCGCCCAGCGCCAGCGGCACCCAGCCGCCTTCGAACACCTTCAGCAGATTGGCCGCAAGGAAAGTGAGATCGAGGAACAAGAACGGCGCGATCAGCGCGGCGGCTGTTACCGCCGACCATTTCCAGACCCGCCAGATCACGACAAAGCCCATCATCGCCGTGACCACCATGGTCCCGGTCACGGAAATTCCATAGGCCGAGGCCAGTGCGCTGGACGAGCGGAACAGCAGCACCAGCAGGATCACCGAAATGAACAGCAGCAGATTGATGCGCGGAATGTAGATCTGGCCGGAATGCGATTCCGACGTATGGCGGATTTCAAGCCGCGGCATCAGGCCGAGCTGAATCGCTGTGCGCGTCAGCGAATAGGCGCCGGTGATGACGGCCTGGCTCGCAATCACGGTCGCCAGCGCCGCAAGCACGACCATCGGGATCAGCGCCCAATCCGGAAACATCAGGAAGAAGGGGTTCTCGATGGCCTTGGGATCGCCGATCAGGAGCGCGCCCTGCCCCATGTAATTCACCGCCAGCGACGGCAGCACGATGAAGAGCCAGGCTGTCTGGATCGGCCGTTTGCCGAAATGACCGAGGTCGGCGTAGAGCGCTTCGGCGCCGGTGACGGCGAGAAACACCGCGCCGAGCGTCACAAAGCCGATCACGCCATGATGGATCATGAAGGAAACCGCATGGAACGGATTGAAGGCCGACAGTACTTCGGGATGACGCATAATCTGCGGTACGGCCGCGATCGCGATCACAGCGAACCAGACGCACATCACCGGCCCGAAGAACGCGGCGACCCGCGCCGTGCCGCGCGACTGAACCGCAAACAGCACGATCAGGATGATCACCGTAAGCGGCACGACATAATGCTCGAAGGTGGTGGTGACGAGCTTGATGCCTTCGATCGCCGACAGCACCGACAGCGCCGGCGTGAGGACAGCGTCGCCATAGAACAGCGCACCACTGATGATTCCGAGCAGCACGATCGCGCCGCCGCCCTTGCCGACCGCGCGCTGCGCCAGCGCCATCAGCGCCAGCGTTCCACCTTCGCCGTTGTTGTCCGCACGCAGCAGGATCACCACGTATTTCAGCGTGACGACGATGATCAGCGCCCACAGGATCAGGGAAAGAATACCGAGGATCGCCGGCGTGGTGACGCCGCCGGACCCGCTTGCCGCCACAATGGCCTCGCGCAGCGCGTAGAGCGGGCTGGTGCCGATGTCGCCATAGACCACGCCGATGCAGCCCAGCATCAGCGCCTTGAAGCCGGCGGTGCAGTGCGCTTCCCCATGCCCGTTGGCCGCCGGCGTTTCCGCCGCGGTAATCGCAATCTGGGATGACATCAGACGGGCCTCGGGTTTTGCCGCACTGCACAATAAGGAAGTGCAGGCCTATACTCCTGTCGTGAATGCATAGGTTAGCCTGAATTCAGGCCTCCGATATGCATTCCGCGCATGGGTTCCAGGGAGTTGGCGGCCGAAATATCGTCAGATAATCAGATGGTTACCTGAGTTCCGACCTCGACGACGCGCCCGGTCGGGATCTGGAAATAGTCGGTGGCATCGTTGGCCGACCGGCTCATGGCGATGAACAGGTGGTCCTGCCATTGCGGCATTCCCGACTGCGCCGACGGCTTCAGCGAGCGCCGTGAGACGAAGAACGACGTCGCCATGATGTCGAACTGCCAGCCGAGCTTGCGGGCGATTACCAGTGCCTTGGGCACGTTCGGTGATTCCATGAAGCCGAAGCGCAGCCGTACGGTGGCAAATTTTTCGCTGATGGTCTCCATCTTGACGCGTTCGGCCGGATCGACGCGCGGCGTCTGTGCGGTCTCGATCGTCACGATCACATTGTGCTCGTGAAGCACCTTGTTGTGCTTGAGATTATGCAGCAGCGCCGTGGGCACGAAATTCGGATCGCTGGTCAAAAACACCGCGGTACCCTTGACGATGTGCGGCGGACGCTTTTCGAGGCTCTTGATCAGGTCGATCAGCGGCACCTCGATGCGCCTCGTCTTGGCGATCAGGATCGCCGCGCCGCGGCGCCAGGTCCAGATCATCACCGCCATCGCGACCCCGAACAGCAGCGGCACCCAGGCGCCTTCAAGCAGCTTCAACAGGTTGGCGGTGAAGAACGCCATATCGACCACGACGAGCGGCAGGATCAACGCGGCCGCGGTCGCCGCGCGCCAGTTCCACAATTTCCAGATCACGACAAAGCCCATGATGCCGTCGACGACCATGGTGGTGGAGACGGCGATGCCGTAGGCCGACGCCAATCCGCTCGAGGTGCGGAACAGCAGCACCAGCAGGATCACCCCTAACAGCAGCATCCGGTTGACCCGCGGCAGGTAGATCTGCCCGGCATGGCTCTCGGAGGTGTAACGAACCTCGAACCGCGGCAGCAGTCCGAGCTGCACCGCCTGCCGCACCAGCGAGTAGGCGCCCGTGATCACCGCCTGGCTCGCGATCACCGTGGCCGCCGTCGCCAGAACAACCAACGGCAGCAGCAGCATTTCGGGTGCCAGCCGGTAGAACGGGCTTACGATCGCCGCCGGGTTGGCCAGCACCAGGGCGCCCTGCCCGAAGTAGTTGATCAGCAGCGCCGGCATCACGAGATAGAACCATCCGGCTTGAATCGGCTTGCGTCCAAAATGCCCGAGGTCCGCGTACAGCGCCTCGCCGCCGGTCACCGCCAGAAACACCAGGCCGAGCGTCACCAGTCCGATCATGCCGTGCGAGAGCACGAACTGGATCGCGTAATAGGGATTGATCGCCTGCAAAACGGTAGGATCGTCGCTGATGTGGATAAGGCCCAAAGTCGTCAGCGTCGCGAACCAGACCACCATGACCGGCCCAAAGGCCGACGCGACGCGCGCGGTGCCGCTGCTCTGCACCGAGAACAACAGCACCAGAATGAAGATCGTCAGCGGCACCACATAATGGTCGAGCGCCGGCGCGACGAGCTTGAGACCTTCGACCGCCGACAACACCGAAATCGCCGGCGTGATCATGGAATCACCGATGAACATCGAGGCGCCGACGACGCCCAGCGCCATCAACACCCAGCTGCGCCGGCCCATCGCCCGTTGACCCAGCGCCATCAGGGAGAGCGTGCCGCCCTCGCCATGATTGTCGGCGCGCAGCAGCAGCAGCACGTATTTGACCGTCACGACGATGAACAGCGACCACAGGATCAGGGAGAGTACGCCGAGCACGATCTCGCGCGACACCGGCCCGCCAGCCGCCGCATGGGTTACGGCTTCGCGGAATGCGTACAGCGGCGACGTGCCGATGTCGCCAAACACCACGCCGATGCTGCCCAGTGTCAGGGCCCAAAAGCCTGAGGTGACCTGCCCCTCATGGGCCTCGGTGGATGCGGCGCTGACAGTCATGACGCGGGAAACACGCTCTCATTTGCTCAGTTATTTGATCCGGGCGGCTATCGACGCTTCTGCGTCGCCTGTCAATCATTGGCAAGCATAGCACCGCTGGGGATGCGGCACCCAAGCAAAGCAAATTTCATCGCACAATTCGAGAGGTAAGATAGTAGTTGCGACGAATTATGGCTTCAGACCAGGTGGAAGCGGTGGATTTTCGCGCATTAATGTGATGGTCACGCGACGGTTTGCCGGCAACGTCGGATCATCGGGAAACAGCGGTTGGCTGTCGGCCTTGCCGGATACGGCAAAGACGTGCGATGGCGGCAGGCCCTCGCGCTCCAGAATCTGACGCACCGTGTTGGCGCGGTCGGCCGAAAGATCGAACGCGCCATAGTCGCTTCGCGCCGGCAGGAAACCCGCCGCCGTGTGGCCGACGATCGACAGGCGCAGTGGCGTCGCCTTCAGCGGAACCGCGAGTTTCTGGATCAGCCGGCGGGTGCGGTCATGGGGCACCTTGGAGCCATCGGCAAACATCGACCGCCCTTCCTGATCGACGATCTCGAGATTGAGGCCCTGGCTGGTCTCCTCGAACATGATGTGCTTGGACATCTCGGTCAGTTCCGGCAGGTCCTGCAACGCCTGCCGCAACGACGCCGAAGCCAGCGCGAACTCACGATCGACCGCGATGCGGGCGCCGCTTTCGCGGGAGCGCTCCTTGTCGTCCGGGGTCGGCGTGGCAGAGGATTCCTCCGGCGAAATGTGAGCGGTGTTCTTCAGCTTCGGCCGCGTCGGCAGACCGTCTGATTCGACGATGCCGGAATAGCGGACTTCGGTCTGCACGCCGAACGCTTCCCGCATCGAGCCGGCGACGATCTTCAGCTTGTCCTTGTCCTGGCTGGAAAACGCGACCAGCATCACGAAGAAGGCCAGCAGCAATGCCATCAGATCGGCGAACGTCACGAACCAGCCGTGACCGCCATGTGCCTCTTCGCGTTTTTTCTTGGCCATGCTCTATATCCGCGCCTGGATGCTGCCGAAGGGTCAGGCCGGCGCCAGTTCGCCTTCCTCGTGGCGATGTTTCTCGGGCAGATAGGCCAGCAGCATCTCACGTACCAGCGCCGGGCTCTTGGAATCCCGGATCATCAGGATGCCGTCGATGATCAGCGTGCGATTGGTCTCCTCGTCGAGCAGCTTGCCATGCAGCTTGTCGGCGATCGGCAGACAGATCAGGTTTGCGACCAGCGCGCCGTAGAGCGTCGCCAGCAAGGCGACGGCCATGAAGGGACCGAGCTTCGAAGGATCCTGCATGTTGGAGAACATCTGCACCATGCCGAGCAGCGTGCCGATCATGCCGAACGCCGGCGCGCAATCGCCGATGGCGCGATAGATCTTCGAACCTTCGTTGAGGTGCATCAGGAAATTGTCGCGATCGCGCTCGAGGTTGTCGCGGATGAATTCGAGATCGTAACCGTCGGCGACGTAGCGGATTCCCTTGGCGAGGAACGGCTCGTTGGTATCAACCTTTTCCAAACCGACCGGACCCTGCTTGCGGGCGATTTCGGCGATGCGGGCGAGTTCATCGACCAGGTCGCGCGCCGACAGACGGCTCATCGTGAAGGCGAATTTGGCGCCGAGCGGCATGCCATGCAGAATCGCGCTGAGCGGAAACCGGATCAGTGTAGCCGCGATGGAACCGCCGAAGATGATGATGACGGCATGGATGTCGTAGAACATCCGGAAATCGCCACCCATCAAAATCAGCGTCGACAGCACGATGGCGCCGACGACCAGGCCAATGAGCGTGGTGATATCCATTCTGAACTCCGACGCGTACGCGAACGACCTGCCCGTCCTGGACGGTGGCGCGCCCATACGGGCCGCGCCAATTGAACCCTACGTCGGCGCTGTTAAAGACGCGTAAAGGTTAAGCCGCGGCTGTGCCGTACAATTGCGAGGGCCGGCGTCCCGGGCTCAGCAATCAGTCCAATATCGGCGCCATTTGCCGGATCAAGGGCCCTGGCGCGATCGCAACCTTTTGCTAACCATAATGCGCCGGCCACCGCGGAGCGCAGGGGCAGTCAGTTCAATCGATCAGCTCGCTCGGTCAGTTCACTGGGCCTGTACGCCGATGCCGGCGGATTTGATGATCGGCCACCATTTGTCGATCTCGGCCTTCTGGAATGCGGCCAGTCCTTCCGGCGTCTGCTGCGTGCGCGGGGCGACGTCGAGCCCCAGCTCGGTAAAGCGTTTCTGGATCGCCGGATCGGCCAGCGCCTCGACGGTTGCCGCGTTGAGCTTGGCAATGATTTCCTTTGGCGTTCCCTTCGGCGCCCAGAAGCCGAACCAACCCGACATGTAAAGTCCGGGCACGCCGGTCTCATCCGCCGTCGGGATATCAGGCATCGAGGCGGAGCGCGCCACCGACAGATTGGCCAGCGCCTTGATCGCGCCGGCGCGGATTTGCGGCAGCGCCACAGCACCCTGCACAACCAGAAGATCCACCGTACCCGCGACGAGATCGGTCATCGCCGGTCCTGCGCCACGATAAGGAATGAACTGCACCTTCTGCTTGGTCAGGTTTTCGAACATCACGCCGGTAACATTGGCGGCCGCGTTCTGGTTGACGAAATTGATCTTGCCGGGATTGGCCTTCATCCAGGTCACGAGTTCGCCAAGCGTGTTCGCCGGCAGATCCTTCTTGGCGACCATCAGCTGCGGATTGTTTGATATCAGCGCGATCGGCTCGAAATCCTTTTCCGGATCATAGTCGAGCTTGTAGATGATGCTGCCGACATGGGTGTCCCATTGCCCGATGTCGAAGGTGTAACCGTCCGGCGCGGCGCGGGCGACACGGCCGACGCCGATGCTGCCGCCGGCGCCGCCGACATTTTCGATCACGATCGACTGGCCGAGGTTGCTGCGCATCCGCTCGGCCATGATCCGGGCGGCGGCGTCGGTGGAGCCGCCCGGCGGAAAGGGAACGACGAGCGTGATGGGACGCGACGGATAGGTTTGCGCATTCGCATCCGCGACGCCGGCAATGACAAGCAATGACAGCGCCGCCCAAAAGGCTCTCATGACGTCTCCCCTCGTGTGTTAATTACCCCAACTTTTCGCCGGTGGTTGTTTTCGTCAGTGGATTTCAGCGGAACGTTTCAGCGCCTCTTTCAGTTTCTCGAGAGTGAAGTCCGGGCTGCGCGCAATATCGAGGATTGGCGTCTCGCGACGGCCGCAGAGTTCGGCGGCGTCCGGAATCTTGGCGGCGATATCGATCGGAATCACGATCGCCCCATGCTGGTCGGCATGGATCAAATCATCGGAATGCACCGTCATGCCGGCGACGCGCACTTCGCCGCCAAAACTTTCGGCATGCACCCAGGCATGCGACGGACCGATCGATCCGGCCAGCGCCTGGAAGCCCGGCGCCCATTGCGGGATGTCCCTGATAGAACCATCGGTGATGACGCCGAGGCAGCCGAGCGCCTTGTGCACGTTGCTCTGCACTTCGCCCCAGAACGCGCCGTAGCCGACGTCGGCGCCGTCGATATCCTGGATCACGGTGATGCGCGGACCAAAGCCGGTGCCGACATATTCATAATAGGCGATGCGGCGCCTTGCCTGCTCGTCGGCCGGAAGGCCTGATTTGAGCACCGAGCGGATCGACACGGTACGGGCATAGCCGACCATCGGCGGCAGGTTGGGAAACGGGCAGACCAGCGGCTTGGTGGTGTAGCCGATCAGCCGGCGCTCAGGCGCCACGATCTCCATCGCATTGCAGATCGTCGGCGTGTCGTAGCGGGCCAACGCTTCAAGCACGGAAGCCGGTAGCGGGGCGGAAGCGGACTGGGTCACTGCGTTTCTCTCCTGATTTTTGGGCCGGAATTCTGGACGGCCTGACATCGCCAAGCCCTATAGCCGAGATTGGGATCGAACCCAACTCGGCCAGCGCTCATGGCAGCTATCTTGGCAGCTATATCGGAAGTCGCGTGGCGGCTCAGTTCAGCCGCGCCGGTCGGTCGTCATGCTCGGCGTCGGCCGGAGCCGCCGGGAATACGGGTGCTGGACCAGCGGGTGCGGCGGCATCGGTGGTCGCAGCCGCCAGCGCGGCAGCAGCGTTTCGCTCGTGATCGCGATAGGTTTTCCAGCCCCACGGCAGGCTCAACAGATACAGCACGGTCCCGACCGAGAGAATGTACCAGGGGTAGCTCACGAGCAGCGCGATGAAGAACACCACCGAGACGAAAACCGGCAGCACCATTTCCGGCGGCACGCGCATGCGCACGGTCTTACCGGAAAGCACCGGCAGCCGCGACACCATCAGGAATCCGATCAGCAGCGTATAGAACGCGGTCAGTATCGCCGGCGGCTGCGGGACGCCCAAAAAGACCAGATAGATCGGCAGCATCACGGTCAGCGCACCGAGCGGCGCCGGGACGCCGGTGAAATAATTTGCCGCGAACGCGGGCTTGTTCGGATCGTCGATGCTGGCGTTGAACCGCGCCAGCCGCAGGCCGCCTGAGATCGCATACACCATGGCCGCGATCCAGCCGCCATTGCCGAGATCATGCAACTGCCAGAAATACAGCATCAGGCCGGGCGTGACACCGAAATTGACGAAGTCCGCGAGGCTGTCGAGTTCGGCGCCGAATTTCGACTGGCCCTTGATCATACGCGCGACGCGGCCGTCGACCCCGTCCAGCACCGCCGCGAACACGATCGCGGCGACTGCGAGCTCCATGCGGCCTTCGATCGACAGCCGGATCGCGGTCAGCCCGGCGCAGATCGCCAGCAACGTGATGAAGTTCGGCACCAGCATCCGGATCGGAATCGGACGAAACCGGCGGCGGCGCATTTCCGGAGATTTGGGATCGGGTGTCATCATGGCTCGCCAATATATAGCAAGCGCCAGCCTGCGCCGCCATTGTGGCGGCCGGCAGGCGCCTTGGCCATTCGGATGGTTAATCGGCGCGGAAGGTCCGCCCCTGCTCGCTGGCGCCGCCGAGATCGGCCAGCACGGTCTCGCCGGCCACCGCGGTTTGGCCCTCGGAAACCAGCGCTTTGCCGCCTTCGGGCAAATAGACGTCGAGCCGCGAGCCGAACCGGATCAGGCCGAACCGCTCGCCGGCGCCGATCGTCTGCCCCTCGCGCACGAACGAGACAATACGTCGCGCCACCAGGCCTGCGATCTGGACCACGCCGATGCGGCCATGGCTGGCGGTCGAGATCACCAGCGAGTTGCGCTCATTGTCTTCGCTGGCCTTGTCGAGCTCGGCATTGATGAAGGTGCCGGGCCGATAGGCGATGCGGTCGATCCGGCCCGCCACCGGGCTGCGATTCACGTGGCAGTTGAACACGCTCATGAAGATCGAGATGCGCAGCAGCGGCCGGTCGCCGAGACCAAGCTCGGCCGGCGGCAACACCTGGGAGATCATCGAGACCCGTCCATCGGCCGGCGACACCACGACGCCTTCGCGCACCGGCGTGACGCGCACGGGGTCGCGGAAGAACAGCGCACACCATACCGTCAGGATCGTGCCGATCCAGCCGAGCGGCGTCCAGATCCAGAACAGGACCAGGCTTGCAAGCGCAAAGCCGCCGATGAAGGGATAGCCCTCGGGATGAACAGGCGGGATTTGCGCGCGGATGGAATTGGCAATCGACATCAAGGCTCACTATTGGCTGGCCCGGTCCCGTTGCTTCGGGATCGAGCGGTATTTCAATTATTCCGCAGCGGTGACCAGAGGATCCTGGACCGGCGGCGGGATGCGGTTGGGCGCCTCGTTGTCGTCGTCGATCTGCGCGAGCTTCTCCCGCGCCTCCTCGGCTTCGCGCTGCCTGTTCCACATACTGGCATAAAGTCCGCCGGAAGCCAAAAGCCGGGCGTGCGTACCGCGCTCGGCAATGCGGCCCTGATCCAGCACGATAATTTCGTCCGCGCCGACGATGGTCGAGAGCCGATGCGCGATCACCAGCGAAGTGCGGCCGCGCGAGACCCGTTCGAGCGATTCCTGGATTTCATGCTCGGTGTGACTATCGAGCGCCGAGGTCGCCTCATCGAGCACCAGAATCGGCGGCGCCTTCAGCACGGTGCGCGCGATCGCGACGCGCTGCTTCTCGCCGCCGGACAATTTCAGTCCGCGTTCGCCGACCTGGGTCTCATATCCCAGCGGTGACATCCGGATGAAGCTGTCGATCTGCGCCAGTTGCGCGGCCTCCTCCACCTCCGCATCGCTGGCGTCCCAGCGGCCGTAGCGGATGTTGTAGCGGATGGTGTCGTTGAACAGCACGGTATCCTGCGGCACCATGCCGATCGAGGCGCGCAGCGACGCCTGGGTGACGTTCCTGATGTCCTGGCCGTCGATCAGGATCTTGCCGCCGGAAACGTCGTAAAGGCGGAAAAGCAGCCGCGAGATCGTCGACTTGCCCGCCCCCGAGGGCCCGACGATCGCAACCGTCTTGCCGGCCGGTACCTCGAAGCTGAGGCCTTTCAGGATCGGGCGCTCGGGGTCATAGGCAAATTGCACGTCTTCGAAACGCACATTGCCCGAACCGACCACCAGCGGCACGGCGCCCGGGATGTCCTTGATCTCGGGGTTGCGCGACAGCACGCTGAACATCTTCTCGATGTCGATCACCGCCTGCTTGATCTCGCGATAGACCATGCCCATGAAATTGAGCGGCTGGTACAGCTGGATCATCATGGCGTTGACCATGACGAAGTCACCGACGGTGTTGGTGCCGTTGCGCACGCCGATCGCGCACATCAGCATGGTCGCGGTGAGACCGAGCGTGAAGATGACCGCCTGCCCGGTGTTGAGCACCGCCAGCGACGTGTAAGTCTTCACGCTGTTGTGTTCGTAGCGCTCCATCGAGCGGTCGTAGCGCGCGGCCTCGCGCTGTTCGGCGCTGAAATATTTTACGGTCTCGTAGTTGAGCAGCGAGTCGATCGCCTTGGTGTTCGCCTCGGTGTCGGAATCGTTCATCTTGCGGCGGATCTCGATCCGCCATTCGGTCGCGATGTAGGTGTAGTACATATAGATCACGACCGTGACCGCGGTGACCAGCACGTAGCGCCAGTCGAACTGCCACAGCAGCACCGCCATCAACAGCGACACCTCGACGATGGTCGGGATCAGTTGCAGGATCACCATCCGCACGATCACTTCGATGCCGGTGCGGCCACGCTCCAGCACGCGGGTCAGTCCCCCGGTCTTGCGCTCGAGGTGGAAGCGCAGCGACAGCTCGTGCATGTGCACGAAGGTGATGTAGGCGAGCTTGCGCACCGCATGCATCGCAACGCGCGCGAAGATGCCGTCGCGCCACTGCGTCAGCACCGCCATCAGCACCCGCACCGCGCCATAGCTTGCGGTCATCAGTAACGGCGACGCGATCAGCCACAGCGTCCAGTTCGACGGTTCCACCGGCGCACTGCCGTGGCCGTTGAGCGCGTCGATCGCCCATTTGAAGGTGAAGGGCACCGTCAGCGTCGCGAGCTTCGCGACCAGCAGCAGCACCATTGACCAGACCACGCGCATTTTCAGGTCGGCGCGGTCGCCGGGCCAGATATAGGGCCACAGATGCGCCAGCGTCCCGATCAGGGTAGCCTTTTCGAGGGGGTCGCTGGTGGCCAGTGGCGCTTCGTCGGCGCGCGAATCAGTGTCGGCCATGGATCAAGCGCCCAGAAGTCTGATGGCGCGCCCGTTCGCCGCTGCATGTTTTCCATTGATCGTCATTCTGCTCGTCATATAGAGCGTTTAAACGCCGCGTACAGCCTTGAAAGGCAAAACTTTCTCCGGTTTGCCCGTATTTCGGGTTCAAAACCACTGTGGCAGTATATTCTCGGACTTGAGCTTTTTACGCTGCAGTGCCACATGAATTGCATGAACCAAATCAAAACCGTCTGCGTCTATTGCGGCTCCGGCTCCGGCTCCAACCACCGTTTCCTCGAAGCGGCGACCGCTCTGGGCAAGGTGTTCGCCGAGAACAGTATCCGCCTGGTCTATGGCGGAGGTTCAGTGGGCCTGATGGGCGCGGTTGCCAAATCCGTGCTGGACCACGGTGGCGCCGTCACCGGGATCATTCCGGATTTTCTTGCGAACCGCGAGCGCATGAATCCGAACCTTACCGAACTGGTCGTCACGCCAGACATGCACGAGCGCAAACGGCTGATGTTCGAACGCTCGGATGCGTTTGTCGCCCTTCCCGGCGGCGTCGGCACACTGGAAGAGCTGGTCGAGCAGATGACCTGGCAACAGCTCGGCCGGCACACCAAACCGGTGCTGCTCGCCAACATCGACAATTTCTGGGAGCCGCTGATCGCGCTATTGACGCATATGCGCGCCAATCAGTTCATCCGCCCTGCCCTGGATGTCGAGGTGCTGAAGGCCGAACGCGTCGAGGACATCCTGCCGCGCCTGCGCGCCGCCGCAGCCCTTGCGCCCGCGGGCACCCAGGAGATGGCGCCGGACGTCGCGCGACGGCTTTAGGAGTTTGCGCTGTCATTCACTCGGAAACGTCGCCGCCTCGATGCGGTTGCCGTCGGGGTCGATGACGAACGCGGCGTAATATTTGACGCGGTCATGCGGGCGGATACCCGGTGCACCGTCGGAGCGGCCGCCGGCGCTCAGCGCCGCGGCGTGGAAGGCGTCGACGGCATCTGTAGTCCGTGCGCGAAGGCAGATATGGACGCCGCTCTCCGGCGCGACCGGCGGCATGCCGGCGCGCAGGTTGATCCAGAATTCGGGATAGGCTTTGCCGAAACCGATTGTTGCGGGGCGTGTCACCAGCCGCGTCAGGCCGAGCGCGGCCAGCGTCGGTTCATAGAAGCGCGCCGCGCGTTCGAGGTCGCTGACACCGACGGAGACGTGATCGAGCATGAATGAGCCCCAAGTGTTTCCACGTCATTGCGAGCGAAGCGAAGCAATCCATCGTGCGGCATAACGGATAGATGGATTGCTTCGTCGCTACGCTCCTCGCAATGACGATCGATGGAGTTGACGCCTAAGCCTCACACCGGCGCGCCTGATTTCACCAACTTGTAGACCACCGAATCCATCAGCGCCTGGAACGAAGCGTCGATGATATTGGGCGACACGCCGACCGTGATCCAGCTATCGCCGTTCTCATCCTCGCTCTCGATCAGCACCCGCGTCACCGCCTCCGTGCCGCCATTGAGGATACGAACGCGGTAGTCGATCAGCCTCAGGCCTTCGATGTATTTCTGGTATTTGCCGAGGTCCTTCCGCAGCGCGACGTCGAGCGCGTTGACCGGGCCGTTGCCTTCCGCGGCCGAAATCAGCCGCTCGCCGGCGACATCGACCTTGACCACCGCAAGCGCCACTGTGACGCGCTGGCCGTTGGAATTGTAGCGCTGCTCGACATTGACGTCGAACTGCTCGACCCGGAAATATTCCGGCACCCGCCCGAGCGTACGCCGCGCCAACAGATCGAACGACGCATTGGCGGATTCGTAGGCGTATCCGGCCGCCTCGCGCTCCTTCAACTCCTCGACCAGCCGCGCCAGTTTCGGATCGCTCTTTTCGTAGGGAATGCCGGCGCGATCGAGTTCGGCCATCACATTGGAGCGGCCGGCCTGATCGGACACCAGCACCTTGCGATGGTTGCCGACCAGTTCGGGCAGCACGTGCTCATAGGTGTGCGGGTCCTTCATGACAGCGGAGGCGTGGATGCCGGTCTTGGTCACGAAGGCGCTTTCGCCGACATAGGCGGCGTGGCGGTTCGGCGCGCGGTTCAGCATGTCGTCGAGCGTCCGCGATACCTTCATCAAGGTCGCCATTTTTTCGTCGGTGACGCCGATCTCGAAGGCGTTCGAAAATTCGTTCTTCAGCCGCAAGGTCGGGATCAGCGAACAGAGATTGGCGTTGCCGCAGCGCTCGCCGAGCCCGTTCAGCGTGCCCTGGATCTGCCGCGCTCCGGCGCGCACCGCCGCGAACGAGTTGGCGACCGCCTGCTCGGTGTCGTTATGGGCGTGGATGCCGACATTTCCGCCGGGAATGTGCTTGATCACATCGCCGACGATGGTCTCGACTTCATGCGGCATGGTGCCACCATTGGTGTCGCACAGCACGACCCAGCGCGCGCCGGACTCATAAGCCGCCTTGGCGCAGGCCAGCGCGAATTCGGAATTCTCCTTGTAGCCGTCGAAGAAGTGCTCGCAATCCACCATCACCTCGCGGCCGGCGGCCTTGGCGGCACTGACGCTGTCGCGGATCGAGGCGAGGTTTTCCTCATTGGTGGTCTCGAGCGCGACGCGCACCTGATAGGCGGATGCTTTCGCGACAAAGCAGATCGCATCCGCCTTGGCCTCGATCAGCGCTGCCAGCCCGGGATCGTTGGAAGCCGAGCGGCCGGGACGGCGCGTCATGCCGAATGCGGTAAAGCGCGCATGGTCGAGCTTCGGCTTGGTCGCAAAAAATTCGGTATCGGTCGGATTGGCGCCGGGATAGCCGCCTTCGACATAGTCGATGCCGAGTTCGTCGAGCATGCCGGCGATGATCTGCTTGTCATGCAGCGTGAAGTCGACGCCGTTGGTTTGCGCGCCGTCGCGCAGCGTGGTGTCGAACAGATAGAGGCGTTCGCGGCTCATTGTGGCGCTCCCGGCGCGGCCTCGGCCAGCGTCTTCTGCATCGTGGTATTGGCGAGCCATTCACCGTTGATGGTGACGGTGTTGCGCTGCATGGCGACGTAACCGCGCTTGAGGAAGAATTCCTGCGCGTTGTCGCTGACGTCAACCGTGAGAATCTTGGCGCCGCGCCCACCGGCGAGCTTTTCCAGCGCATCGCACAGCATCGCGCCGACGCCCTGCCCCACCGCACTCGGGTGCACATAGAGCATCTCGATATGCGAGGCGCCCTTCAGCGAAGCAAATCCGACCGGCGAATTCTGCAGCGTCGCGATCAGGGTCAATTCACCGGCCAGCTTCTTGCCGAATTGTTCCTCATCATCGGCCGCCGATGCCCAGGCTTCCTGCTGCGCCTCGCCGTAGTCATCCCCGGTCAATTCCTGGATCGCGGCAACGAAGATCGCCGCCACAACGGGGGTATCCGCCGCAAGAAACGGCCGTAGTGCGGGTTTGGGCAACGACTGTCCCATTGCGTCAAAACACTCCGAACAATCTCAGCACGAGCACGACCGCCGCAACGATGACAGCCCATTTGATGAAGATGTAGTAGCGCCAGTGTTTTGGGAAAGGCGTATCGGGTCTGGTCATCACGCAATCTCCCAGGTTGTCACGGGTTTGCCATCGGCGTCCTTGCCGTCCTTGATGACGACACCCATGGCGGCGAGTTCGTCACGGATCCGATCGGACTCCTTGAAGTCCTTTCGCGCCCGCGCGGCGGCGCGGTCGGCGAGCAGCCGATCGACCTGCCCTGCATCGATGCCGCTCGCCTGCTGTTTGCGTCCCTTCCAGTCGGCCGCGCTCACGGACAGGAAACCGAGCAGCCGAAGGGACGCGGCAAACTCGCCGCGTTCGCGCTCCCCCCCGGACGCTGCTGCGTTGCGCAGGCCGTGCAAGACGGCCATGGCCTGCGCCGTGTTGAGGTCATCATAGAGCGCTTCGGTCAGGGCCGGCGACGGCTCACCGGCGTCGGCGTCGGCTGCGATGGCGTACCAATCGTCCAGCGTCCTGGCGCTTTCTTCCGCCCCCTTGGTGGTCCAGTCGAGCGGCGAGCGGTAATGCGTCTTGAGCATGCTCAAGCGCAGCACCTCGCCCGGCCAATCGGCCAGCATCTCGCGGATCGTGAAGAAGTTGCCTGTTGATTTCGACATCTTCTCGCTCTCGAGCTGCAGGAAGCCGTTGTGCATCCAGACATTTGCCATGCGGTCGGAATGAAAGGCGCAGCAGGTCTGCGCCAGTTCGTTCTCATGATGCGGAAACACCAGGTCGATGCCGCCGCCATGGATGTCGAACTTCTCGCCAAGATGTTTCCAGGCCATCGCCGAGCATTCGATGTGCCAGCCCGGGCGGCCTTCCACGGTGATACCGGCCGGCGACGGCCACGACGGCTCGCCCGGTTTGGACGGCTTCCACAGCACGAAGTCGGTGTTATCGCGCTTGTAGGGCGCGACGTCGACGCGTGCGCCGGCGATCATCTCGTCGAGCGAGCGCCTCGACAACGCGCCATAGCGCGGCATCACCGAATTTGCGGCATTCATAGCCTGCGGCGAGAACAGCACGTGGTCTTCGGCGGCATAGGCAAACCCGCCGGCAACCAGTCTCTCGATGATCGCCCGCATCTCCGGGATATGTTCGGTCGCGCGCGGCTGCACGGTCGGCGCCAAGCAGCCGAGTGCGGTGACGTCGTCCTGATACTGCTGATAGGTGGTTTCCGTGACCTTGCGGATCGCGTCGTTCAGCGGCACGCCGGGATAGTCGCGCGCGGCGCGCACGTTGATCTTGTCGTCGACGTCGGTGATGTTGCGTACATAGGTCACATGATCGGCGCCATAACGATGGCGCAACACGCGAAACAGCACGTCGAACACGATCGCGGCGCGACCGTTGCCGATATGGGCGAAGTCATAGACCGTCGGTCCGCAGGCATACATGCGGACATTATCGGAATCGAGCGGCGTGAACGGCCGCTTCTCCTTGGTCAACGTATCGTAGAGGCGTAGTTGCATGGGAATCCCGTACCTTGCGGCCGGGCGTCCAGTGATCTCATTTTGAGAAAAGACGGCCTCAGCCAGCGAATCGCTAGCTAATAATCTCGCGGCAAATGCTGCAGATGGCGAGGAAACCGTTCATGGTTCCACCATGTCCCAGCCCGGGGGATGCCGTCAAGGGCCGCCTGCGGCCGTTTTTGAACCAAATTCGTCGCGGGACGCCCGGCGACGGGCTCATGGTTAATCATTATTAAGACTTTGGGCTTATCTGAGAGGGGCGATCCCTTTTCCTTATTGGGTGCCCCCATGCGAATTTCAGCAGCATTTTTTACCAGCGCATTCCTGCTCACCGCCTCGGCCGCTTATGGCGACAGCCGCGTTTTCATCATTGCCAATCAGGCCGACGGCTACGGCATCGACCAGTGCCTCGCCAAGGGCGACAAATGCGGCGCCCATGCCGCCCGCTCCTACTGCCAATCACGCGAATTTGCTTCCGCAACCGCCTACCGCCGCGTCGATCCCGATGAAATCACCGGATCGGTACCGAGGGACGGAAACGACAAATGTAGCGGCAGCCGCTGCGACGAATACGTCGCCATTACCTGCCAGCGCTGAACCGGATCGACGCGGCGGGCCGTTGCTGCATTGCCACACCGGCGCCGCGGAAACGACGTGACGCTGCCCCGAGAAGCAGCTATCAGATGCGGCCTCGGCCGCACCGTGCCGCCTTGGCCGCGCCTTTTCGGCTATAAAGCCGCGCGGATTCGTTATCGATGGCTGGATATGCCCCTGACGCTGACTGCTCCCTTCTCCCGGTGGATTTTGACCTGCGCCGTGCTGCTTGCTGGCATCGCCGGGACGAGTTCGGCTGCGATCGCACAAGCCGATCCCGCGCCATCGAATATGGACGCGCTCGCACAAATGCCCCCCGGAGCAGCTCCGCCTCCCCAGCAACAGGGCGCGCAAGCCAACCCGATCTGCATCCGCCTTGAAGGACAATTGGCGGCCGTCGACCGCGGTGCCAGCGGCGGCGATCCTGCCAAGGAAGAGCAAATCCGCCGCTATCAGGAAGCGGCGACCAAACAGCAGGCCGAGCTTGACCGCGTCACGATGCAAGCGAAGCGGATGGGCTGCGAAAGTTCCGGCTTCTTCTCGCTGTTCAACGGCCAGTCCGCACAATGCGGACCGGTTAATAACCAGATCCAGCAGATGCGCGCCAATCTCGAGCAGATGACGACCAGCCTCGAGCGGTTGCGCTCAGGTGGCATCGGCGGCGCCGACCGCGAAAACCAGCGCCGTTCGGTGCTGACGGCGCTCGCGCAGAACAATTGCGGCCCGCAATACGCCGCTGCCGCGCGCAACGGGGGCAGCTTCATCGACAACCTGTTCGGCAACAACACCATCCCTCCGCCGAGCGCCGATCTCGGTGCGCCATCCGGCACGTTCCGGACGGTGTGCGTGCGCACCTGCGACGGCGCCTATTTCCCGGTCTCGTTCGCCACCTACCAGGCGCGCTTCCAGGACGATGAGAGGACCTGCAAGGCGCTGTGCCCGGCAACGGAAGCATCGCTGTTCACCTATCGTAATCCCGGCGAAGACATCAACCAGGCGGTCTCGGTCAGCGGCCAGCCTTACTCGTCGCTGCCCAATGCGTTCAAATTCCGCACCGAGTTCAACCCGTCGTGCGCCTGCAAGGCCGCGGGCCAGACCTGGTCGGATGCGCTGAAATCGATCGACGAGAAAGCCGCCGCCGAACAGCAGGGCGACATCATCGTCACAGAAGAGAGCGCGAAGCGGATGCAGCAGCGCGCGATGCCTCAGCAGAAGACGGCCCCCGTCGCCAAGAAGGGAACGGCACCCGCAGGCACGACGGCCGCCGCGCCGGCTCCCGCCGCACCGGAAACAACGGCTCCTGCGCCGAATTCAACCGGCGCGACGGACGAGAAGAAGCCGATCCGCACCGTCGGGCCGACCTTCATCCCGCCGAAACAATAGATTCTTGTTTTGACGCGTTTTCTTCACGCGAACCGGTGTCCACTTCGCTCGAAAACGCTCTACCCGTCGAACACATCAGCCGAGGCGCGCCCCGCGCGGGCGACCAGTTTTTCGTCGGGTGCCGGCAACGCCTTGCCGTTGTCGCGAAAACGGTTGGTGATGGGATAGCGGCGGTCGCGGCCGAAATTCTTCTCGGTGACCTTGACCCCCGGCGCCGCCTGGCGGCGCTTGTATTCGGCGATGTTGAGCAGGCGGTCGATCCGCGTCACCACATCGGCCGGGTAGCCCGCAGCGATGATCGAGGCCAGCGGCTCCTCGCGCTCGACCAGCCGTTCCAGGATGCCGTCGAGTATCTCGTAGGGCGGCAGCGAATCCTGGTCGGTCTGGTTCTCGCGCAATTCGGCGGTCGGCGGGCGGACGATGATGTTGACCGGAATGACCTCGCCCGACGGTCCGAGCGCGCCTTCCGGCTTCCATTCATTGCGCAGGCTCGACAGGCGGAACACTTCGGTCTTGTAGATGTCCTTGATCGGGTTGAAGCCGCCGTTCATGTCGCCATAGAGCGTGGCGTAGCCGACCGACATTTCCGACTTGTTGCCGGTCGTGACCACCATCGCGCCGGTCTTGTTCGATATCGCCATCAGCAGCGTGCCGCGGGTGCGCGCCTGCAGGTTTTCCTCGGTGATGTCGCGCGGTAGCCCGGCGAAGGTGCCGGACAGAATCTTCTCGAACCCGTTCACGGCGTCCGCGATCGGCAACACCTCGTAGCGGAAGCCCAGCGCGGTGGCGAGTTTTGCCGCATCGTCGAGCGACACCTGCGCTGTGAACCTGAACGGCAGCATCACGCCGCGGACGCGCTCCGCACCGAGCGCATCAACCGCGATCGCCGCACACAAGGCCGAGTCGATGCCGCCGGAAACGCCGAGCAGCACGCCGGGAAAGCCATTCTTGCGGACGTAGTCGCGCAGGCCGAGAACGCACGCCGCGTAATCGCCCTTGTCGCCCTCGATTAGGGGCACTACCGGTCCATTACAGCGCCAGCCGTCGGCGCCCTTGGTCCAAACCAGCGTCGTGATGTTTTCCTCGAACGCCGGCATTTGCGTCGCGACCGAAAGGTCGGCATTGAGCGCGAACGATGCGCCGTCGAACACCAGTTCATCCTGCCCGCCGATCTGGTTCAGATACACCAGCGGCAACCCGCTCTCGGTGACACGGGCGACCGCGATCGACAGCCGCAGATCGTTCTTGTCGCGGGCATATGGCGAGCCGTTCGGCACCACCAGAATTTCCGCGCCGGTCTCGGCCAGGCACTCGACGACGTTTTCATATTCCTCGGACTCTTCGAGCCAGATGTCCTCGCAGATGGGGACGCCGACCCGGACTCCCTTCACCGTCACCGGCCCCGCGGCGGGACCGCGAGCGAACAGGCGCTTTTCGTCGAACACGCCGTAGTTCGGCAGATTGGCCTTGAAACGCAGCGCGGCGATGCGGCCGTCGTCAAGCAGCGCGCAGGCGTTATAGAGCTTGCCGTCCTCGACCCAGGGCGTGCCGATCAGGACCGCCGGACCACCACCCGCGGTCTCGCGTGCCAGTTCCTCGATCGCGGAGCGGCAGGCCGCCTGGAACGCCGGTTTCAGCACCAGGTCTTCCGGCGGATAGCCGGTGATGAACAATTCCGGCAGCACCAGCAGATCAGCGCCGTCGGCTTTCGCCTGCTCACGCGCGGCGCGCGCTTTCGCGGCGTTGCCGGGGACATCGCCAACGGTCGGGTTCAACTGCGCCAGCGTAATTGTGAACTTCGGTTCGCTCATATGCCAATGGTGCCCTGCACACGCCGAAACTTCAATCGCCGCCTTTAGAACGCGCCTATGCGTTCGGCGATGGCAAACAGCCAGAACGCGCCGGACATCAACAGCGCCACGCCGACCGCGGCCGATCCCATGTCCTTGACCCGCCCGATCTGCGGATCATGGTCGGTGGTGAGCCGGTCGGCGAGCTTTTCGATCGCGGTGTTGAGAATCTCGACGACGAGGACGAACGCCACCGCCGCGACCAGTTCGACCCGGCGCATCACGCTGGCGCCGACCAGCCAGGCCAGCGGCACCGACAGCGCCAGCGCAAACAGTTCCTCGCGGACGGCCTGCTCCGAGCGGATCGCAAAAGCGAGGCCGTTACGCGTGTTAATCGTGGCGCGCCAGAGTCGCAGCAAGTCAGAAACCCGCTGCAGCCGGTATCGGTTTGACCTTGCCGGCGCGTTCCTGCTTGAGCAGTTCGGCGATCAAGAAGGCCATGTCGATCGATTGTTCGGCGTTCAGACGGGGATCGCAGACCGTGTGATAGCGGTCGTTGAGATCCTCGTCGGTGATGGCGCGGGCACCGCCAATGCACTCGGTGACGTCCTGCCCGGTCATTTCCAGGTGAATGCCGCCCGCGTGGGTGCCTTCCGCCTGATGGATGGCGAAGAACGATTTCACTTCCGACAATATCCGGTCGAACGGGCGGGTCTTGTAGCCCGAATTCGAGCTGATGGTATTGCCGTGCATCGGATCGCACGACCAGACCACGACGCGCCCTTCCCGCTGCACGCTGCGGATCAACGGCGCCAGATGATCGCCGACCTTGTCCGAGCCGAAGCGGTTGATCAGCGTCAGCCGTCCGGGCTCGTTGTCCGGATTGAGGATGTCGATCAGCTTCAGCAGTTCATCGGGCTTGAGCGACGGGCCGCATTTCAGGCCGATCGGGTTCTTGATGCCGCGGAAATATTCGACATGGCCGTGGTCGAGCTGGCGGGTGCGGTCGCCGATCCAGATGAAGTGGCCGGAGGTCGCGTACCAGTCGCCGGTGGTGGAATCGACGCGGGTAAAGGCCTGCTCGTAGCCCAGCAGCAGCGCCTCGTGGCTGGTGTAGAAATCGGTGGCGCGAAGCTCGGGATGGCTCTCGAGATCGAGGCCGCAGGCGCGCATGAAATTCAGCGCGTCCGAGATACGGTCGGCCAGTTCCTTGTAGCGGCGTGACTGTGGCGAATCCTTCAGGAAGCCCAGCATCCACTGATGCACGCTGCCGAGATTGGCAAAGCCGCCGGTCGCGAACGCACGGAGCAGGTTGAGCGTCGCCGCCGACTGCCGATAGGCCATCAGCTGGCGCTGCGGATCGGGGATGCGCGCCTCGGGCGTGAACGCGATGTCGTTGATGATGTCGCCGCGATAGCTCGGCAGCTCGACGCCATTAATCTTCTCGGTGTTCGACGAGCGCGGTTTTGCGAACTGTCCGGCGATGCGGCCGACCTTCACGACCGGCAGCGCGCCGGCATAGGTGAGAACGACGGCCATCTGCAGCAGCACGCGGAAAAAGTCGCGGATGTTGTTGGCGCCGTGCTCGGCAAAGCTCTCGGCGCAATCGCCGCCCTGCAGCAGGAAGGCTTCGCCGGCGGCGACGCGCGCCAGCGACTTCTTCAGATTGCGGGCTTCACCGGCGAACACCAGCGGCGGAAAGGTAGCCAACTGCGCCTCGACATCAGCCAACACCTTGGCATCGGGATAATCGGGCACCTGCAGCACCGGTTTGGCGCGCCAGCTATCGGGTGTCCACCGCTCGGACATGACGTTAACTCCTGAGCAAAAACCGCGACTTACCCGCGGTTACGAAGGGCCGGGTTATACACAGGGCGATGGCCAACCGCCATTAGATTTCCACCTGTCCAGTCAAGCCCTTGCAGCAAAAGCCGAATTCGCATTTGTTAGGGCCAAATCGCGAAAAGCGAGGAAGGAAATCGCGGGTGGCCGAGCTGGGGCTGGACGACGTATTCATCGACGATATCACGCTTCCCGCGGCGGATGGCTATCCGCTGGGGGCGACGCTGTTTTTGCCGCGCGGGACCAAGCGCCACGCCGTGCTGATCAATTCGGCGACCGCGGTCCACCGCAAGGTCTATCGCGGCTTTGCCGGCTACCTCGCCAAGCGCGGCTGCGCGGTGCTGACCTATGACTACCGCGGCACCGGCGGTAGCAGGCAGAAATCGATGACCGGCTACAACCAGCCGAAATCGCTGGTCGGCTTCAAGGCCTCGATGTCGGACTGGGCCGCGCAGGATGTGACCTCCGCGGTGGCCTGGATGCGTGAGCGCTACAAGGCGCTGCCGTTTGCCTATGTCGGGCATTCCTTTGGCGGCCAGGCGCTGGGCCTGCTGCCCAACAACACCGAGATCTCGCGCGCGCTGTTCATCGCAGCACAAGCCGGCACCTGGAAACTGATCGCGGTGCCCGAGCGCTATCGCGTCTATGCGATGCTCAATGCCGCGGTCCCCCTCACCCGCGCGTTCGGCTACACGCCGGGCTGGCTCGGGCTCGGCA
Source organism: Bradyrhizobium sp. AUGA SZCCT0169 (assembly GCF_018130085.1). Lineage (NCBI taxonomy): Bacteria > Pseudomonadati > Pseudomonadota > Alphaproteobacteria > Hyphomicrobiales > Nitrobacteraceae > Bradyrhizobium > Bradyrhizobium sp. AUGA SZCCT0169. The sequence goes on along the minus strand of NZ_JAFCMC010000037.1, from coordinate 447 downwards.
TGGACATGCCGAAGGATGTGTTCCTGCAATGGGTCTCCTGGGTGATGAGCCCGCGCTACATGTTCGACGACAAGAATCTGGCGGCCTTGCAAAATTTTCCGAACTACAAAGGCGCGTTGCGCGCGCTGTGCATGTCTGACGATCGCTGGGCGACGCGGCCGGCGGTGGAGTTGCTGTGCTCGGGATTTACGGCCGCCAAACCCGAGATCATCACGGTGACGCCAAAGGACACCGGCGCCAGCCGGATCGGCCATTTTGGTTTCTTCCGCCCCGAGCATCGCGACACGCTGTGGCGCGGGGCGGCGGAATGGATCGAGGCGGCGGAGTAGCGCGTTGCTGTCGTCCCGGCCACTCGTCGTCCCGGCCTTGAGCCGGGACCCATATGTGGACGGCCCCCGTGCCACAAGAGTTTTTTGACGGTCTGATCGGATCGCTTGCATCCATATG
>NZ_JAFCMC010000036.1:0-71807 GCF_018130085.1 Bradyrhizobium sp. AUGA SZCCT0169 | reverse complement strand
GCACGGCATAAGCCGTAAAGCCATTGCGCAGGGAAGGCCGGGTGTTCTCCGCTGCCCTGTATGCTCGTGTGCAGCCTTTTTAGTGCTAACCGCACACGGGACCGCGGGTGCAGCGCGCACCCGGTCTTCCCTGCGCCCTCATATTTCGAGGGCAAGGAATTTCTGGCAAAGCTCGGGCGCAATGCGTCGCGAGAACGCGAAGGTGTGTTCAGTACAGTGCAGCAACAAACACGCTGTCGTCCCGGCCTTGAGCCGGGACCCATAGCCACAGGAAGAAGTTTTGCGAAAGGTCTCTGCGACCGAGCCTCATCGAGAGGTCACGCGGTATGGGTCCCGGCCCAAGGCCGGGACGACGCGTGGAGGGAGCGCAATGCGCCTCTCGCCCCTAATTCAACACCCGCTTGTTGTCAGGGCTATCCAGCGAAAATGTCGGCACATCGATCTCGAATTTCTCGCCGCTTTCGTTGACCATCTGATAGCGCCCGGTCATGAAGCCGGATGCGGTGGGGAGCGGTACGCCGGAGGTGTATTCGAAGCGTTCGCCGGGGGCCAGCACCGGTTGCTCGCCGACCACGCCTTCGCCGCGGACTTCCTGCTTGCGGCCGGTGGCGTCGGTGATGATCCAGTGCCGCGTCCGCAGCTGCACCGTCTCGTTGCCGGAATTGGTGATGACGATGGTGTAGGACCAGAAATACTGGCCCTTATCGACCGACGACCGCTCCGGCATGAAGTTCGGTTCGACGGTGACTTCGATCAGACGGGTGACGGCGCGGTACATGATGAAAAGCTTCCAGAATCCTGATGCGCAGCATAGCGAAGAAAGGCGGTGGAACCAATCGCCGGCCAGCCGGCGGGGGCGGGCTGTCGAGGTACTCCATCCTCGTTTCAACATAGTTTCGCCCTAAGGCGCACCCGCGCGGTTCCGACCCCGTATCTTGCTTGTATTGCGTGCTTGCGGGCCGATATTATCCTTACGGCCGTGCAATTTGCGTAGATTCGCTGCCAAAACGGTGCCCGATGTCGTCCATTGCCGATCAGATTGCCGGACCGTCCGCGAGTGACGCGGCCGCCACCTCCGCGCCGGCGATCACGCTGCCGGCGGCCGGCGAGCGCGAATTGCGGCTCGATCTGTTTCGCGGGCTGGCGCTGTGGCTGATCTTCATCGATCATTTGCCGGCGAACATCCTGACCTGGTTCACGATCCGCAATTACGGCTTTTCCGACGCCACCGAGATCTTCATTTTCATCTCCGGCTATACCGCAGCGTTCGTGTATGGCCGCGCCATGCTGGAATCCGGCTTCGTGATCGCCACCGCCCGCATCATGCGGCGGGTCTGGCAGATCTACGTGGCGCATGTGTTCCTGTTCACGATCTTCCTGGCGGAGATTTCCTACGTCGCAACCAATTTCAACAACCCGCTGTATTCGGAAGAAATGGGGATCATGGATTTCCTCAAGCAGCCGGATGTCACGATCATCCAGGCCTTGCTGCTGAGATTCCGCCCCGTCAACATGGATGTGCTGCCGCTCTATATCGTGCTGATGCTGTTCCTGCCGATCATCCTGTGGCTGATGAAGTGGCGGCCCGACGTCTCGCTGGGGCTGTCGGTGGCGCTCTACGCGGCGACCTGGCAGTTCGATCTGTACCTGTCGGCCTATCCGAACGGCACCTGGTTCTTCAATCCGTTCGCGTGGCAATTGCTGTTTACGTTCGGCGCCTGGTGCGCGCTCGGCGGCGCGGTGCGGATGTCGGCGATACTCTCCTCGCCGATCACAATGTGGATCTGCTTTGCCTATCTGCTGGCCGCCTTCTTCGTTACGCTGACCTGGCATCTTCCGCAGTTGAATTTTTTGATGCCGAAGCACCTCGAACAGTGGATGTACCCGATCAGCAAGACCGATCTGGATGTGCTGCGCTTCGCGCACTTCCTGGCACTGGCGGCGATCACGGTGCGCTTCCTGCGCAAGGACTGGCCGGGGTTGAAATCGCCCTGGCTGCGACCATTGATCCTGTGCGGGCAGCATTCGCTTGAGATATTCTGCCTCGGCGTCTTCCTCGCCTTTGCGGGGCATTTCGTGCTGGCCGAAATCTCCGGTGGAGCGGGCATGCACTTCCTGATCAGCGTCGTCGGAATCCTCATCATGTCCGGCATGGCGTGGGTCATTTCGTGGTACAAGAATTCCGCAGACAAGAATGCCAAGAAAAAAGGCGCTGTTGGCAACGCCGATATGGCGGGAGGGGGCTGATGAAGTCCAACCCGGTGATGATCCTGGGGCTGACCTTGATTGCCGGCTTGCTGGCCGCAGCCCCCGTGCGCGCCGAGGATGCCCCCGCCAATTGCGAGGTTCCGGCCTATCTGCTGACGTCCGAGAGTAAGCTGCCTAAGGTCGAGACGGCCATTGCCGGCGACCGCCGGCTGGACATTCTGGTGGTGGGCAGCCGGTCGTCGAGCATTCCGTCGTCCGAACCCAGCGCCTATCCCGGCCGGCTGCAGGCGATGTTGAAGGAGGCGCTGCCGAAGGTCGCCGTGAACGTATCCGTAGAACTACAGGTCAAGAAGACGGCCGAAGAGGTCGCTGGCGGACTTGTTAAGCTGGCCGAGCTAAAGAAGCCTACTTTGGTTATCTGGCAGACCGGCACCTACGATGCTATCCGATCGATCGATCCCGATGATTTCCGCGCCGGTGTCGAAGAGGGCGTTGCTGCGTTGCAGAAGGCGGGTACCGACGTGATCCTGATGAATCTGCAATACAGCCCGCGCACTGAAACGATGATTTCCGCGCCGCCCTATCTGGATAATATGCGCGTGGTGGCGCAGCAGCACGACATTCCCTTGTTCGACCGCTTCGCCATGATGCGGCACTGGAGCGACGCCGGAGATTTCGACCTGTCCACCACGTCGCATGGCCCTGACCTGGCCAAGCGGGTGCATGATTGCCTCGGCCGCGCGCTGTCGAAATTCGTGATCGACGCGGCGCATGTGAACCCGGCCCAGCAGAATTGAGGAACTAGCGTAAATGAGTCGTTACTGCCCTTTTTTCCCGTCTGCATCGCTGGCAGCGCTCGCCATCGCAGCGACGGTACTGCTGATGCCGGCGTCCGTTTTGCAGGCGCGAGCGCAGGCGCAGGCGACCCAGACCGCCCAGCAGGCGACGTTATCCGACACGGCCAAATCTGAAGCCGCCAAACCGCCGGCGGCGCCGACCACGGGTGCGGGCAGCGTGGCGGCCACCGAGCCGTCCAGCCCGGCGGCGCAGAGGAGCGTCACCGGCAAGGCGATCGACAAGGCCAAGGAGGTCGCGAAATCCGCCGCCGACATTTTCAGCCGCGTTCCCTGCCTGCCGCCGAAGGGTGGCGCCAAAAAGATGGGATCGCTGCCGCGTGTCGCGGGCAAGCTCGCCGCGGGCGAGCCGGTGGTGATCATCGCGTTCGGATCGTCGTCGACCGCGGGTTTTGGCGCGACCTCGCCGGAATTCAACTATCCCAACCGCCTCGCGGCGCAGCTGCACCGGCAATACCCGACCGCCGACATCACCGTGATCAACCGCGGCCAGGGCGGCGAGGACGCGCCTGAGATGATGAAGCGGCTGCAGACCTCGGTCATCGACATGCATCCGGACCTGGTGATCTGGCAGGTCGGCACCAACGCCGTGCTGCGCAATCTCGATCCGGCCGAAACCATCAAGCTCGTGGAAGACGGTGTCGCGCGCATTCAGGCGGCTGGCGCCGATCTGGTGCTGATCGATCTGCAATATTCGCCGCGGGTCAACGAACGCGCGGAGAGCGCGGGCAAGATGATCAATTTGCTGGGCAAGGTCGCCGAACTGCGCAAGGTCGGCATCTTCCCGCGCTTCGAGGTGATGCGCGACTGGCACGAGAAGCAGGCGATCCCGATGGACAATTTCGTCATCGCCGACGGCCTACACATGAGCGACTGGGGCTACGCCTGCTTCGCGCAACTGCTCGGCGACGATATCATCCGCTCGGTCGGCCAGATCAAGCTCGGCGTCAACGTGCCGTCCGACGTGCGGACCTATCGGCCGATGTGATTACGGCTGTTGCCGTTACACACCGCCGTCGTCCCGGCCTTGAGCCGGGACCCACGCCGCGGCCGTGCTGATTAAACACGGTGGTCGACCACTTCCTTGACTCACAACGTCCTGTGGTTATGGGTCCCGGCTCAAGGCCGGGACGACGATGGTGTTGGTGGCAATCAGCTCACGCCTTCTCCAGCGCCTGCGCAAAATCCTCGATCAGGTCATCCGCATGCTCGAGTCCGGCGGAGAAGCGAATGAAGCCTTCGCTGATGCCGAGCTCGGCGCGCGCCTCCGGCGTCAGCCGCTGGTGCGTCGTGGTCGGCGGATGGGTGACGAGGCTCTTGGCGTCGCCGAGATTGTTCGAGATCCGCGAGATCTGCAACGCGTTGAGGCAGCGGAACGCGGCCTGCTTGCCACCCTTGACCTCGAAGCCGACCAGGGTCGAGCCGGCGCGCATCTGCCGCTTCACCAGTTCGGCCTGCGGATGATCTGATCGCCCGGGATAGATCAGCCGCGAGATCTTCGGATGCTTCGCCAGCGCATCGGCCACCTTGCCGGCGGTCTCGGTCTGCGCGCGCACCCGTACCGCCAGCGTCTCCAGTCCCTTCAGCAGGACCCAGGCGTTGAACGGCGACATCGACGGGCCGGTATGGCGCATGAAGTTATGGAGGTGCTCGGCGACGAACGCTTCCGAGGCCAGGATGATGCCGCCGAGGCAGCGGCCCTGACCGTCGATATGCTTGGTGGCGGAGTAGACAACGACGTCGGCGCCAAGCGAAAGCGGGCTCTGCCAGATCGGCGTGGCGAACACATTGTCCACGATCAATCGTGCGCCGCCACTGTGCGCGATCTCGGCAATCGCCGGGATGTCGAGCACGTCGAGCGTCGGATTGGTCGGGCTCTCCAGGAAGAAGGACTTGGTGTTCGGGCGCAACGCGCGCTGCCACTGGTCGAGATCGAGACCGTCGACCAGCGTCGTCTCGATCCCGTAGCGCGGCAAGAGATCCTGCACCACGTAAAGGCAGGAGCCGAACAGAGCTTTCGAAGCGACCACGTGGTCGCCGGCCCGGAGCGGTGCGAGGATAGCGGTCGCCACCGCGGCCATGCCGGTCGCGGTCGAGCGCGCGGCTTCCGCGCCCTCGAGCTGGATCATGCGGCGCTCGAACATCTCGATCGTCGGATTGGAATAGCGCGAATAGATGAAGCCGGGCTCCTCGCCCTTGAAACGGGCCTCGCACTGCTCCGCGCTGTCGTAGACGTAGCCCTGGGTGAGGAACAGCGCCTCGGACGTCTCGCCGAACTGCGAGCGTAGCGTGCCGCCATGGACCATGCGGGTTTCGGGACGATAGCGGGTGGTAGACTTAGCCTCAGGCATGTGACCTCCGTCGCGACCACCATTGAAAATGGTCACAAAAAACCGGCCTGGAAAAATTTCCACAGGCCGGGATCACACGTGTCCCCGGCCTGTTTAGCGACTTATTTAACGTGGCTGCAAGCCGGCCGGCTCAAATCACCACGGGATAAGTCATGCTGATATTCCCTCGCGCCCTTTTCGTCAAGCCGGCCATCGGATAACCCCTAAATGCCCATATTTATGAGGTTTGGATGACATTCGGGTCATCCTTCCCGGGCTCCCTTGAGGACCGCCGTGCCTTTCACGCTGCCGCCCGACGCCAACGGAATTCTGCCCGACCGCATGATCGCGGCGATGGCGGATGCGGGCCTGATCCTGCCGGCCTATCCCTTTGTCGAGAGCCAGATCCAGCCCGCGAGCCTCGATCTGCGGCTCGGCGATATCGCCTACCGGGTGCGCGCGAGCTTCCTGCCGGGGCCGGGTGCGACGGTGGCCGAGCGTATCGACGAACTGAAACTGCACGAGATCGACCTCACTGACGGGGCGGTGCTGGAAACCAATTGCGTCTACATCGTGCCGCTGCTGGAGAGCCTCGCGCTGCCGCCGGAGATCGTCGCCGCCGCCAACCCCAAAAGCTCGACCGGGCGGCTCGACGTCTTCACCCGCGTGATCGCTGACGGTACCCGCCGCTTCGACATGATCGGCGCCGGCTACCACGGGCCGCTCTATGCCGAGATCAGCCCGAAGACGTTTCCGGTGCTGCTGCGCGAGGGATCGCGGCTTAGCCAAGTGCGCTTCCGCACCGGCGACGCCATCCTCAATGCGGACGAGCTCGACGCGCTGCATGAGGCCGAGCGGCTGGTCGATATCGACGACGCCGATCTCGCCAATGGCGTGGCGCTGAGCGTCGATCTAAGCGGCGCGAATTCCGGCGGCTTTGTCGGCTACCGCGCCAAGCGCCACACCGGCGTGGTCGATGTCGACCGCCGCGGCGGCTATGCGGTCGATGAATTCTGGGAGCCGATCGCGGCGCGCCCGGACGGCAGCCTGATCCTCGATCCCGGCGAGTTCTATATCCTCGCCTCCAAGGAGGCGGTGCAGATCCCGCCGGATTACGCCGCCGAGATGGTGCCGTTCGATCCTCTGGTCGGCGAATTCCGCGTCCATTATGCCGGCTTCTTCGATCCCGGCTTCGGCTATGCCGGCGCCGGCGGGCAGGGCTCGCGCGCGGTGCTCGAAGTGCGCTCACGCGAAGTGCCGTTCATCCTCGAGCACGGCCAGATCGTCGGCCGCCTGGTCTATGAAAAAATGCTGGCGCGGCCCCATGCCATGTACGGCCAGCGCATCGGCTCGAACTATCAGGCCCAGGGCCTGAAACTGAGCAAGCATTTCAGGGTGTGATTCTCACCTCGTCATTGCGAGGAGCGCAGCGACGAAGCAATCCACGTTCCCGAGCAAAGATGGATTGCTTCGCTTCGCTCGCAATGACGGTGGTTGGTGCCTACCTCGCCGCCGACGTCATCGCAGGCGTCACACGCCATACCGTGTTGCCGACGTCGTCGGCCACCAATAGCGCGCCCTGCTTGTCTAACCGCACGCCGACCGGACGTCCGCGGGCTTCACCGTCATCACTGACAAAGCCGGTCAGCACGTCCTGCGGCTTGCCGGAAGGCTTGCCGCCCTCGAACGACACGAAGATCACCCTGTAGCCGGCGCGCGGCTTGCGATTCCACGAGCCGTGCTGGCCGATGAACGCGCCACCCGCCATCGCTTGCGGAAACAGATTGCCGGTGTTGAACTCGAGCCCGAGCGAAGCGGTATGCGCGCCGAGTGCGTAGTCCGGTGCCATTGCTTTGGCGACCATATCGGGACGCCGCGGCTCGACGCGCGTATCGACGCGATCACCGAAATAGCTGTAGGGCCAGCCATAGAACGCGCCGTCCTTTACCGAGGTCATGTAGTCAGGCACCAGATCGTTGCCGAGTTCATCGCGCTCGTTGACGACCACCCAAAGTTCGCCGGTGTGCGGATTCCAAGCAGGTGCGTTCGGATTGCGCAGGCCTGAGGCAAACACCCGCCATGTGCCACTGGCGCGATCGACCTCCAATACGGCGGCGCGATCCTTCTCGGCCTCGATGCCGTTCTCGCCGATGTTGCTGTTGGAGCCGACGGTCGCATAAAGCTTCGATCCGTCGCGGCTGGCGGCGAGGTCCTTGGTCCAGTGATGATTGAGCGTGCCCGCGGGCAGGTCGGTGAGCTTCTCACCCGCTGCGGTGATTCTGGTGACGCCGGTCTGATAGGGAAATTTCATGATCGCGTCGGTATTGGCGACATAGAACTCCTCGCCGACCAGCACCATGCCGAACGGCGAGTTCAGCCCGCTGAGGAAGATGCTGCGGGTTTCGGCGACGCCATCGCCATCTGAGTCGCGCAACAGCGTGATGCGGTTCGCGCTCGGCACGCCGGCGCCGGCCCGGCTCTGCGCCCACTTGAAGAAGAAGCCTTTGATGCCCCCGCCGTCCGGTTTCGGTGGGGCGTTGGACTCGGCCACCAGCACGTCGCCATTTGGCAGCACGTAGACCGTGCGCGGATGCTCGAGCCCGCTGGCGAACGCATTCACCGCCATGCCGTTGCCGGCGGTCGGCTTGCTGCCTTCGGGCCAGCCCTTGGCAGTGGCGATGTTGACGGTCGGTATCCACGAGGTCTGCGGCGCCGGCAACTGGGGCGAGGGACCATAGGTCTGTTCGGCGGAGCCTGATGGGGCCTGTTCGTTACAGGCGGCGAGAGGAAGCGCCAGCGCTCCCAGACATAGCGCCAGCCGAAGGTGGCTATGCATGACGGCTCCTTGCATATCGATGTACAATGCGGTGCATATCGCTCCACCAATGCGGAAAGCCGGCCATTGTTCGCGGCGCCTGCCATGAAATTCGCGTGAATTGAACCGCAACCCTGCGTGCGGAAAGAAAAGGGAACCGGGATGGCGATGACCGAGGCGAAGGATGACCCCGCGCAGCAAGCGCAATGGGCGAAGTGGCGCAGCATCGCTGATCTCTATCACGCGTATTTCACCGGCCTCGTTCTCACCGTGGTCTCGCGCCGCGGCACGGCGGATGCCGCCGAATTCGTGTTCCGGGTGTTTCGCCGCCAGCAGCAGGAGCGCTTCCTGCCGGGGCTGGAAAAACTCGGGCTCAGCCATCTGCCGCCGGCGGTCGCGGCTGCGCAGTATCACTATCTCTCGAACTGGATCGGCGGCGTCCATGTCGAATACATGTACGAGACCGATCGCAAGGCCTGGATCCGTTATCCGCCGCCGCGCTGGATCTGGAGGGGCACCGCGATTTGCGGCGTGCCCGGCGAAGTGTCGCGCGCGATGCTGCGGGGCTGGCACGGCAATAACGGCGTGGCGCTCGGCAATCTCAATCTCGGCTTCGTCTGTACCAAGCAAAGCGTCGACGGCCAGGACGGCCTCGAAGGCTATTACTGCGAATACGATCATCCGCTCGACCTCGATGCGCGGATGGTGTTCGCGCGGCATCTCGAAGCGCCGCGCTTCGATCCCGCCACCGCGCCGGCATTGCCTGTTGCAAGCTGGCCGAAGCCGCGGCTGGAAAAGGCCTATCGCAACTACGCCATGGAATATGTGAAGACCGCGGCTCCCGTGATGGTGCAATGCTTCGGCCCGGAGGACGCCCGATATCTATTGCACCTCACCGGCAAGCTGATCGGCATGCAATATTTCGACGAGATCGCGCAAAACCTTGGGGCGAGCCGCGGCGGGCCGAAGGAATTTGCTGGCTTCCTGCGTGCGCTGTTCGAGGCGCAGGATGATGCGGTTGAGATCAGCGAGTCCGACGGCACGTTCGAAATCCGGCAGCAGAGCTGGAAGCTGATGGCCGATGTCGGCGATTATCACCCGGCCTGCGCCAGCGTCCTGCAGGGATTGTTCGAAGGCCTCGCAGCCGGCTGCGGCCGCCATATTCCCGTGCATTTGAAGCCGCCGGCAGGCGGAAAGGCACCGTTCGTCTGGTCGATCGGCTAGGGGAGTGCGCCCGCCTGCAATCGCGCAGGCCCCCATTGCGTTTCGCGCACGCGGAATCAGCGCCTGCCGTGCTAGGAAACATCCTGGCGCAGCGAGATAATGCGCCCAAAATATTGAATGGGCGCGCGATCTCAGGATTGCCTTTCGCGCGCGGGAGCAGAAATGTCCGATATCGGCGTTGCCGAAATTCCCGTCGACGAGGAAGAGCGCCCGCTGCCGCCACCGCTGCCGCCGGCGAAGAATGCGCTGGTCGATGGTCCGATCCTGCGCACGCTGCTGTGGCTGGCCTGGCCCAACGTCATTGCGCTATCGGCCGGCACCTGCGTGGTGATCGCCGAGACCTCCTATATCGGCCGGCTCGGGGTGGAATCGCTGGCCGCGATGGCGCTGGTGTTTCCCTGCGTGATCCTGACCATGACGATGTCGGGCGGCGCCATGGGCGGCGGCGTGGCGTCCGCGATCGCGCGCGCGCTAGGCGCCGGTGATACCGAGCGGGCGTCGGTGCTCGCCGCGCATGCCTTGCTGATCGGCCTCTGCTTCGGGCTCGTCTTCATGCTGGGCATGCTGATCTTCGGCCCAAAGCTGCTGGAACTGCTCGGCGGCCGCGGCAACGTGCTGGCGCAGGCGATCGGCTACACGCAGATATTCTTCGGCGGCGCCGTCGTGCCATGGCTGATGAACACGATGGCCGGCATCCTGCGCGGCACCGGCAACATGAAGCTGCCGTCGCTGCTGATGCTGGTTTCCGCCGTCTGCCAGATCATTCTCGGCGGCACGCTCGGTCTCGGTCTCGGTCCGATCCCGCAATTCGGCATGCAGGGCGTCGCCGCCGGTTCGCTGATCGCTTACCTCATCAGCATCTCCGTGATGACGTGGTATCTGTTTTCCGGCCGCGCGCGCATCGTTCCCAGGATCGTCGGCCTGCGGATTCGCTGGGCGATGTTCATCGACATTCTCAAGGTCGGCGCCATCGCCTGCTTCTCGCCGCTGCAATCGGTGCTGACGATCAGCATCTTCACCTACATGCTGGCGGGTTTCGGCACCGAGATCCTGGCCGGTTACGGCATCGGCGCGCGGCTCGAATTCATGTTGACGTCGATCGCCTTTGCGGTCGGCATCGCGACCGTGCCGATGGTCGGCATGGCGATCGGTGCGCAGCGCATCGCGCGGGCCCGCAGGATCTGCTGGATCGCGGGCGGCGTGGCCTTTGTCGGGGTCGGAGCGTTGGCGACCTTGATCGCGATCTTCCCCGACATCTGGGTCAATCTCTTCACCGACAATGCGGGCGTGCGCACCGCAAGCCGGCAGTATCTGTCTACGGCGGCGCCGATGTATGCGTTCCTCGGCCTTGCCACGACCTGCTATTTTTCATCGCAGGGCGCGGCCAAGGTGCTCGGCCCCGTGCTGGCGCAGACCGCGCGGCTGGTGTTCATCGGCGTCGGCGGCTGGTGGCTGTCGACGCACAACGCCACGGCTATGGACTTTTTCATGCTGACGGCCGCATCGATGATGCTGCTCGGCCTGCTGTCCTGCCTCAGCGTGATCCTGACGCGGTGGGGACCGAAGCGCGTCCCCCTTGCAAAGGCTCGCCCGGCGCTGTCGTAGCTCAGCGCCGCCGATGCTTTCGGCCGTGACGGCTGCCGCCCATATTGGCCATACGCATCAGTTGCGGAATCATGCTCATCATCTCGCTGCCGCCGGCGCCGCCGAGCATGCCCATGATGTCGCCGCCGCCCACGCCGCCCATGTTGACGCCATAGCCGTGGGCCATGCCGCCGCCATAGCCGCCATAGCTGCCACCGTAGCCGCCGGGGATTCCACCACCGCCCATCATGCCGCCGAAACCACCACCGCCGCCTTCCATCATGCGGCCCATCATCGGCCCCACGGTCTGCATCATCAAGCCGAAGCGGCGCTTGCCCATCTTGGCCTTCATCATTTCCAGCATCGGCGCCATCTGCTTCATCATGTCGTCGCCGCCTCCACCCCCACCGAACCCGGCGAATTGCGCCTTCGCCGGCGTCGTCGTCAGGGCAAACAGCAGCAGCAGCGTGGCTGCCTGGCACACAACCTTGTCAGCTCCAGTCATGGTTCGACCTCCCAATGCGCCGCGGCCCGCGGGGGCGGTGCCATCCGGGCGCAACTGGTGACGCTAGGAAAGGGAGGCTTGCCGATCTGTGCGAAAGATCACGGTGCTCGCCGCCGCGCGGTGAACTCGGTATTGACACGCCAGCTCGCGCCGTTGTCCGCGGAGATCTCGCCACGCCAGAGGAACGAGTTCGGCGTGATCTCGGAAAAACTCCAGCGCATCAGCTGTCCATCAGGCCGCGTGCCGTGCTGCACGATGTCACGGCCTTCAGCGCGGCCGATCATCTGCAGAAAACTTCGCGCCACCGGATCGGTCCACTGGATCCTCCAGGCATCGATATCGGGATCATAGACCCGCAGCGTCGTGCCATAGGAATTGACCTGGGCGGTGGCATCGCCGTGGCGTGCCTCGCCACGCGGCGGCACGATCCAGACATCCTGGATTGCGCGGCCCTCCAGCGCCCAGCCGAAATGCCATTCGCCGGCGCGGCGGCGCTCGCGGCCGTCGTCGGAGAATTGCCTGACGTCGAGATCCCAGGAGCCGATGAAGCGTCCGTACAGATCCATCTTGCCGGCGCGGTCGGTTGAGGGGCCGACCGCGCCGAGCGCTTCGAGAAATGCGGAAATCATGCCGCGGCTTTCCCAAGCGCGTTCTGCATCGCCAGCGCCGCCTGATCCATCTGCGCGTTCATGTAGGGCGCGATTTCATGTGGCAGCACGTCGACGGTCCAGGCCAGCCGGCTGCGGCCATCGACTTCGGCGGTCACCTGCACCGCGGCGCTGTGCTGTTTGATCCGCTCGCTGATCACGGCATAGACCAGCCGCCGCCGCGCATCGTCGCAATCGACCAGCAATTCGCGCGCCACCGTGCCGTTGGAAAACGTCACGATCCGTGCGTCGCCGTCGAGGCGGGTGTCGAGCACGAAGCCCGGCACCAGCCGCGTATGCAACGCCCCGAAATCGCGCACCGCGTCCCAGACGTCGGCCGGCGCAGCGTCGATGATGATGTCCTTGTGGATGGAAGCCATGGGGTAGGGTCCTTCGATGAGAGGTTGTTCGTCATTGCGAGGAGCGAAGCGACGAAGCAATCCACACTTGCTTTGCCGCGCCATGGATTGCTTCGCGTCGCTCGCAATGACGGAGGAGAGATGGGAGCGCCTAACTACCTACGTACAAACCGCCTCGACATTGTTGCCGTCAGGGTCGATCAAAAACGCCGCGTAGTAAGTCGGGCTGTAATCCGCCCGTGCTCCCGCGCCGCCATTGTCGCGGCCGCCGGCCTTCAGTCCTTCGGCGTGGAATTGCTTGATTGCGGCATGATCCGGGGCGCGGAACGCGACATGGGCGCCGGTGCTGGCCGCGCCCTTGTGCAGATGCAGCCAGAGCGCAGGTTCGCCCTTCGGGCCGAAGCCGGCGCCGGAATCATCGCGCGAGCACAGCACAAAGCCGAGGGGCGCGAGCGCTGCCGTATAGAAGCGCACGCTGGCGTCGAGATTTCCGACGCGTAATCCGATGTGGTCGTACATTGCTGTTCTCCAGTGAGAAGTGCGCGCGGGAATGCCGCGCAACCTGGAGAAACCCTAGTCAGTGGAGGGCAAGCCGTTCTTGGAGAATCTTGCGCTTCCCGCGCGAGGCCTGGCGGAACCGGAGCGGCGAGGCGCCGGCGGCGCGATGGAACGTGCGCACGAAATTGGACAGGTCGCCGAAGCCGACGTCATAGGCGATATCGGTGATCGGGCTGTCGTCATCGGCCAGCCGCCGCGCTGCATGGCGCAGCCGCGAGCGCAGCAGATATTGGTGCGGGGTGACGCCGAGCACGTCGGAAAACAGCCGCAGGAAATGGAACGGGCTGATGCCGGCTTGCGCTGCGGCATCTTCCAGATCGATTTCGCGGTGCGAATTGGCATCGATCCACAGCGCGGTTTCCACCGCGCGGCGGCGGTCGCGGGCGGCGTCGGAACCAGTCTTGCGTGGCTTGCCGGATACCACCTCGACAAAGCGGCTGGCGAACACCTGCCCGATCTCGTCGAGGCCGATGTCGCTGCTGCCATCTGCCGCCGCCTGCGCCAGTTCGCCCAGCACCATCAGCTCCGGCAGCGGCGGCGCAGAGCCGATCTGCCAGATATCCCTGGCTTCGCTGATCGCTTCCACCAGCTCCGGGCTCAAAAAGAACGATAAGCACTCGTCGCCGCAGACGTGCTCATGGGTGCAGGTATATTCGTCGCCGGGATGGCCGATCAGCACCGATCCCGCCACCAGCTCACTGAACTTGCCGCGGCAGTGCAGGCCGAAGCTGCCCTTGCGGACATAGGAGATCGAGTGGCAGCGGTGCTGTTCCGCGAACGGCTTGTCGCCGGGCCCCGCGCTGCAGCGGAAGTCGGACACCGAAATCGATTTGCGTTCCAGGAGCGTGGTCGCTGTCATCCCGCAAATTTAGGTAGGCGGACGAGGCGACGCAACAGGCAGCAGCACGTCGAACAGGGTCTTGCTGGCGGTCGGACGGGTGCCTTCGATCGACAGCAGCCGGCGCTTGGAAATGGCGCCGCCGTTCGGCGATATCTTGTCGGCATAGTGCCCGGCCTCGAGCACGCGGTGGCAAGGCACGATGATCATGAAGGGGTTGCGAGCGATGGCCTGCGCCACCGAATAGACCGCGCCAGAGGCGCGCAGCGCACTGGCGACCTCACCATAAACGCGGGTCTCGCCGCGCGGGATGGTGCGGGCGAACTGATAGACGCGTTGGTTGAAGACGGGAATGCCGGTCATGTCGAGCGCGACATCGGAAAGGTCGCACGATCCGCCGCGCAGCAACGCCACGATGCCTTCGATCGCGATGGCGACATTCTCCGGAGGGCGAAGTTCGCGGGCGTCGGGATAAAGCTGGAACAGCCGCCGCCTGGTGTCGATCTCACGGGCCTCCGGAAGCTGCACGCCCATGACGCCAAGATCGCCCCATGCGATCCCGCACCGGCCGATTCCCGTGTCAAAAATGCTGTAGCCCCGCCCCGCCATACGCCACCAACCCCGGCCGGATCATAACACCGCCATCACAGCGCGCATCTGGAATCTTTGTAAGCCGTTAAGGGCCTGGGGCGGGGAGGCGCGGGTACCGCTTGGCGGAACGCCCGGGGTCGGCTAATCAGGGGGAGCGCAAAAGCGTTCGCGGGCGTAGTTCAATGGTAGAACGGCAGCTTCCCAAGCTGCATACGAGGGTTCGATTCCCTTCGCCCGCTCCAATACCCAGTATTTCATAGGGTTTGTGCACTAGGCACGTATTGGAGTTAGCTGTATTTCTGGGCTGACATGGGTATCCCATTCGTTGAAATGATTGTGATTTTTGGTGCTGATCGGCGCCAATTCGGAGCCAAAACGGAGCCATTCTAGACACACAGCTCGCTTGCAGGTTTTCAGTCGTGTGATTCAATAAGTCATATTGACTAATGAATGACCCATGAGTGTACGAGCGAAGTTTTAAGTTGTGAGTTTGACTAAGCAGAAGATGTGGAATGGGGACGACGGTGTTGGCACCGTTATTAAGCTAGGGCGTGTACTCATAAACGGCCGGATGTGAAGTCCGCTTCCTGGGGCGTAGCAGAGGCAGAGGGTGGACAATGACCGCTGGCATCACGCTCGGCTGGGCTTTCTTCGGT
This sequence comes from Bradyrhizobium sp. AUGA SZCCT0169, assembly GCF_018130085.1. Classification (NCBI taxonomy): domain Bacteria; kingdom Pseudomonadati; phylum Pseudomonadota; class Alphaproteobacteria; order Hyphomicrobiales; family Nitrobacteraceae; genus Bradyrhizobium; species Bradyrhizobium sp. AUGA SZCCT0169. The sequence continues at coordinate 56,638 of NZ_JAFCMC010000036.1, read as the reverse complement.
TTGGTCGTAGCACTTCTTCTCGGATACGGACTAACGCGCGGCATCTTTGTTGGATCGACAACGGAATACCATGCGAGCATGGGCGGCTTCTACTCCTACAATTGTCGCTATCTCTATCCAGATGGCGTACGCGTGAAGTTTGGCGGTGGTACTGGAAAAACGCCGAACGAAGCAAAAGCAAGTTCTGACGGCTTTTGCCCATTGCTTGGGTCCGAGCGTTAAAGGCCGTGAGCTCGGCGTATCGACGAGATCGCCTTACCGGGAACGCCAGGTATTCGGAGAACTCATTCTGAAAATCCTTCCTTCAGCGGCTTGGGAGGACGCGGGCATCATAGTGCGCAATCATTCCCCTTAAAATCGGAGCCAAAAAAGAGCCAAATCCGTGTAACCTATTGACGGATAAGGGTGCAAAAAATGCTTCCCAAACTGCATACGAGGGTTCGCTTCCCTTCGCCCGCTCCAACCTTTCCAGCTCCGCGAATTGGAATGGGTTGGGTTCCATCCATGGCCAAAATGATCGAACAAGCGATTGCGCAAATTTGCGGCTGCCGGACGCCAATCAGGAAAAGATCGGCCGCAGGCTGTTGTCGCGCATGGAGCGTCTCAATTCGCTTCGTGGTGAAATTGACAAAGGCATCAGTTCGCTCGATGCGGGCAAAGGCGGTGACTTGAATGTCGAAGACTTCCTTCGTGAGAAGAATTCACGAAATGGTGGGGCATAGGCCTCCAATCCTTCGCGCGTTTCAATGCCAACGCCTGATCCAGAGCCATCGTCGACACCACCCTATCTTTCCCCGCCAATCCCGCGTACAACCGCTTCGTCGCAAGACGATGGCGCTGAAACTCTGAATGGACTGCGGGCAGACCCGGGGGCAGTACCCGGCGCCTCCACCCTAGCAGCTTGAGCTTAAAGGTCTCATCGACAGCACGATCCGAAAAGATCATGCTCCACATGAGATCGATTCTGCCGCAAGGCAAGATCCCAGGGCTGCTATGGCGGGGGCGAACCAGGATCGATGGTCGCAAAGAAGTTCGGAATTGTGCTCGGCATGATACCGCCGTTATCGGGTCAAAAACCTAAATGCAAACGATAACGTTGCATTGAACGAAGTGCGCCTCGCGGCGTAACCTGTTCGGGGTTGGTCCACCTGGCAACAGAACGGCCATGGCCGCGTCAACCTTCGGGTTGGCGCGGCTTTTATTTGTGAACCGGCCTCGCGCTGTGCGCGACTACAATCACAAGTACTATTGTGCTACATTGCTGTGCCGCAGAGATGGAGGCGAACGCGTTGACCCAGGCCATCGCTGCCGACAACACCTCCCGCAACAATTTGCTTGTCATCGCCGCCGGCGGTCTGCTGTCGGGCCTGTTGACGCCGCTCACGCCGCAACTGATCGACAAGTTCACCGGCGGTTCCGGCAATCTGCGCATGGCGCTGGTGGCGGTGCCGTTTGCCGTGCTCGTCTTCTTCGTGGTTCGGCGCTGCAGCGCCAATCCGCTTTGGGCGGCGCTGCTTGCCGGCATTGTCACCATGGTCGCTTTTGTCTGCGCGGTGAACGCCGCGATCTGGATCGATCTGCAGGCCTATGGCGCCTCCAAGATGATGCGCAATGTGCTGGCGGGCCTCGCCGGCGGTTTCGTCGGCGCCGGCTTGATGGCGCTGGCGATCGCGCTGTTGCCGGCCGGGCCGCGCGATGCGGCGTTATGGATGCGGATGCTGCTGACGGGCACGCTGGCCGGCACGCTGATGGCGGCCGACAGCGCGCTCGATCTCGATCTCACCTCGGTGCTCTATCCGGTCTGGCAGGCGGCCGTCGCGGTGCGGCTCGCGATGGTGCTGCAGCGAGGGACGTTGACCTAAAGAGGTTGCCGGCTTACGGCGCGATCGTCAGCACCGCCTTCATGTTGGGATGGAAGCGGCAGTAATATTCGACCGTGCCGGCCTTCTTCAGCACCGACGTCACGGTCTTCTTCGGCGGCATGGCGACATCGAAATCGCCGTTTCGCGCGGTGGCGGTGTGAGCGAAGATATCCTTGTTGATCCATTCGATGGTGTCGCCGACCCTGGCGGTTACCTGCGCCGGCGACACCACGAGATTGTCCATCACGATCTGTATGGTTGCGGCATGCGCCGGGACGGCGATGGCGCCCGATAGCAGGGCGGTCACGATGAGAAAAATGCGTCTCGGCAGCATGGCAGTCTCCGTTACTTCAGGCCGGCGGCGACGTGTTCGGCATGCTGCTGGTGGCCCTGAAACAGCTTCAGGCCGGTCTGCAGCAGGCTCTTCAGCTCGGCATTGCTGGCTGACGGGATCAACAGTGTCTCAAGCGCGCCATTGACCGCCTTGTGGTAGGCAATCTCGTTGGCGATATAGGCCTTGTCGTAGTCAGCGCCTTTCAGCTTGCCGAGTTCGGCCAGCTTGTCCGCGGCCTGCTTCGACAGCGTCTTGCTGGTGTCGTTGTCCTCGGGCGTCACCTTCAGCTTCTTGACGAGGTCGAGCGCCTGCTTGTTCACGGCTTCATGGTCGCGCACCATGCCTTCCGCGAACGCCTTGACGTCCTTGTTGCTGGCCTTGGTGATGGCCTGTTTGCCGGCGGCGATGTCGATGACGCCTGCGGTGTAGGCGACATGCGCGATCTGCGGGTCGGTGGGCTTTGCGCCCTGCGCCAGTGCGGCGCCGCCCAAAAGGCTCAATGCGGCAATCGCCGCGCTCAATCGAACGAACATGGTGTGACACTCCTGTGGCGCCGACGCGAGCGATCGGCTTTCAAGTTGATTGCACAGGAGTTGGATGACGCAGGTGGCCGGAGGTTCCCGAAAAAATCAGATAAAGCCGAGCCGGTTCAGCACCGCTTCGGTGAGCCGTTCGCAGCGCCTGCCGGCAAACGGAAACGCGTCCATCACGACAGGGCCGATCTTCTTCTCGACATTGTCGCGCAGCATGACGCGGGCGCGATGTAGCCTCGTCTTCACGGTCACAGGATTGAGCCCGAGAATCTCGGCGGTCTCCTCGACATTCATGCCCTCGATCACCCGGGTGATGAAGACGAGCCGGAACGGTTCCGGCAATTCGTCGATGGCGTGTTCGACGACATGCTGAATTTCACGTTGGGCCATGGATTTTTCCGGGTCGTCTGCGGCCGCGCGGGGAAACTGGATGATCTGGGCTTCGAGCGTGCCCTGCGGCAATGACGACAACTCCACGCCCGGCCGATGCCGGCGCAAGCGCCCCAGCGCCTCGTTCATGGCAATCCGCGCCAGCCAGGTCGCCAGGCTGGAATCGCCGCGAAAATTCTCCAGATGCGTGAAAGCGCGGACGTAAGTCTCCTGCACGACATCCTCGGCCTCGCCATCATTGCGCAGGATGCCACGGGCGAGCCGGTAGAGCCGGCGGTTGTTCGCCTGCATGATAGCGCGAGCCGCGGTCTCGTCGCGGGCCAGCGCCCGGCGGACCAGGTCGAGGTCACCATCGACGGGCAGAGTATGAGGCGTGTGGACCGGACGCATGATGGTTCCACCAATAGCATTGTATTGGGGTTGGATGCGGCAAGGCGGAAGAGGTTCCCGAAATAATTCGGGGCGCGTCGGCGGCTACCTGGGATTGCCCAGGCAGCCGCACAGCCTTTCGCTCACGCCCCCGCCGGCACCTGATCGAGGAAGCCGGTGATGCTGCGGATGCGGCCGTCGCTCAGCTCGGCGAAATCCGTACCCTTGATCGGGCTGTCGGCGCCGTCAGGGCCGAGGCCCCAACAGAACCGGACGTGGTCGCCGTACCCGTTGGGCTCGCCGATCAGCTTGAATTTGAAATCCGGAAACCGCTGCTGCACGCCTGCGATCAGCGCATCGACGCCGTCGTGGCCGTCGCCGCTCATCAAGGGGTCGACATAACGGGCGTCTTTGGCCCAGTTTTGGCTAAGGATCTCGCGGCGGCGGGCCGGGGTTCGCTCGTTCCACAGATCGATGTAACTGGCGGCAATGGTCTTCGGGTCGGTCATGGGGCTCTCCTTCGTTGCGGCCGAATGGATCGGCTGACCTGTTATCGAAGGTTCGCGCGCGTGTTTCGATTACCTCGGAGGTCAAGGAAACGCGGTCAATGAGATACGGATCAAGGAAAATTACGGCGCGAGGGCAGGCAAGCCCTCGCGCCGTGAAAAATCACTTCGCCGCAACCACCATGATCTCGACGTTGTATTGCGGAGACGCCAATTTGGCCTCGACCGTGGCGCGCGCCGGGGTGTTGCCCGCCGACACCCAGCCGTCCCACACCGCATTCATTTCCGGGAAGGTTTTCATGTCGGTGATGTAGATCGTGGCCGACAGAAGCTTCGACTTGTCGGTCCCGGCTTTGGCGAGATGGCCGTCGATGGTCTTGAGCACGTCCTGCGTCTGCTTGGTCACGCTTTCGCCGGCTGCATTGTTGGCGACGACGCCCGCGAGATAGACGGTGTTGCCGTGGACGACGACCTGGCTCATGCGCGGGCCGGTTTCGAAACGCTGGACTGACATGGTGTTCTCCGTTTTTTAAAGTGGCGCGCCTCCTTAGCGCGACAGGGCGCGATGGGCTACTGCGTTCTTCTCAAGGGAGCCTCCGCAAATTGCCGCGCACCGGGATTTGCTGAAACGTGCAGCTGTTTCTATGGGATATCCTCTGCCTCCGCCCCGGCGCTGCCGCGGCCATGCGCTTCCAGCGCATCGAGGAAGCATCGCACTTTTGCCGGAACGAACTGCCGGGCCGGCAGCAAAGCATGCACGTTGAGCGGCTCGCAGATGTGATCCGGCAGCAGCCGCCGCAGCGTGCCTGCTTCAACGGCGCTGTTGGTGAACGTCGCGGTCACCCGCAACACGCCGTGGCCGGCCAGTGCCGCCTGCAACCTGATGTCGGCGTTCGAGCTGACCAGCCGCGCCTTCTGAACGTCCAGATGTTCGATTACCCCAGAAGGCGTGGTGAGCGCCCACGGCGCGTCGTTGGGGCCGGTGAGGACGGGCAGTCTGGCGAGCTCTTCAAGGCTGCGCGGTTCGCCGAACTTCTCCAGCAGCGAAGGCGCGGCGTACAGCCCGCGCTCGAGCGATGAAACCCGTTTGATGACGATCCCCGTCGAAGGAAGCGGCGCCTCCAGCATCGCGAACACGATGTCGTAATTCTCGACCACCGGACTGACGATCTCGTGCTCGACATCGATCCGGATCACGAGATCCGGATAACGGTCCATCAGTTCGCATGCGATCGGACCGGCGTGGTTGGCGCCGAATTCGTAAGGTGACTTGATGCGGAGCGTGCCGGCGACGGTGCTGCTCATCGCCAGCGCTTCGCCATGTGTATCATGCAGCGCAATGAACAGCGGCTTTACCCGCGCATAGATAGTCTCGCCGGCGTCGGTGAGGCGCAAATGCCGCGTGGTGCGCTCGATCAGTCGCAGCCCGAGATTGCTTTCCAGCCGCTGCACTGCAGCACTGAGGCTGGATTTGGGATGGCCGAGCACGCGCGCGGCAGCGCTAAAGCCGCCATGCTGAACCACTTCGCAAAACAGCTCCCAATCGCGCCAATCCATCCGGGCAATTGTCCATGGGCCGGTACAGTGTGTCCAGACAATCCGGATATCCGCACCGGCGCCGATGCCATAGAAGATGACACAAACGAAAAAGAAAAGCGCACCAAGCAACAGGGAGGAATGCCATGACCGATGACGGAATCTTTCTTCGCAACTCCTGGTACGTCGCGGCCTGGAACCACGAACTGATCGACGGCAGGAAGTTGCCCCGTACCATCCTGGAGCGGCCGGTTGTGATGTACCGCGGCGAGAGCGGCAAGGTCGTCGCCCTCGACGACCGCTGTTGCCATCGCGCAGCGCCGCTCTCCATGGGCCGGATCGAAGGCGACGACATCCGCTGCATGTATCACGGCATGAAGTTCGACCCATCAGGCAAATGCATCCAGATCCCTGGCCAGGACATCATCCCGCCAAAACTCGGCGTACGCAGCTATCCCGTGGTCGAGCGCTACAATCTGATCTGGATCTGGATGGGCGACATCGAGAAAGCCGATCCCGATTTGATCGTGGACTATCCGCCGCTCGCCGATCCCAAGTGGCGGGGTTTGCCGGGGTATATGTACTACAAGGCGAACTGGCTGCTGATCGTCGATAATCTCAGCGATTTCGCGCACCTTGCCTTCGTGCATACCCACACCCTCGGCGGCTCCGAGGAATATGCCTACAAGACCAAGCCGGTCGCGATCGAAAAGCTCGATGACGGTTTCCGCGTCGAGCGCTGGCACATGAGCGCCGATCCGCCGCCCTATCTCTGCAAGGTGATTGCCAACAAGACCGACAAGGTGGACCGCCGCAATATCGGCCGCATGCTGGTGCCCGGCATCTTTCTGCTCGACTCCATGTTCGCGCCGGCAGGGCAGGGTGCGGAGAAGGGAGCCCAGGTTCCAGGCACGCGGCAATTTCGCAACGCCCAGTTCATGACCCCGGAAACGCGAAGCACGACGCATTTCTTCTGGAACTATCTGCACGATTTCGACATCGACAATCCGAACATCGCGCTGTCGCTGCGGCACAGCCTCGAAGAAGCGTTCCACGAGGATCTGGCGATCATCGAGGCGCAGCAGAAGGTGTTTGACGCCGATCCGAACTATCAGCTGCGCGCAATCGGCGCCGACGCGGCGCTGACCTATTTCCGCTGGGTGCTGGCGCGGCGGATCGAAGCGGAGAGGAGCGCGGCGAAGGCGGCGTAGGCCGGCCCGCAAAAATGAGGCTCGTCATGGCCGGGCTTAGCCGCCCGAAGGACGGCGTCGCTTCCGCTCGCCTTGTCCCGGCCATCCACGTCCTCCTTGCTTAACGGAAGCCAAGACATGGATGCCCGGCACAAGGCCGGGCATGACGAATGTAGGTGAGCCGGCTACTTTTCAAACGCCTCATACACCAGCGCCTTGAACGCAGGCGTGATGCGTTGGCGCTCGAGCTGGGTCTGCTCCATCAGGATGTAGATCATGTCCAGCTTGGGATCGACGCCGAAATAGGTGCCGCTGCCGCTGTCCCATTTCAGCTCGCCGATCGAGCCTGCCGGCGGTGGCTTGGCATTTCCAGGTTCTACGCGAACCGCAAGGCCAAAGCCGTAACCAAAGCCATCGCCGGGAAAATAGAAGTAATCCCGCCCGACGCCGGAGCCCGGTCCGATCTGATCTGACGTCATCTGCTTGAACGCGGCCGCGCTGAGATACTGCTTGCCGTCGAGCTTTCCGCCGCCCAGCAGCATCTGCGCAAAGCGTGCGTAATCCGTGATGGTCGAAAGCAGGCCGCCGCCGGCTGATTCCCATTCGGGATGCCTGCGCCGTTCCTTCCCCGACATCCGCAGGACGGTATCGCCCGGCAGCGGCTCGGCCATGCGCGCCGCTTCAGCCGCGCCCTGCAGCACGAACTTCGTGCTGGTCATGCCAAGCGGATCGAGTATGCGCTCTTTCAGGAACTGATAGAGCGATTTGCCGGTGACGATTTCGATGACGCGCCCGAGAACGTCGGTGGAATGGCCGTAGCGCCAGAGTGTGCCGGGCTGCCTCGCCAGCGGCAGGCGGGCGATGCGCTCGGCAAATTCCGCGTTGTTGAAATGCCCCTCAAAGATGTTGGCGTCCGTATAGGCCTTCATGATCAATTCGCTGCCGATGTATTCATAGGTGATGCCGGACGTATGCCGGAGCAGATCCTCGATCGTCACCGGCCGGATCGGCGGCACGAGCTGCAGGACCGGGTTGCCGTCGCGCGGTTTGAATTCCACGCCGACCTTCGTGTCGGCAAATGCCGGAATGTATCGGGACACCGGATCGGCCAGCGCCAGTTTTCCTTCATCGATCAGCATCATCGCCGCCACGCTGGTGATCGGCTTGGTCATCGAATGGATGGCAAAGATCGTGTCCGGCGTCATCGGCAGCTTGGTGGCGACGTCCCGAACGCCGAAGCTCTTGAGATAGACCGGCTTGCCATGTTGCTGGATCAGCACGACCGCGCCGGGCAGCTTGCCGGTCGTCACTTCGTTTTCAAACAATTGCGACACGCGTTCGAGTTTGGCGAGCGAGGGCGCCGGCGCGGCGGCGTTGCCCTGGGCGCGGGCCGGCGCGCCGCTCCCGGCCATCACCAAGGCTGCCGCGAGTAGTATGGCTATGACCTTCGGCATCAAAACAACAGCCCTGGCAATGGGTTCCTTACTTTGCATGGGGTTGTTTTCGCGGTTTTGTTTCCGGGTCCTTCGGCTTTGGTCTGCTTGCCCTGTCATCCCGCCGCCTTCGCCGCCGCGCGTCCCGCATTCCGCCCCGAAAACAGACACCCGCCGAGGAACGTGCCCTCCAGCGAGCGGTAGCCGTGCACGCCGCCGCCGCCGAAACCGGCGGCCTCGCCGGCGGCGTACAGCCCCTTGATGGTCTCGCCGCCCGTGCCGAACACGCGGGAGTCGAGATCGGTCTCGAAGCCGCCGAGCGTCTTGCGGGTCAGGATGTTGAGTTTGACCGCGATCAGCGGGCCATGCTCGGGGTCGAGGATGCGATGCGGTTTGGCTGTGCGGATCAGCTTGTCGCCGATATAGCGCCGCGCATTGTGGATGTTCATCACCTGCGCATCCTTGACGTAGGGATTCGTCATCTCGCGGTCGCGCGCCTCGATCTGGCGCTTGATGTGATCGAGCTGCAGCAGATTGTCGCGGCTGAGCGCGTTCATGGCGCTGACGAGGTCGGCGAGATTATCGCGCACGATGAAGTCGGCGCCCTTCTGCTTGAATGCTTCCACCGGCGCCGGCGCGCCCTTGTTGGTGGCGCGCTTGATGGTCATGCGCCAGCTCTTGCCGGTGAGGTCGGGGTTCTGTTCCGAGCCTGACAGAGCGAACTCCTTCTTGATGATGCTCTGGGTCAGGATGAACCAGGAATAATCGTAACCGGTCGACATGATGTAGTGCAGCTGGCCGAGCGTGTCGGAGCCTGGAAACAGCGGCGCGGGCAGCCGTTTGCCTGTCGCGTCGAACCACAGCGATGACGGGCCGGGCAGGATCCGAATGCCGTGGCGCGGCCAGATCGGCGACCAGTTGCGGATACCCTCGACGTAATGCCACATCCTGTCGCGGTTGATCAGCCGCGCGCCGGCAGCCTCGGTGATCCCGATCATCCTGCCGTCGACATGTTCGGGCACGCCGGAGATCATGAATTTCGGCGGTTCGCCGAGGCGCTTCGGCCAGTTCTGGCGGACCAGATCATGATTGCCGCCGATGCCGCCGGAGGCAACGATCACCGCCTGGGCGCGAAAGCTGAAATCGCCGGTGACCTGGCGCGAGCTGCTCTGGCCGCGTTCGACATTGGTGGGTTCGAGGATCGACCCGCTGACACCCTCGACCGTGCCGTTGGTGATACTGAGCGCATCGACGCGGTGGCGGAACTTGAAAGTCAGCCGGCCGATCTTCTGCGCCTCGCGGGCGCGCCGCTCGAACGGCTCGACGATGCCCGGGCCAGTGCCCCAAGTGACATGAAAGCGCGGCACCGAATTGCCGTGCCCCATCGCGTCATAGCCGCCGCGTTCGGCCCAGCCGACCACGGGAAAAATACGGTGTCCCATCGCGCGCAGCCACTCGCGCTTCTCGCTCGCGGCGAACGCGACATAGGATTCCGCCCACTTCTTCGGCCAAAAATCCTCGTCGCGGTCGAAGCCGGCGGTGCCGAACCAGTCCTGCAGCGCCAGATCGTAGCTGTCCTTGATGCCGAGCCGGCGCTGTTCGGGGCTGTCGACCAGGAACAGGCCGCCGAACGACCAGAACGCCTGACCGCCGAGGCTTTGTTCGCCCTCCTGGTCGATCACGATGACGCGCTTGCCGGCGTCGGCGATTTCGCATGCCGCGACCAGCCCGGCCAACCCGCCGCCGACCACAATTACGTCTGCGTCCTCTGCCATCGTGTCCTCCCCCAACCCGAATTGATTCAAACCACGCGATCCAATGCGGTCAACGGCAAATGCCGCTTGCCTGTGGCGAAGCTACCACCGTGAAAACGTTAACTTGTTCCAGTTTGGGACCTTTTCGCGCATCGGGTGCAGCGCCACTGCAACACTTAATTTGAATTTGTTTTGACTGGCTCCAGCCGCCTAGACAAAATCACGGTCTCGAACGACGCTCGCGAAGTCTTGCATCACGAAGACAATCAGATTCGGGTTCGACGTTTCAGGACTGGGGCTGGGATATGAAGCTGGTGACGGGGTTGCTTGCGGCGGTGCTGCTGCTGGCAGGGGTTGTGTCGAGCCAGGCGGTGGTCCGGATCGCCGACGATCGTGGCGGCCGGATCGGTACCTATGTCGATAAATACCAGGGCCTGCGCAGTTCCGGCGAGATGGTCATCATCGACGGCCTGTGCGCCTCGGCCTGCACCATCGTTCTCGGCGCCGTTCCCCACGACAGGATCTGCGTCACCTCGCACGCCAATCTCGGTTTCCATGCTGCCTGGGATTTCGGCGCCAACGGCCGGGCGATCACCAACGCGGAAGCCACCCAGATGCTGTATTCGATGTACCCGACGCCAATCCGGCGCTGGATCGCCCAGCGCGGCGGCCTGACCCAGCGCATGATCTTCCTGCGCGGCAAGCAACTGCAGGCGATGTTCAGGCCCTGCTATCTCGACGCCCAGGCCTCCGCGATCAAGCCGGCGTCTCGCTGAGATCCCGGCGTCGCACTGCGATCGCCCTAGCGTCGCACCGCGATCGCCCCGGCGTCTCCCTGAGATCGCCTGGCGTCGCGCTGAAACAGCAGATATTCCTCCGCATGACGTGATCGGCTGCGCGGCCATGGCGCTTGCCTGGCCCTGGAACTGGCCCTATCTGAACGCCATGGTTCAGCCGATTTCCACCCAGCATGGGATGATCGCGGCACCCCGGCCGCAGGGCAGGGTGGCGTCCGCGATCGTCTGGGGCGCCGCCAGCCTCGGCGGGCTAGCCGTGTGCGGCGCCGCGGCGCTCTGGTTCCACTACGGGACCACGGTGTTCTTTGAAATGATCGCCGCCGGTATTTCGGCCTGCTTCTGATCCGGACATAAGGAATTTTCGCATGGACCGGAGCATCCGCCCGCTGGTGATCGTCGCCTCCTTTGCCGTCAGCCTGCTGGTGGGCCTCCTGATCATGCTGTGGGCGCTCGGCGGCCTGCGCACCGTCACGGCGCCGGCCGCGATCGGCGGGCCATTTCAACTGACCGACCAGGCCGGCCAGACCGTGACCGACAAGGATCTCAAGGGTCGGCCGACACTGATCTTCTTCGGCTTCACCCATTGCCCCGATGTGTGCCCGACCGCGCTGTTCGAGATTTCCGAAGTGCTCAAGGCGATGGGCAGGGACGCCGACCGCGTCAACGCCTTTTTCGTCTCGGTCGATCCGGAGCGCGACACCGCGGCCGCGATGAAGGAATATCTCTCCAGCTTCGACCCGCATCTGAAGGGCCTGACCGGCAACCCCGAGGCGGTGGCCAAGGTGCTGTCGGCCTACCGGGTTTATTCCAAGAAGGTCCCGCTCAAGGACGGCGACTATACGATGGACCACACCGCGCTGGTCTATTTGATGGATCGCGACGGCCACTTCGTCTCGCCGTTCAACCTGAAACGGACACCCCAGGAAGCTGCGACCGATCTGAAGAAATATCTCTGAGCCGTACCAGAGCCTCGCAAAACGGCCTCGCATCGGATGCCGGATGGTCTATAAGGCCATCCAATTCCACAACAAAACGCCGGCAATGCCCCACCAGCCAGCCTTGTTACAAAGCGCCAGATTGCCAAAATCCGTCCGCAGCTTGCTGGCCGGGATTTCGATCGCGGCTGCGCTGGCTGTTATGCTGCCCGGTGAGGCGTCCGCACAAACCGCGCCCCGGCCCGCGGTCGAGGCGGCACCGCAGGCGGTGCCAGGTTTTTGGGACCCCAGGCGGCGTCCGGACCGGCCCGATTTGTCGCGCCTGACCGTGATCCGGTTCCTGACCGAAACCGACTATCCGCCGTTCAACTTCACCGGCCCCGACGGCAATCCGGCCGGCTTCAATGTCGATCTGGCGCGCGCGCTGTGCGACGAGATCAAGGTCACTTGCACCATCCAGATGCGCCGGTTCGAGACCCTGATCGACGCCATCACCAGCAACCGCGGCGACGCCATCATCGCGTCGATGGCGGTGACGCCGCAATTGCGCGCCCGCATCGATTTCACCGACCCCTATTACCGCGCGCCGGCGCGCTTCGTGTCGCGGCGCGACGCCGTGATGCCGGAGGTGCGTCCCGAATATCTCGAAGGCAAGAAAATCGGCGCGATCGCCGGCACTTCGCACGAGGCCTATCTGAAGGCGATGTTCACCGACGCCGAGATCAAATCGTACCCCAATGACGAGGCGCTGCGGCTGGCCCTGCGGCGAAGCGAGGTCGATTTCATCTTCGGCGACGCGATCGCGCTGGCGTTCTGGATCAACGGCACGGATTCAGCCGAATGCTGCGCCTTCTCGGGCGGGCCATTCGTCGAGAGCCGCTATTTCGGCGAGGGCATCGGCATCGCGGTCCGCAAGGGCAACGATCTGCTGCGGCAGTCGCTGAACTGGGCGCTGTTCCGGCTCTGGGAAAAAGGCCGCTATACGGATTTGTGGCTGCGTTATTTTTCCATCAGTCCGTTTTGACGCTGGATTTGGATTCGTAGGGTGGGCAAAGGCGCGCTTGCGCCGTGCCCACCATCTTACTCGCTGAACGTTGTGGTGGGCACGCTTCGCTTTGCCCACCCTACGAGTCTATAATACCAACCTGTTTCCCGGCCCTTCGGAGAAAGCTCGTCTAAATGTCCACCATCGACCTTGCCGCCAGCCCGAGCGATTTGCGTGCGCTCGCCGAACAATCCAACGCCTGGCCGTTCGAGCAGGCCAAAGCGATTGTCGCGCGGCTGAAAAAGAGCCCGAAGGACGAGGTGCTGTTCGAGACCGGCTACGGCCCGTCGGGGCTGCCGCATATCGGCACATTCGGCGAGGTCGCGCGCACCACCATGGTGCGCCATGCCTTTCGCGTGCTGACCGAGGACAAGATCAAGACCAGGCTGCTGGCGTTCTCGGACGACATGGACGGCCTGCGCAAGGTGCCGGACAACGTCCCCAATCGCGACATGATGGCGGCTCATCTCGGCAAGCCGCTGACGCGCGTGCCGGATCCATTCTCGAACGAACACCCCTCGTTCGGCGCCGCCAACAACGCGCGGCTGCGCGCGTTCCTCGATCATTTCGGCTTCGACTACGAGTTTGCCAGTTCTACCGACTATTACACATCGGGCCGCTTCGACGCGACGCTGCTCAAGATGCTCGCCGCCTACGACAAGGTCATGGCGATCATCCTGCCGACGCTGGGGCCGGACCGGCGCGCGACCTATTCCCCGTTCCTGCCCATCAGCAAGACATCCGGCGTCGTGCTGCAGGTGCCGATGATCCGCCGCGACATTGGCGCCGGCACGATCACCTATGTCGACCCCGACAGCGGCGAGGAGGTTGAAACCCCGGTCACGGGCGGCAATGTGAAGTGTCAATGGAAGGCCGACTGGGCGATGCGCTGGGTCGCGCTCGGCGTCGACTACGAGATGGCCGGCAAGGATCTGATCGACTCGGTGAAGCTGTCGGGCCAGATCACCCGGGCGCTCGACGCCACGCCGCCGGAAGGCTTCAACTACGAACTGTTCCTCGATGAACAGGGCCAGAAGATTTCCAAGTCGAAGGGCAACGGGCTCACGATCGACGAATGGCTGCGCTATGCGTCGCCGGAATCGCTGTCGCTGTTCATGTACCGCGAGCCGAAGGCGGCGAAGCGGCTGCATTTCGACGTGATCCCGCGCAATGTCGATGACTACCAGCAATTCCTCGACGGCTTGCCGCGGCAGGACGCCAAGCAGCAGCTGCAAAATCCGGTATGGCACATCCATGCCGGCCAGCCGCCGAAGGCCGACATGCCGGTCACGTTCCAGCTGTTGCTGACGCTGGTGTCGTCGTCGAATGCGGAGAACGCCGAAACGCTGTGGGGTTTTATCGGGCGCTATCGGCCCGGCGTGACGCCGCAGACGCATCCGAAGCTCGACGCGCTGGTCGGCTACGCCATCAATTATTATCGCGACTTCGTGGCGCCGACCAAAAAATTCCGTGAGCCGACAGACGGTGAGCGCGTGGCGCTGCAGGATCTGCGCGACGCGCTGTCGCAATTGCCGGCGACGTCGACGGCGGAAGAGATCCAGAACGTGGTCTACGAGATCGGCCGCCGCGAGCCGTTCCTCGATCTCGTCAAGAAGGGCAAGGATGGCCGGCCGGGCGTCTCGCTCGACTGGTTCAACATGCTCTATCAGGTGCTGCTCGGTCAGGAAAAAGGCCCGCGCTTCGGCTCGTTCGTCGCGGTGTATGGCCTGGCCAACGCCGTGGCCATGATCGACGGCGCGCTGGCAAGGTCGGCTTAAGAGGCGCGCGCTTCTCTTCCCCTCTCCCCTTGTGGGAGAGGGTGCCGGAGCGAAGCGTAGGCGGGTGAGGGGTTCTCTCCGCGGACACAACTCCCTCTACGGATAGAGACCCCTCATCCGGCGCTTCGCGCCACCTTCTCCCACAAGGGGAGAAGGAAGCAGGGAAGAAGAAGCCGCAAATCCAGATGGCAGGCCCGCCGCAATTTCAACCGCGGCCTGCACCGAATTGCGCTACACTATCCGCCATCAAGCCTCCGTGGAGAGGCGGGCAACATTGGGAGCAGACGCATGCAGTTCAGGGTTTCGCCGAACTTGATCAACGACAGCAGCGCCGAGGAGTGGCAGGCGCGAGTCGATCTGGCGGCCGCGCATCGCCTCGCCTTCAACCAGGGTTTTTCCGAAGGTATCTTCAACCATCTGACCTACACGGTGCCGGGCCGCAGCGACCGCTACTACCAGATCCCGTTCGGCATGCATTGGTCCGAGGTGACGGCCTCGTCCTTCATGGAAGTCGGCGTCGATGACGGTGAGGTCAAGCGCGGCGAGGGCGAGGTCGAGCGCTCCTGCTATTGCATCCACGCCCCGATCCACAAGGCGCTGCCGCAGGCCAAAGCGGTGTTTCACACCCACATGCCCTATGCCAGCGCGCTGACGCGCCTCGATGATCCCCGCATCAAGGAGATCGGCCAGACCGAGGTCGGGCTATCAGGCGCCATCGCCTATGACGACGAATATACCGGGCCGGCCGTCGATCCTGCCGAGGGTGCCCGCCTTGCGAAGGTGATCGGCGACAAGCAGGTGCTGTTCATGGCCAATCACGGCATCTCGACGGTCGGTGCGACCGTCGCCGAGGCCTACGACATGCTCTATTACGTCGAGCGCGCTGCGCAGGTGCAGATCTACGCGATGTGGACCGGGCAGAGGCTGAAGCAGCTTCCCGCGCCCGTGGTGGAGAAGACCCAGCGCGAATACAAGGATGAGCGTCTCTACAAGGGACCGACCCCGGCACAACGGCACTTCGATGCGTTGAAGCGCATGCTCGATCGCAAAGAGCCGGATTACGCGACGTAGCGACATTCTCCGCTGTCGTCCCGGCCTTGAGCTCAGATGCGCAATTGCGCATCGGGGGACCCATACGCCGCAGCTTCCCGTTTGGAGAAGACTGTTCGACGACTTTCTTATCACCACTAACGCTTGTGGTTATGGGTCCCGGCTCAAGGCCGGGACGACGAAGGTGGCAGCCCGCACCGCATCCGCAAACGCGTGCCAAATCTCCGGCCGCCAGCTTCCGTTCGCGGCGCCCGACGTGGAGGGCAGGATCCAGATTCGTGTGTGGGCGATCCGCTCAGCCTGTTCGCCGTAATCGCGCTTGCCGCCGAGAAATCCCTGTCCGGCCGCCTTGCTCGTGAATGCCAGGAATTTCGGCCGGAATACCGCAACCGAATTGCTCAGGCGGGATCGCGCATCCAGTCGCAGTTCCGATAGCGGGATCTGGTGGTCCATGCCCGAGTGCGTCTTCACGAGATCGGTGAGGCCGATCCGATGCTGCAGCAGATCTCGATACTGCTGCGGTTGCAGCAGCGCCGGCGTCAGCCCGGTCTCGTAGAGAATCTTCCAGAACTTGTTCTGCTTGTGCGCGTAGTAAGCCTTGGCTTTGGCTGATGCCGTCCCCGCAGCCATCCCGCACAGAACGATGTGAAGGGAATCTTCCAGCACATCCTGTAGGATATCCGGAGCCGGGGACAACCCTACTGGCTCGCCCATACGATCCGCGCGATCCATTCGACGTCGTCGGCGTCGAGCGCGCGGTCGGCATGCGCCGGGTTGAGCGATTGCAGCTCCAGCGTCCTGGTGGTGCGACGCTTCAATTCCTTCACCATCACCTCGCCGTCGCTCGTCTTCACCACCACGCGGTCGCCGCGCCGGATCGGTGTGCCGGGCGAGACCACGATGATGTCGCCGTCGCGGTAGGCGGGCTTCATCGAATCGCCGGATATTTCCAGCGCGTAGGCGTGCTCGTCGCCCGCGGCGGGCAGGGCCACCTCATCCCAGCCCTTGCCGGCGGGAAAACCGCTGTCGTCGAAATGGCCGCCGCTGCCGGCTTGGGCGAGGCCGAGCATCGGCACTGATTGCTGGCTGCGCGCGCCGTCGCCGATCAGCTGCACAAACGTGTCGATCGAGGAATTGGTCGCGGCCAGCGCCTTGGAGACCGATTCGGTGGAGGGCCAGCGTTCGCGGCCGTCGCCCGTGATGCGCTTGGATTTGTTGAAGGTGGTGGGGTCGAGGCCGGAGCGCTTGGCAAGGCCCGAGGGCGACAACCCGGCGCGCTCGGCGAGCCGGTCGAGCGCGGTCCAGACCTGGCCGTGGGTGAGAATGCGGGCTTTGGATGGCTTGGCCATGGGATCACTCAAAGTCGGGTTTAGGAATTATTGCCTGAAACGCGGGTTTTCCGCAAATTCCAGGCTGGCCGGACGGCGCGGCGGCGCTTGAGTTCAGCCCCAGCCGCCTTTACGGTCGGCGCCCGACCCGGAATCCCGGGAAAAATCCCAAGAGACTCAACGACAAACAGGGAATGCCGGCGAGTGCCCACGATCTACAAAATCAGCCCCGCCTCGGCCTGGCGCGAGGCCGAGCGGCAAGGCGTCTATCGGGGCAGCGCGGACGATCTGCGCGACGGCTACATTCATTTTTCCACAGCGTCCCAGGTCGCCGAGACCGCGCGGAAACATTATTTCGGCCAGACCGGGCTGTTCTTGATCGCGGTCGACGCCGATGCGCTGGGGGACAGCCTGCGCTGGGAACCCTCGCGCAACGACGAATTATTCCCGCATCTCTATGGCGAACTCGATCTCGGCGCCGTCACCGCCATCCTCGACATGCGGGCGCGGTCCGACGGCCATCATGACATTCCGGAGCTTGCGCCGTGATCCGCGCCTTCGACGCCTTTTCCCTGCCGCTGTTGCGCTGGTTCGATCCGGAGGATGCACATCGCATGGCGATCCAGGGTCTGCGGCTGTTGCCGCCGATCCGCTCAAAGCCTGATGATTCGAAGCTGGCGGTGCGCGCCTTCGGCCTGAACTTCCCCAATCCGATCGGGATGGCCGCGGGCTTCGACAAGAGCGCGGAGGCGCCCGACGCGCTGCTGCGGCTGGGATTTGGATTCGTCGAGATCGGCTCGGTGACGCCCAAACCGCAAGTCGGTAATCCGCGGCCGCGGTTGTTCCGGATGGAGCGCGACGAGGCCGTGATCAACCGGATGGGTTTCAACAATGACGGGGCGGAGATTGTGCTGCGGCGGCTCGCCTCGCGCGCGCATCTCTCCGGCATCATCGGTGTCAATGTCGGAGCCAACAAGGATTCGGCCGACCGCACCGCCGATTACGTCAAGCTGATCGAGACCTTTGCGCCGGTCGCGAGCTATTTCACCGTCAACGTCTCCTCGCCGAACACGCCGGGCCTGCGCAATCTGCAGCAATCGGCAGCCCTCGACGATCTCCTCGCCAGGGTGATCGATGCGCGCGAGCGGGTGCGCAAGAATGCCGGCGATTCCCCGGTGCTGCTCAAGATCGCGCCGGATCTCAGTCTGGCCGAACTCGACGACGTCGTGCACATCGCGCGTTCGCGCCGGGTGGATGGCATGGTCGTGGCCAACACCACGCTGGCGCGGCCCTCGAGCTTGCGCGAATCCGGCCGTGCCAAGGAGCAGGGCGGCCTGTCGGGACGGCCGCTGTTCCGGCTGTCGACGCGGATGGTCGCGGAGACTTATGTGCGTGCCGAAGGTGCCTTCCCGCTGATCGGGGTCGGCGGCATCGACAGCGGAGGTGCCGCACTCACAAAAATCCGCGCCGGCGCCAGCCTGATCCAGCTCTACTCGTCGCTGATCTACAAGGGCCTCGGGCTGGTCGAGGACATCAAGAACGATCTGTCCTCGACCTTGCTGCGCACCGGCCGCGATTCGCTTGCGGAAATCGTCGGCGCCGATGCCGCGACCATCACCGCCGAGGAATGGCCGGTGCAGTAGATGAATCTTCCCCTCTCCCTTTGTGGGAGAGGGTGGCTTCGCGAAGCGAAGACGGGTGAGGGGTTCTCTCCTCACGGCAAGATTAGAGTTTGAGGATAGAACCCCTCATCCGGCGCTTCGCGCCACCTTCTCCCACAAGGGGAGAAGGGAAGAACTCACCCTCCGAACGACTTCCTCAACAACGCCGGATAACGCAGCGCTTCCAGGCCGCCGCGGGCGGCATAATGCACCAATAGTGCGCCCCACAGCCGGCATTGCCGAACGATCGCAACGCGAGCCACGCGCCGAGGAAGATCGCAAGCGACAGCAGCATCAGGTTGCGCATGTCGCGCGCCCAAGTGGCGCCGATATAGACCCCGTCAAAGGCAAAGGCGAACACGCCGAGCAGCGGTGCGAAGATCACGAACGGCAGATAATCGCGCGCGATGCGCCGCACGTCGGCGCTCGCCGTCATGATGTCGATCAGCGCGGGACCGAACAGGGCGAAGACGGCGGCGACGGCGAGCGCGAAGCCAAAACCCCAGAGCACGACCAGTTTGACCGCGCCGGCGAATCCGCGTCTGTCGCGCCCGCCGTAGGCGCGGCCGCAGAGCTGTTCGGCGGCGTTGGCAAGGCCGTCGAGGAAGAAGGCGCTGATCATCAGGAAATTGTTCAACACCGCATTGGCTGCGAGCGTCAGATCGCCGGCGCGGGCGCCCTGCGCGGTGAAGAACAGGAAGGCCGCGATCAACGCCGCGGTGCGAATCAGGATGTCACGATTGACCGCCAGCAAGCGCATCAGTTTGGTGCGGTCGAACAGCGTGGCGCGCAAGATGGCCGGCTGCCCTTGGGAGAGGCGCCGCGCGATCAGTATGCCGAGCAGGAGCCCGGCCGCTTCCGCGATCACGGCGGCGATCGCCGCGCCGGCAATGCCGAAGTCGAGCACCAGCACCAGGAGCGCGGTCGCTGCCGCATTGATCAGGTTGATGGCGATCTGGGTGCCGAGCGCCAGCCTGGCGCGGGCCTGTCCGATCAGCCAGCCCAGCACGACATAATTGCCGAGCGCCAGCGGCGCCGACCAGATCCGGATCGTGAAATAGGTTTTCGCCGCGCGCGTCACGCCTTCGCTGCCGCCCATCGCCTCCAGCAGGAGGCTGGCGAGCGGGGTCTGCAGCAGGATGAGCGCAGCGCCGACCAGCCCGGCGGCGATGAAGCCGCGCAGCAGGATGGCGCGTAGTTCCTGCGTGTCGCCGGCGCCGAGCGCCTGCGCTGTGAACGCGACTGTGCTCATGCGCAGGAAACCGAACAGCCAGAACAGGCAGTCGAACAGCACGGAGGCGACCGCCACGCCGCCGAGCAGCGTGGCATCGCCGAGCCGGCCGATCGCCGTGGTCGAGACGATGCCGATCAGCGGCGTCGTCAGGTTCGCGATCATCGCGGGACCCGCGATGGCAAATACCTGTGCCGTCGTGACTTTCGAGGGAGCGGCCGGCAAATGCATGCTTACAGCTCGACCACCAGACCGTCGCTTGCGGTGGAATAGGAAAGCGAACCCAGCCGCCCCAGCATGTCGTCGCTCATATGCGTCAGGATCAGCCGCCGGGCGTTGATCTCGGGCAGATGCGCTTCCAGCGTTTTCAGGCTGAGGTGGTTCTTGACGATCTTGTCGTAATAATACGCCTCGGCAATGAACAGGTCGGCCTCGCGCGCGGCCGGGATCAGCGTCTCCGTCCATTCGGTGTCGGCGCTGTAGGTGATGATGCGGCCTTCGGCCTCGATGCGGTGGGCCAGGAACGGGCCGCCGGATTCGCCGTGCACGACGGGATAGGGCGTCACCTTGACCGCGCCGAAGCTGCGGCTTTCCTCGGGATCGAGCGCGACGACGGAGAGCTCGAAGCGCTGCTTCGTCCTTGAGGAATGCTCGAACATTGCTTCCATCAATTGCGTCAGCCGGGTCTCGATTCCGTGCGGACCGGCGATGACGAGCGGACGGGTGCGGCGGGTGAACTGCGCATCGAGCAGGAAGAACGGCAGTCCGCCAAAATGGTCGCCGTGGAAATGCGTGATCAATATCAGGTCGATGCCGTCGCTGATGACACCGAGCCGCTTCAGCGCCAGCAGCGACGAGGCGCCGCAATCGATCAGGAAATTGACGCTGGCGCCGGTGACATGGAAACAGGTGTTGGCGCGGCCACCGGAGCCGAGCGCGTCGCCGCAGCCGATAAATTGCAGTTGCATCGGCTGCGGTCCCTTGGCGAGGAGATTTAGCGCCCGCGCGGGCTGCCGAACAGCCGCGACAACAGCCAGACCGGAATCACGATCACGGCGCCGAGCAGGAAGTAGCGCCACAGCCAGTTGACGGCGTCAAAGCCGAGATCCCAGAGCCGCTGGAACAGCATGCGGATGCTGTGCAGAATGTTCCAGGGATCGAAGCCGACAGCGGCAAGGACCACGCCGACCAGAACCGACAGCAGGATCAGCCGGAATGCCACCGCCAGCGGCGAGCCGCCGAGAAAGCGGTTGAGGCCGTCATTGCTGGCCGGCAAATCCCTGACGTCGTTGGGCATCTCACTCTCCTGCGGGTCACGCCCGCGCATTGTAGCGTTTTCGAGCGAAGTGGATACCGGTTCGCGTGAAGAAAACGCGTCAAAACAAGAATCCACTATAGCGGTCAGCAGATGGGGAACCCGCCTTCAGACGTCAATGGGTTGCAGGATTACGCCGCGGTAATGCTGGCGTCACTCTTCAGCATCCGCTCCAGCGTTTCCAGCCGGTCGGCCTCGCGCGGCGGCTTGTCCCAGCGCAGCCGGCTGATGCGCGGAAACCGCATCGCGACGCCGGATTTGTGCCGCGGCGAGCGCGCCAGCCCCTCGAAGGCGACTTCCAGCACCAGCCCCTGGTCGGGCTCGTGCACGACGTGGCGCACGGGCCCGAATTTTTCGGTGGTGTTGCGGCGGACGAAGCGGTCGATCTGCAGCAGCTCCTCGTCGGTGAAGCCGAAATAGGCCTTGCCGACCGGCACCAGCTGTTCGCCGTCCTCGCCCGAGGTCCAGACGCCGAAGGTGTAGTCCGAATAATAGGACGAGCGCTTGCCGTGGCCGCGCTGCGCATACATCAGCACGGCATCGATCAGATGCGGGTCGCGCTTCCACTTCCACCATTGGCCCTTGGGGCGGCCCGGCAGATAGGCGGCGTTGCGGCGCTTGAGCATCACGCCCTCGACGGCGTCGGCATCCTCACCGGCGCCGGCTTGGGCCGGATCGGCGCGCGCCGCCGTCAGCGCGTCCCAGCTGTCAAAGGCGACCGTCGGCGACAGATCAATCCTGGCATCGTCAAGCTTTCTGACGAACGCCTCCAGCCGCGCGCGGCGTTCGATGAACGGCAGCTCGCGCAGATCGTTCTCGTCGTCGCCGAGCAGATCATAGGCGCGCAAATGAATCGGGTACTCCTTGATCAATTTTGGCGAGACCACTTTGCGGTTGAGGCGCTGCTGCAGCACGTTAAACGTCTGCACGCGGCCCTCGCGCAGTACCAGCAATTCGCCGTCGATGGCGAAACTTGAAGATCCTTGCAGATGCAGCGATGGCACGAGGTCCGGAAAACTCTTCGTAATGTCTTCCCCGGTGCGTGAATAGAGCCGCGCCTGGATGTGGCCGCGCTCGTCGCGGCCGCTCACCGCCTGCACGCGGATGCCGTCCCATTTCCATTCGGCGATGAAGTCGGCGGGATCGAGATTGGCGAAATCCGCATCCTCGATCGCATGCGCCAGCATCACAGGGCGGAACGGTGTCGGATCGCGATTGACCGGTTTCTCGCTGCGGCCTTCCAGCCAGGCGAACAGGTCGAGATAGGGCGGGCTCAATCCCGGCCACATCAGCTCGACGTCGTGGGCGTCCTTGCCGCCGAGGTTGGCCGCGGCAGTCTTGGCGAGCCGCGCCGAAATGCCGATCCGCATCGCCCCGGTGACCAGCTTTAGCAGCGCCCAGCGGCCGGTCTCATCGAGCTCATCGAGCCAGCGCGCAAGCTGCTTCGGCAGCTCGGTCTTGCCGAGGGTGCGTAGCGTAGTGACGACTTCGGAAAGCGTGGGTGGGGGCGGGTTGTTGTGGCCGGGCAACGCCGCCCTCGGCCACATCAGCGCCACCGTCTCGGAGAGATCGCCGACATAATCATAGGACAGGCCGAACAGCACGGGATCGGCGCGGTCGGTGATCAGGTCGCGGATCAGTCCGGGCTTGGCGTGCTTGAACGACAGCGCGCCGGTCAGTGCCGCCAGCGCATAGCCGCGGTCGGGATCGGGCGTGTCGCGAAAATACGCCGTGATCAAGCGCAGCTTGTTGTTGCGGCCGGGCTCATAGGCGAGGCGGTCCAGCAATTCGGCGAAGCGGTTCATGCCTCGGCCTCTTTGGCGGGCGGCGCCTCGTGCTCGTCCTCGTCGCCGTAGCCGACCAGATCGAGCGGCCGCGCGGCGAGGCCCTTGGTCTTGCACCAATGCACCAGCGCATCTTCCTGGCCGTGGGTGACCCAGATTTCGCCGGCGCCGGTGGCCTCGATCGTCGCGGTCAGCCCGTCCCAGTCGGCGTGATCGGAAATCACCAGCGGCAATTCGATGCCGCGCTGGCGGGCGCGGGCGCGCACCCGCATCCAACCCGAGGCGAACGCCGTGACCGGATCGGGGAAGCGCCGCGTCCAGATGTCAGAGGTCGCTGACGGCGGCGCCAGCGTGATGGTGCCGGCGAGATCGACCTTCTTCATGCCTTTGGCCGGACGAAGATCGCCGAGCGCAACGCCGCGGCTTTGATAATAGTGCGTGATCGCCTCCATCGCGCCATGCAGATAGATCGGCGCGTCGTAGCCGGCCTCGCGGAGCAGCGCGATTACGCGCTGCGCCTTGCCGAGCGAGTAGGCGCCGACCAGGTGCGCGCGCTCCGGGAACAGCGCGACCGAGGCCAGCAGCTTCTTCACCTCATCGGCTGCGTTGCCATGGCGGAACACCGGCAGGCCGAACGTCGCCTCGGTGATGAAGACGTCGCACGGCACCACTTCGAACGGCGCGCAGGTTGGATCCGAAGCGTCCTTGTAGTCACCCGAGGCGACGATGCAGGTGTCCTTGCAGGTGACGGCAATCTGCGCCGAGCCCAACACGTGACCGGCGGGATGGAATTTGATTTTGACGTCGCCGAGCCTGAGTTCCTCGCCATAGGCGATCGCCTGCGTAGAGCCTGCGAAATTATCGCCATAGCGCAGCCGCATCATGTCGAGCGTCTCTTGCGTCGCCAGAACCGCGCCATGGCCGGCACGGGCGTGGTCAGAATGGCCGTGGGTGATCACGGCGCGCTCGACGGACCGAACCGGATCGATATGGAAGCCGCCGGGCTTGCAGCACAAACCGGCGGGAGCTGGCAGCAGGATGTCTTGTGGACGCATCTTGGTTATATAGGGCGTATTGCCCCGATTTTTACCTGCCCCATAGAGCCCATGCCCACGCGAATATTCCTGACCTCCGGCGATCTGATGGCCGATCGCCGCTATGATTTTGCGCGCGACCTGCAAATGAAGGGCGATCTGCCCGGCGCCGCCGACCTGCTGCTGCAGGCGACGGATCTGGCGCCGAATTTCGTCACGGCCTGGTTCACGCTCGGCGATATCAGAGAAACGCTCGGCGAGCGCGATGCGGCGATCACGGCGTTTCGCAAGGCGTGGGACGGTGATCCCGATGATCGTCATGGCGCCCGCCTGCGGCTGATGCGGCTCGGCGCCGAACCATTGGCCGCGATGCCGCAAGGCTATGTGCAGGTGCTGTTCGATCAATACGCGCGGCGGTTCAATTCCGCGCTGGTGGACGATCTCGGTTATCGCGGCCCGGACCTGCTGTTCAGGGCGGTGCTGTCGGTGCGCGCGGCCGCCCGCAAGCCCGCCTTCTTCAAGCGCGCCATCGATCTCGGCTGCGGCACCGGGCTCGTCGCGACGGCCTTCGCCAAGGAGGTCGATCATTTCATCGGCATCGATCTGTCGCCGCGCATGATCGCGCAGGCCCGCGCGACCAGCTGTTATGCGGAGCTTGAAGTCGGCGACATTGTGCAAGGTCTGCGCGCGCAGCCTGCCAGCAGCGCCGATCTCATCCTGGCCGCCGACGTGATGATCTATGTTGCCGATCTCGCGTCGGTGCTGGCGGAATCAAGCCGCGTGCTGGCCGCCGGCGGCCTGTTCGCCTTCACGACCGAGACGCATGCCGGCGAAGGCGTCATTCTCGGCGCAGGGCTGCGCTATGCCCACGCGGCGGCTCATGTGCGCGCAGCGGTGGAAGCGGCCGGCCTCACATTCCTGTTGCTCGAAGATCGCTCGGCACGCACCGAGGACAACATCCCGGTGCCGGGGCTTGTCGCGGTCGCAGCCAAGGGCTGACTGCCCGCACCGTTCGACCCGTGAAGCATGCCTCGCGCGGCGGGCTGGACAAACCGGCGCGGATATACCAATCTGGACCTACCAGATTGGTAGGATCAGATGACCGTGCCACAGCAAGCAAGCGAAGGATCGCGAGCGGTCAAGCGGACCATCGAGTTCATTCGCCATCACCGATTGCAGAAGGGCGACCGGCTGCCGTCAGAGCGCGAACTGTCGGACCGCTTTGGTGTCACCCGCAGCTCGGTGCGGGAAGCGTTGGCGGTTCTTGATGCGCTTCGGCTGACCGAGCGACGGCCGAAGTCCGGTATTTTCCTGCGCAACGCGCTCGAAGACAGCGGGCTCGATTCCCTGGTCATCCAGGCCAATCTGGATCTGCCGTTTGACGAGCGCACCATGCGCGATGTGAGCGAGGCCCGCGTCATATTTGAAACCCATGCGATCCGCCTCGCATGCGCGCGCAGGACCGATGCCGATCTCAACAGGTTGCGCGAGTTGGTCGCCAATTATGCCGATCGGGTGCAGGCTGAACTCAATGTCGCCAATGAAGATGTCGAGTTTCATCTGGCAATGGCTGCGGCCAGCCAGAACGCCATCATCGTTCGAACGCTGACGCCTTTGTTCCTGATGAGCTTTCAGTGGCGGCAGAAGTATTTCTCATCCCCGGTCATTCGCCGCCGCTCACTGGCCGATCATCAGGAGTTCGTGGCCACCATTGCTGACAGGGATGAAACCCGGGCGGCGGCTCTGGTGCAAAAGCATGTCCATTCCGCATTCGACGAAGTCCGGGCAATGGCGGAAGGAAACGAGCAGCCGGAATCTCACAACCAATGGGAAGGCCAGGACCAGTAAGTTGCCGGGAATACCGGCTCACGCAGCGCAAGTCGAAGCCAATTTCGATCCGCACAACCTGAATGACAGATCGCTGCATTCAGGCATCGACAACAACAAAGGGAGAAACAACAATGAAAAACAAGCAAACACGCCGCGAGTTCGGCGCCACCGCGCTATCCGCCCTCGCGGCTTCCGTATTGCCCGCCCCGTTCGTCTGGGCCGCCGAGAAGAAATACGATCCTGGCGCGACCGATACCGAAATCAAGCTCGGACAGACCGTGCCGCATTCCGGTCCCGGCTCGCTCTACGGCGTGCTCGGCCGGGTCGGCGAAGCCTATTTCCAGATGCTGAACGAAAAGGGCGGCATCAACGGCCGCAAGGTGAAATTCCTCACCATGGACGACGGCTACAGCGCGCCGAAATGCGTGGAAGCGACGCGGCGGCTGGTGGAGAATGACGAAGTGCTGGCGCTGTTCGGCTCGCTCGGCACCGCGCCGCAGACCGCCGTGCACAAATATCTCAACAACAAAGGTGTGCCGCAACTGATGCTCAATACCGGCGCGTCGAAATGGAACGATCCGAAGAACTTCAAATGGACCATGGCCGGCCTGCCGCTGTATCCGACCGAGGCGCGCATTCTCGCCAAATACGTCGTGGCGACGAAGCCGAATGCCAAAATCGGCATTCTCTACCAGAACGACGATTTCGGCCGCGATTTCCTGGCGCCGTTCAAGAAGGTTCTGGAGGAAGCCGGCGGCACCGCCAAGGTGATCATGGAGCAGAGCTACGATCTGACCGAGCCGACCATCGATTCGCAGCTGATCAATCTATCGAAGTCGGGCGCGGATGTTTTCTACAACATCTCGACCGGCAAGGCGTCGTCGCAGTCGATCCGAAAGGTGGTCGAGCTCGGCTGGAAGCCGCTGCAATTGCTGTCGGCGGGATCGACCGGACGTTCGATCCTCAGCGCCGCCGGTTTCGAGAACGCCACCGGCATCGTCGCGATCCGTTACGCCAAGGAAGTCGGCGTGCCGCGCTGGGAAAAGGATCCCGACGTGATGGCGTTCGAGGCGCTGCGCAAGAAATATCTGCCCAATGTCGATCCCGACAACACCATCGCCTTCGCCGGCTACGGCCAGGTGGCGTCGATGGCGGAAATCCTGCGCCGCTGCGGCGACGATCTCACCCGCGCCAACGTGCTGAAACACGCGACCACGCTGGCCGGCTTCCACTCGCCGTATTTCCTCGACGGCGTCAATTTCAGCTACACGCCGGAGGACTACACGCCGATGAAGACGCTCTTCATCTCGCAGTTCAACGGCAAGGATTGGGATATTTCCGACAAGCCGGTGACGGAGTAGTTGACCTTCTCCTGGCCTATTCAACTCGTCATGCCCGGGCTTGTCCCGGGCATCCACGTTTTTGACGACCGCAGAACAAGACGTGGATGGCCGGGCATAGGCGAGCGGAAGCGACGCCGTCCTTTGGACGGCTAAGCCCGGCCATGACGATTTGGATGATTTGAGCCTCGCACGGAGTGAGGCGAGGTTGATACCCCTCGACGTGGCGGCCCTGACGGCTTAGTTCTTGTTTTGTGCCAGCCCGAATCCTACCAGCCATATCGGCCGAGCCGGCCGCGCTGCTGCCCGAGCGCTTCCTTCAATGGTTCGCGTCGCGCGGCTGGTCGCCGCGTGAGCATCAGCTGGAACTATTGGCGAAGGCGCGGGAAGATCGCTCAGCGCTGCTGATCGCACCGACCGGCGCCGGCAAGACGCTGGCGGGGTTTCTGCCGACATTGGTGGAACTGTCTGCTCCGCCGCCGGTCGTAGGCGAGGGCGCTAAGAAAAACGTCATCTCGACCGGCCGCGGCGTCAAGCGTACCGGCGGTCTGCACACGCTTTACATCTCGCCCTTGAAAGCGCTCGCGGTCGATATCGCGCGCAACCTGGAGGCGCCGATCGCCGAGATGGGCCTCCCGATCAAGGTCGAAACCCGCACCGGCGACACGCCGGTGTCGCGCCGGCAGCGGCAGCGGCGCTATCCGCCGGATATTCTGCTGACCACGCCCGAGCAACTGGCGCTGCTGTTGTCCTCCGACGATGCGCCGTTCCTGTTCGGCTCACTGAAGCGCATCGTGCTCGACGAATTGCATGCGCTGGTCACCTCCAAGCGCGGCGATCTGCTGTCGCTGGGGCTGGCGCGGCTGTGGCGGCTGGCGCCCGAGATGCGCGGCATCGGATTGTCGGCGACGGTCGCCGAGCCGGAATCCTTGGCGCGGTTTTTGGTGCCGCAGCGTGACCGCAAAATTGAAGCCGCCGACATTGTCGTTGCCGGCGGCGCCGCAGCGCCCGCGGTCGAGATGCTCGACACCCGGGAGCGCCTGCCATGGGCCGGGCACAGCGCCCGCCATGCGCTCGGCGAAATGTACGAGCTGATCAAGCGCAACAAGACCACGCTGGTGTTCGTCAACACCCGCAGCCAGGCCGAAATGCTGTTCCAGGATTTCTGGCGCATGAACGACGACGGCCTCGCCATCGCGCTGCATCACGGCTCGCTCGACGTCGCGCAGCGCCGCAAGGTCGAGGACGCGATGGCGGCCGGCAGATTGCGCGGCGTGGTCTGCACCTCCTCGCTCGACCTCGGTATCGACTGGGGCGACATCGACCTCGTCATCAATGTCGGCGCGCCGAAGGGCTCCTCGCGGCTGATGCAGCGGATCGGCCGCGCCAACCATCGATTAGACGAACCCTCGCGCGCCGTGCTGGTGCCGGCCAACCGTTTCGAGGTGCTGGAATGCGCCGTTGCAATCGATGCGATCGCGGAGAACGCGCAGGATACCCCGCCGCTGCGGATCGGCGCGCTCGACGTGCTGGCGCAGCACGTGCTGGGATGCGCCTGCGGCGAGCCGTTTCTCTCCGATGAACTCTATGAGGAGGTGCTGACGTCGGCGCCTTACTCTGGCTTGACGCGCGCCGATTTCGACGACGTCGTCGATTTCGTCGCCACCGGCGGCTACGCGCTGAAAACCTATGAGCGCTTCGCGCGCATCAAGCAGGACAAGCAGGGCCGCTGGCGCGTCGCCAACCCCCGGGTGCGGCAGAGCTATCGCCTCAACGTCGGCACCATCGTCGAAGAACCGATGCTCAAGGTCCGGCTGGTGCGTTCGCGCGGCGGCGGTGCCGGTTCGACCGGCGCACTTGGACGCGGTGGACGGATGCTCGGCGAGATCGAGGAATACTTTATCGAGGGACTGGTGGCCGGGGATACCTTTGTGTTCGGCGGCGAGGTGGTGCGCTACGAGGCGCTCGCCGAGGACCAGGTCTACGTCTCGCGCGCCAACGATGCGGATGCGAAGGTGCCGTCCTATATGGGCGGCAAGTTTCCGTTGTCGACCTATCTCGCCGAGCGCGTGCGTAAATTGCTCGACGACAAGCGAGCCTGGAACGCGCTGCCGGATCAGGTGCGCGACTGGCTGTCGCTGCAACGGCACTTTTCGCGCGTGCCGGCGGTGCGCGAATTGCTGATCGAAACCTTTCCGCGCGGCAACAAGCATTATTTGATCTGCTATCCCTTCGAGGGACGGCTGGCGCATCAGACGCTCGGCATGCTGCTGACGCGGCGGATGGAGCGGGCGCGGGTGCGGCCGCTCGGCTTCGTCGCCAATGAGTATGCGGTCGCGGTGTGGGGGCTCGGCGACATGTCGTTCATGATCCGCCAGAGCAAGCTCGACCTCAACGCGCTGTTCGATCCGGACATGCTGGGCGACGATCTCGAGGCATGGCTCGCCGAATCCGCGCTGATGAAGCGAACGTTCCGCACCTGCGCGGTGATATCAGGCCTGATCGCGCGGCGCTTCACCGGCGAGGAAAAGTCCCGCCGCCAGGTGCTGTTCTCGACCGATTTGATTTACGACGTACTGCGCAAGCACCAGGCCGACCATGTGCTGCTGCGCGCCGCGCGCGCCGACGCCGCCACCGGGCTGCTCGATCTCAAGCGGCTCGGTGATATGCTGTCGCGTATTCAGGGCCGAATCATCCATCGGGAACTCGACCGTGTTTCGCCGCTGGCGGTGCCGGTGATGCTGGAAATCGGCCGCGAGTCAGTTTATGGCGAAGCGGCCGACGAGCTGCTGGCGGAAGCCGCCGATGAGTTGGTCAGGGAAGCGACAGGATAGAATGTGAAGGCAGCGGCGCAAGCTTCGGACGATGATCAAATGGCGCGGCTTTCGAAAGTTTCGATCGCAGATGTGAGCTTCCTCGCCGATCTCTCCGGCGCGTTGTTCTGGCAGGAACAGCGCCTGCTCGTCGTTTCCGACCTGCATCTCGAAAAAGGCTCCAGCTTCGCCGCGCGCGGCGTGCTGCTGCCGCCTTACGACACGGTGGCGACGCTGGGCCGGCTAGCCGCCGTGATCGCGCGGCACGATCCGCGCATGGTGATCGCGCTCGGCGACAGTTTTCATGACCGCGACGCCCACGAGCGGCTGTCGGCGCCCGATCGCGACGCGCTGTCTGCGATGCAGGCGCGGCGCGACTGGATCTGGATATCAGGCAATCACGATCCGGCCTTGCCGTCCGATCTCGGCGGCGTTGTCGCCAGCGAAGTCGCCATCGGCAACATCATGTTCCGCCATGAGCCAACGGGCGCTGCCGGCGAAATCGCCGGCCATCTGCATCCCAAGGCGCGCGTCGCCACCCGTGGCCGTTCGATGGAGCGGCGATGCTTTGCCTCTGACGGCGAACGCGCGGTGATGCCGGCATTCGGCGCCTACACCGGCGGCCTCAGCATTCGCGATCCGGCGTTTGCAAAGATCTTCCAGACACCGGGCCTGATGGCACACGTGCTCGGCGACAACAGACTGCACGCGATCGCAGCGTCGCGATGTTATTGAGCGAACGACGATGCCGCGGTCGCTCTACGACCGCTTCGTCATTTCCTGTCAGGTGAACTGCGAGACGCGGCTAATCGCTCATGCGGATTCACGAGAGCGACCGTAGCTCACCGTTGATACGAGCCAACTTACCTTTTCGTAATACGGTTGACACGTTCGTGATTTCGGCAGTCGCAGATTTGAAATAGTGAGTCAGCGCTAATTCACTATGTGGTGAGTCATTGTTGATCGGCGCAACAGCTCTTCGCCAAACATCGCCAGCCGCACATGGATTTCCTGCCTTTCGCCTCCGCTTAACGAGGATTCTTGGTGCTGACTCCAAGGGCGTCGGCGATGTCCATCGACTGTTTCGAAAAACGCATAAGACCTAAGCGGGAGAGCGGGCTTGTCCCGCCGAGACAACAGGTCGATTACAAAATCAAGGCGAACTGAGACTCGCTTAACCATGGAGCAAATACCATGAACTACAAAACGCTCATTGCGGCATCCTTGATGTCGATAGCTCTGACATCCGCAGCGACGTCCGCGGCATTTGCGCAGTGCACGGACTGCGCAATGTATCCAGATCGCGATTACCTGAACAAAGGCGTCCCAACCCCCGCCAGCAAGATGATGGCGGAGCCGGGCGGCCCAGCAGCTGCGAGCACTGCGAATTTTGAAAACGGTGGGTACAATGCACGGGCCGGAGCCAGGGTGGCTGGCACGCAGCGCCGCCACCCGCACGACGCCAACGCTTCCATGGCCGGGGGTTCTGCCCCGGCCGGTGTCCCCTCGCAGCGGGTGTACCTCAAGAACCTGCACGACTCCGGATACAATCCTGCCAGCGACGTCGATGGCGCCGGCAACATGAAGGTGAACTGATCCCGACGCACCATTTGGCATGCATTACTTGGTGCGCACGCCCACACCCGCACGCGGGGAGGGAGCGCACCGAGTTCGCCGCGAGCTACGCCGCCTTTGCCTGCACCGTATTGCAAAACTCCGCCAGCCGATCGGCGAGCCGCAACGTGGCGGGGCTGGCATCCGGTGCGGCGACCAGCGCGACTTCCGTACGATCGATCGGCGCAAAGCCGTCTTTCGCGGTCAGCACGCGGTGGTCGGCCTGGATCGCCATCTCGGACAGAATGCTCAGGCCCATGCCGGCGGCAACCGCGGCCTGGATGCCGGAGAGACTGGAGGACGTGTAGGCCATGTGCCAGGGCCGGCCGGCGCTTTCCAGCGCGTGGATCGCGCGTGAGCGATACAGGCAGCCGGTGGGAAAGCCGATCAGCGGCACCGAGCCCGTCGTGGTATCGCGCGGCCGGCTCTTGCTGGTGACCCAGTGCACGCGTTCGGGCCACACCGCGATGCCGACTTTCTCGCCGGCGGCGCGCTTGAACAGCGCCAGATCGAGTTCGCCGCGTTCGAGGTCGCGCTTCAGGTAAGTGCTCTGGTCGGAGCGGACATCCATCCGCAGCTGCGGATGCGAGCGTGAAAACGCCGCCAGCAATTTCGCGAGCCGATAGGCGGCAAAATCTTCGGGCACGCCGAGCCGGATCGCGCCTTCACTGCCGGGGCGCGTCAGCACATCGCGGGCCTCTTCCGCCAGCGACAGCAGCCGCCGCGCATAGGA
Organism: Bradyrhizobium sp. AUGA SZCCT0169; assembly: GCF_018130085.1. Classification (NCBI taxonomy): domain Bacteria; kingdom Pseudomonadati; phylum Pseudomonadota; class Alphaproteobacteria; order Hyphomicrobiales; family Nitrobacteraceae; genus Bradyrhizobium; species Bradyrhizobium sp. AUGA SZCCT0169. The sequence continues at coordinate 24,443 of NZ_JAFCMC010000036.1, read as the reverse complement.
CAGCAGCCGTTCGCCGGCTTCGGTCGGCGTGACGTCCTTGCCGCTCCGGTTGAGCAACGGCTGGCCGACGTCTTCCTCCAGCCGCTTGATCTGCTGGCTGACGGTCGACTGGGTGCGGTGGACGCGCTCGCCGGCACGGGTGAAGCCGCCGGAATCCACCACCGAGACGAAGCTGCGCAGCAGTTCCAGATCGAGCATGGCCATGGCTCGTCTCGCTCCTCAGAAGTGACTATTCATAAATCCACTGAGTGTAAGTTTATCATTTAATTTCTAAATATCAAGGCGCGGGCCTACATCATGGGCCAAGGAGACTCTCCAAAGGAATCTTGCCATGTCGCTCGCGCCCTCGATTCCCGTTCCCCGTTCCGGTTTCAATTGGCTGCCGCTCACGATCACGCTGTTCTGCCTGCTCTGGAGCTTTGCCTTCGTCGCCGGCAAGATCGGCGTCACCGATTGTCCGCCGCTGATCCTGCTCACGGCGCGGTTTTCGCTCGCGGGCGTCCTGATCCTCGGCATATCCGCACTTCGCAACGAGGGATGGCAGCTCAGCTGGCGCGACGTGGTCGTGTTCGCGGTACTCGGCGTCGCCAACAACGCGCTCTATCTCGGGCTGGGGTACACCGGCCTCCAGACCGTTTCCGCCGGCCTCGGCGGGCTGATCGTCAGCGCCAATCCGGTGTTCACCGCTGTCGCCGCCGCGGTGTTTCTCGGCGAGGCGCTGACCTGGCGCAAGGTGACAGGACTCTTGCTCGGCATATCAGGCGTCGGCTTCATCGTCTGGCACCGCATGTCTGTCGGTACCGACGACTGGCACGGCATTCTCTATACGCTGGCCTCATTGGCTTCGATCGTGGTCGGCACCATCCTGTTCAAGGTGCTGGCGCCGAAGGGCAGCCTGTGGGTCGGCAATGGCGTGCAGAATCTAGCCGGCGGACTGGCGCTGCTGCCCTTCGCCTTCACGTTTTCCAGCGTCAGCGACATCGTGCCGAGCGCGCGGCTGCTCGGCGCATTCGCCTTCCTGGTGCTGGGCGGATCGATCCTGGCCTATTTGTTGTGGTTTCACCTGCTGAAGGTTTGCGGCGCAACCGCTGCCAGCGCCTATCACTTCCTGATGCCGCCGCTCGGCATGCTGTTCGCCTTCCTCGTGCTCGGCGAGCACGTCGAATTCCGCGACCTGCTCGGGATCATTCCGGTGGCGCTCGGGATCTATTTGGTGACGCGGCCCGCTGCAGTGGCCGCTCCCGCTTCGCAAGGGAGTGCGGCATGACCCTATCCATCACCCTGGTCGGCGGCCCGACCGCACTAATTGAAATCGATGGCTTCCGCCTGCTCACCGATCCGACCTTCGATGCACCCGGCGCCTATCAATTGCCGCATGTGAAGCTGGAAAAGCTGGTTGGTCCCGCGGTGACCGCAGACACGATCGGTGACGTCGATGCCGTGTTGCTTAGCCACGACCAGCATTCCGACAATCTTGATCATTCCGGCCGCGAATTTCTCAAGAAGGCAAAGCGTGTGCTGACGACGGAGGCTGGTGCGAAGCGGCTCGGCGGCAACGCCGAAGGTTTTGCGCCTTGGGACGTCACCGAACTGACCGGCAGCAGCGGCCGTTCGCTGACGATTACTGCGACACCCGCGCGTCACGGCCCGGCCGGTATCGAGCCATTGTCGGGCGATGTGATCGGCTTCGTGGTGGCGTCGAACAAATCAGGCAGCCGCCCGGTCTATATCAGCGGTGACACGGTCTGGTTCGACGGCGTCGCCGAGGTGGCGAAGCGATATAGGGCGGGCGTGGTGCTGCCGTTCGCGGGCGCGGCGCAGACCCGCGGGCCGTTCCATCTCACCATGGACACCAATGATACGATCGAGACCGCGCGCGCGTTTGCCGATGCGGTGATCGTGCCAGTTCATACCGACGGCTGGGCGCATTTCCGCCAGAACGCGAACGATCTGCGCGTCTCCTTCGATACGCTGGGGTTTGGAGCGCGGTTACGAATTCTCGAACCGGGAGTCACGACCGTGATCGAATCCTTGCATCCAGCGTAAGCCAGTTCCGCGTCGGAACCGATCGCGGTCCGGTTCGTTGTCGCCGCGGCTGGATCCACACATGGAAGATCGCAACAGATCGAGTTCAAAATGCCAAGCGCACCAGGATGCCGGTAGCAGCAGGCCGGCAACCAGTGCCGAGCCGCATCAGCCGTTTCGTCTCCGCAATGTTGCAAAGGCGCTCGGCCCCGGCCTGATCACCGGCGCCTCCGACGACGATCCGTCGGGGATCGGCACTTACAGCCAGGCCGGCGCGCAGCTTGGTTACGGCATCGGCTGGACCATGCTGCTGACTTTCCCGCTGATGGCGGCGATTCAGGAAATCTCCGCCCGGGTCGGCCGCGTCACCGGGCACGGCATATCGGGCAATGTCTGCCGGCATTATTCGCCGGCGCTGCTCAACATCGTGGTGGCACTGTTGTTCATCGCCAACACGATCAACATCGCCGCCGACCTCGGCGCCATGGCTGACGCGACCAAGCTCCTGATCGGCGGATACGGCATCGTCTATGTCGTGTTCTTTGGTGTCGTGTCGGTCGCAGCGCAAATCTTCCTCGATTACAAGCGCTATGTCGCGGTGCTGAAATGGCTGACGCTCAGCCTGTTCGCCTATGTCGCGGCGCTTGCATTCGCGAAGGTGTCGTGGGGCGAAGCGCTCACGGGCGTTCTGATTCCAAAGATCACCTGGAGCGCGGATTACTTCACCACCATCGTCGCGATCCTCGGAACCACTATTTCACCCTATCTGTTCTTCTGGCAGGCCTCGCAGGAAGCCGAAGACCAGCGCGTCGACGCCCGCAAGCGGCCCCTGATCGAGAAGCATTACGGCGCGCAGAAGGAATTCAACCGGATCCGCGCCGATACCATCGTCGGCATGGCGTTCTCGAATTTGATCGCGCTGTCGATCATCGTGACCGCGGCGGCGACGCTCAATGCCGCAGGCGAGACCAACATCCAGTCCTCGGCGCAGGCGGCTGAAGCGCTGCGGCCGATCGCCGGCGCCTTCGCGGAAGCGATCTTCGCGCTCGGCATCGTCGGCACCGGATTACTGGCGATCCCCGTGCTGGCCGGCGCCGCCGCCTACGCCGTCGGCGAAGCGCGACGATGGCCGGTCGGGCTCGCCCGCAAGCCCAGGCAAGCCGCCGCGTTCTATGCCGTGCTGGCGCTGTCGGCCGCCATCGGCATCGCGCTGAATTTTACGCCGATCAATCCGATCTCGGCACTGTACTGGAGCGCCGTCATCAACGGCGTGCTCGCCGTTCCCGTGATGGTGCTGTTGATGTTCATGGCGCGCCGCAGGGACGTGATGGGGCGCTTTGTCGTCGGCGGCCCGCTCTATTGGCTCGGATGGCTGTCGACCGCGGCGATGCTGCTCAGCGTGCTGGCGATGGGGATCGGGTTTTTTGCGGGCGAATAGCGAATGGCGAATAGTCTATTCGCTACTCGCCATTCGCTATTCGCATCTAATCCTTCCGGAACACGATCGATGCCATCCAGCCCGTCATCAGCGCCATGAAGGCCGTCACCAGCCCGTAGGCAAGACCATTGTTGTGGGCGGCGTTGGCGATGAACTGTTCGAAGCCGACCTTGACGATCTCGAACGCGGTTTCGGTGCGCGTGACCAGCGCGCCGTCGGCGAACAGCTTGATCTCGACGTCGTAGGTGCCGATCGGCACTTCGCCCGGCAGCGGAATGCCGGTGCGGAACAGCGTCGGCGTCAGGAACGTCACCGCCGATTGCTCCTCGCGATAAAGCCCGTGCTGGGTGCGCAGCCGCACGAACGCGCTGCGGAACGGATCGTTCGGCACGACGTCGGCAAAATCAGGACCGACGCGCTGGGTCAGCAGCACATTGTTGAGCCCGAGTTGCTGCCGCCGCTGCACTTCGGGGGAAGCGATGTCGTCGAACGGCCGGTTGGAAAACAGCGCCAGATAGGTCGGCACTTTGAGGAATTGCCGGGAATCGGTGTTGATCCAGATGCCGAATTTGCGTTCCTTGCGCCGTGTCACCATGTCGGCGCGCGGGCCGCTGACGGTCACGACCAGATCGTAATTGTTGCGGCCGGCCGGCGTCTGCGCGTCCTTTTCCACCGAGCCGAACAGCACCAGCTCTTCGCCGGAATAATTCGGCGTCACCGTGACGCGGTGGTTCGACACCGACACGATCAGCCGCTCGGCGCATGCCGGCGAATTGCCGAGCGCAGCACCCAGCACGAGACTTGCCACGATCAGCGAGGCGCGCGCGATCATACCCCGCCTCCCGTTTCCCGGATCGTGAACAGATCGGCCGGCCGGATCACCAGTTCGACGGCAAAGCGGATACCGACGGCGAGTACCAGAAGCCCGAGCAGCAGCCGCAGATGTTCGCCGCGGATCTTCTGGCCGGCGCGGGCGCCGAATTGGGCGCCGGTCACGCCGCCGATCATCAGGATCAGCGCCAGCACCGCGTCGACCAGATGATTGGTCACCGCATGCAGCAGGGTCGCGAATATCATCGTCACCAGCGTCAGCACCATCGAGGTGCCGACCACGGTCGAAGTCGGCACCCGCAGCACGTAGATCATCAGCGGCACCAGGATGAAGCCGCCGCCGATGCCCATGACGGCGCCGATGAAGCCGATGATCAGGCCGATCACGACGACCGGGATCACGGACAGGTAGATCTTCGAGCGCTTGAAACGCATCTTCAGCGGCAGGCCGTGAATCCAGCCATGGCTGCCGGGGCGGCGTATCGTCGCCGCGCCGCCGCGCCGGGCCCGCAGCAGCGCGCGCAGGCCTTCCCAGAACATCAGCCCGCCGACCGTGGTCAGCAGGATCACGTAGGACGTCGCGATCAACAGGTCGAGCTGGCCGAGCGAGCGTAGAAGCGTAAACGTCCAGACCCCGAGCGCCGTCCCGACGGTGCCGCCGGTCAACAAGACCACCGCCAGAATGGGATCGATGGATCGTCGCCTCCAATAGGATATCGCGCCCGAGAAGGAGGAAGCCGCGATATGGCTCGCGACCGAGGCGACGGCGACCGCGGGCGCGATGCCGACGAAGATCAACAGCGGCGTCATCAGGAAGCCGCCGCCGATGCCGAACATGCCGGAGACGAAACCAACCGCCGCGCCCATCGCCAGGATGAGGAAAACATTGACCGGAATGTCGGCGATCGGAAGGTAGAGCTGCACGCGCGTCTGCTTCTCGTTGTCTGCCGCTGAGGTGGCCTAACGGCCGCTCAGGGCATGGTTTCGAGCATTTGCCGGCAGTGGAATCCGATTGGCGCGCAGGGTCAGGGCACGCGGACCGGTTGCCGCGTCTTTGCATAACCCAGATCAGTGGCAGGGGGGACTAAAGAATGCCCCGGAAGGCAATTATTTGCCGCACCTGCACATATGCGCGGCGGGGTGATGAACAATCTTCCGTCGTCCCGGCCTTGAGCCGGGACCCATAGCCACCGGCCGCAATTGTTTTGCGCGCTGAGTGTTATCTTTCTTGTTTAACAAGGCAGGCCGCGGCGTATGGGTCCCCCGATGCGCAATTGCGCATCTGAGCTCAAGGCCGGGACGACAGCAATCAGGGCCTTCCGACCTGATCGGTGACGAGGTTCATGGCGAGCGCCTCCTTGGGCGCGAGCCAGCGGATGTCCTTGGTCTCGGACATCGCCTGCACGACCGACGACGAAACCCCCATTTTGGTCATATAGCCCAGTACCGCGCCTGATATCTTCTGGGCTTCGGCAAGCGGATCATCCACTTGCTTTGTCGTGGTAAACCGGTGCACGCCCAGGCCTGAGCCCGCCACGCCGATGCGGCTCTTGCCGCCGGCATAGACCAGCACGCAGGCGCTGGCGCAATAGGAGGGTTTGACGCGGCCCGCGGCATCGGCGGTGCCGACCGCTGTGATCAGTCCGCGCGAGCGAATGATCTCGCCGATGATCGCGGCCTGATTCAAATCGCCGCCGGGCGAGGACATCAGGATCACGTCGCCTGCGGCAAGCTGGGCCTCGTCCAATTTCTCGCGGAACCATCTTGCGGCGCCGGGTCCGATCTCGCCCTTGATGAACAGGGCACGCCGGTCACGCGCGGCGCCATCGAGATCGAGTTTGGCGACCACCGAGGAGGTCAGGCTCGGCGAGACATACTGGTCCTTCCAGTAATCCCAGGCATCGGGCCGCGAGAGGTCGCGATAGGCCTGGATGGCGATGCCGGCAAGCAAAAGAACGAAGATGAGAATCGAGCCGACCGGCCATTGGCTGCGTGCCGCTTGCGGCGGCTGCGGTGGCGGAGCTGGAGGAGATCGCCAGGGAGAAGCCGGGGCAGAAGGTGGCAGCGAAGGCTGATCGATCACCTTGCGCGGCGGCGCGACCGACGGCCCGGTCGGCGACCTTCGGAAGCGGTTTTCCCCGTTCTGGCCCTCTTCGGCAGACAATCGATCCTCACTGCACAGCCGTACGAGGCCCCGCCGGCCCCATCAGATCATACGGCTTTATATGGAGGATTATCGGCGCGACGCCAGCGGCATCGCTGTCCGCTTTAACGGACGGCTGCGGCGCGCTTGGTCGAAGCCTGCTTGGCGGCGGGTTTGGTCGCAGTTGCGGGCGCGGGCACCGGGTCCCAGCCGCCGGCCGGCGTTGCGACATTGACGGCGGCGTCGGGCTGCGGCTCCGGCGTGAAGGTCTGGATCGCGAGCTTCGCCGCCGCCAGCGACTGGGCGTCGAGGCGCTTGGCGATATCGTCACGCTTGCGGCCGGAATCCGCATCGCCCTGTGCCGCTGCGAGGCTGAACCATTTGAAGGATTCGGCGAGGTTCTGCTCGACCCCGATGCCGCGGGCATAGAGGATACCGAGGTTGAACTGGCTATCGGCGACGCCGCGGTCGGCCGCCTTGCGGAACCATTGCGACGCGACCTTGTAGTTGGCGCCCTTGCCGCCACCATCGGCGTCGAGCACGGCCAGATTGTGCATCGCCTTGGCGTTGCCGCGTTCGGCCGCCTGCAGATAGTAACGCCGCGCGACATCGACGTCCTTTTTGACGCTCATGCCCTTCTCGTAGAAGGTGCCGAGCCGGAAGATCGCGGGCACCACGCCGGCTTGCGCCGCGCGGTCATACCATTTCGCGGCTTCGTCGAGATTGGCTGCCACGCCCTTGCCCTCGGCAAAGCGCACGCCGACTTCATAGGCTGCCGCCGGATCGCCCTTCAGCGCAGCGGCGCGCAGCATCGGTCCGCCGATGCCATCGGGCAGTTGCTCGCCCGCCGGCACCTGCACCATTCCAGGCTTGCCGTTGGCCGGCAGGGCCGGGAGCGCGCCGGTGATGTCGCTGGCATTGATCGGCGACATCGCCGCTTGTGGCGGGATGGACATCGCCGCCTGCGGCGCGATCGCGGTCTGAGGAAAAGCGGCTTGAGGAATAATGGCCTGAGGAATCGTGGATTGGGGAATAGCGACTTGCGCGCCATCCAGCGTGTTTGGTGCGGAGGAGTTGTTCGATTGCCGTCCGATCGGGGCGGGCGACATCATGGAGGGCCCAGCCGGCGCCGGCATGGCGGGCTTGGCGCTGTTCTCGGCCGGGGCTTTTGAGGCCGGCGCCGGATCGGTGGATTCCATCTGCGGTATTTGCGGCGCGCTGCCGGTGTCGAGCAGCGTCATCGCCAGCTGGAAGGTGCTGAGCACGATCGCAAATACGCTGGCGCCGACCAGCAGCGAGCGGATCTTGGAGGTGATGTTCGACGGCTCCTTGCCGTCGGTCTTGCCCTTGTCGATGGCGGTAACCTTGGCCGCCTTCGAGTTAGCCTTCGCAGCGGCCTTGGCCGCCTTCTCGTTGGCGGGCGCGGCGGCAGCGGCCTGCGCGGCGCGGCGGGCGGCGGCGATGAAGCTCGACGAGCTGACCGGCTCCTTGGCGGCCGCGGAAATTTCGTTGATCACGCTTTCGGATGCGGCGATGCGCTCCGATGGCGACGACGCCCGTGCGGCCGGCCGTGTGCCCGGCTCCAGCGGATGATCCGGCGGCAGTTCCGGCGCGATCGCGGTGCGCGGCGCGGCTGCGTGCGGCTCGAGGATTTCGCTGATGGCGCGCGGCGTCATCGGCGGAATGGCCGGCGGTGCTACCGGCTCCGCGGCATGGAAGTCGCGCGGCGCGGCGGCAAAATGCTCCTGGAAGGCTGCGGGATTCGGCAATTCCGGTTTCGGCTGCGGCGCAAAAGCCTGCGGCTGAGCCTGAGGGACATAGGCGGGCGGTGCAAAGCTGGGCGGCGGCATTGCCGCGCGCGGCGCTTCCGTCGGGGCTTCGTATGCAGCGGGGGCCGGCGCTGCCGCAGGCGGTGCGGCGCGAACCGCGCGCAGATCGCCTTCGATCATCGCCAGCCGATCGACCACATGGCCGAGCGTGCTGTGAACCGTTTCCAGCGAGTCTTGCGTGCGGCGGTCGGTTTCCGACTGGTTGAAACGGAGGTCCGACAATTCACGCTTGACGGCTTCGACGATGCCGGAATCCATCGGCTGCGGCGCCGCATAGCTGCTGGTGTTGTCGGCAAGCCTGGCCAAATTCGCGTGCTGGTGTTCGAGATGGCGCAGGATGTCCTGCAGCCCTTCCTCGACGCGCCCGAGATTGCCGCCGCCAGAACCGCCCTGGCCGCCGGAGGTCTCCAGGCGTTCCAGCAGATACGTCACGCGCTGTTCGAGATGGGTGAACGCGGAGGCGTTGTCGTTGCCGGCCGGGATCCGATCCAGGCGTTCGGACAGCGAGCGCAGCGCGCCTTCGATATATTCGGAATTGTCGCTTGCGACCGGCCGCTCGCGCGTTTCGATCGACGAGGTCAGCGCGGCGATGCGCTGTTCAAGGCTGGCCAGCGACTCGCTGTTGTCGCCGGCGCGAGACAATTGATCGACCTTGGCCGACAGCGCATGCAGATCGTCGGAAACCCGCGCCAGCGCATCGTTGGACGCAACGTTGGAGGCGATCGCCCGCATCGCCGAGATCGCGTCTTCGAGCTGACGCACCGTCGACGGATCGTCGTTGGTACGCAGGATCAGGTCGAGTTTGGTGCCGAGATTGCGGATCGCGTCGTCATAGCCCGCGAGTTGCTCGGCCGGCTTGAGGGAACGCAGCGCGTCGTAGATTTCGCCGAGCGCGCGCTCCAGGTTGGCCAGCACGTTGGCGTCGGTGCCGTTCTGGCGGGTTTCGTCGATCCGGCGCGACAGCGAGCGGATTTCGTTCTCGATCGAGTCGATCGCCTGGCGCGGCATCGCTTCGGTAATGGCGCGGCGGATATCGGCAAGCTCGGTGCGGAAGGCCGCAATCGACTGCTCGACATTGTCGGGGCGCTGCAGCGCCTCGATCTGGCTCGTGATCTTGAGCAGATGCCGTTCCAGCGACGAAAAATCCGGACCGGCGGGGATGGGAGCAGGTGCGGGCGCCGGTGCAGGCGGCGGCATCGGTGGCGCATAAGCCATGGCACGGGCGCTTGGCGCCATCGGCGGCATACCTGCCGCCATCGGCGGCGTGCTGCGCGGCGGCATCTGTCGGGACGGCACCCCGTCCAGTTCGTTCTGGCGCGCGGCGATTTCGGCGATCGCCGAATCAAACGACGCCGGGCTCAGCGGCGGCGAGGGGCGATAGACCTGCGCCGCGGCGCGTTCGACCATCTCGGTCTGGCGCTGCCGCTCCTGCACCGTCGGCTGGCGCGGGGCGTGGCTTGAAATCTGCGACAGCCGCGCATCGAGGCGCGAAATGGCGTCATTGAGCTGCCGCGCGACGGTCGGCTCAGCGCGGGGCGCTTCGGTTCGGGGCGCGTCGCTCCGCGCGGGGGGCCGTGAAATCTGGTCGATCTGCCGGGTGATCGAATCGAGCCGCTGGTGAATGTCCGCAACCTCGCGGCTCTCCGCGCTCGGCATCGCCGGCTGCTCGTCATAGGGCGCACGGAAATTTGGCGGGGCGGAATCGCCGATGGTGGAATTGAGCCAGTCGCTCAGCGACATGCCAGCGCGCCGCGCGGCCGCTTCGGCCCTTTCGCGGACCGACGGATCGATGCCCTCAACACTCCACGATACGCGCGAATTCATGCTCTCGTCCGGTTCTGACTCCGGCGCTTCCTGCGCCTTCAGCCTCCCCGCGCGTCCCACCTTGGAGACAATCGAATTTCGCGCAGGTCGTCTGCCTCAGAACCTGACTTTTTCGCGTTACGGTAAATAACGGGTTAAGGAATGGGACCGGGCGGCCCTAAAGTTAACTTTGGAACCCGAACAGCGGTTCCGCTGCCGCTCAGCCGTTGCTTTCACGGCTGGTGTCTTCGAGCAGCAGGACCGGAGCAGGTTTCGCGACGGCGGCCAGGGTCTCGATCGCCTCTTCGCACCATTCCGCCACGGCTTGTTCGTGGCGCAGACCGATGCGCAGCCCGAGCAGCTTGCCGGTATCGGCGACGGAGGTGGCTTTGCCGTCCGGAAACAGCTTGTTCAGAATTCGCTCGTAGCGGGCGTAGCGGTCGCGGTGATGTTCCAGCCGCGCCATCAGATCGGCGCGCAAGGGCTCGATATCGAAGCTGTCGAGCGCGCACAGCCGAACCAGCAGGTCGTCCTTCATCATCGGCGGGCTGCTCGGCCGGGCGCCCCAGTGCCGCAGCGCGGCCCGGCCCTCCTGTGTCAGCGTATAGACCAACTTGTTGGGCTTGCCGGACTGGACCACCTCGTGGCCCTGGATATGGCCGCGATCCCTGAGCTTCGAGAGTTCGCGATAGATCTGCTGGTGGTCGGCCTTCCAGAAAAACCCGATCGAGGAATCGAACGTCTTGGCGAGCTCATAGCCCGACATCGGCCGTTCCGTCAGACAAGCAAGGATTGCGTCACCGAGCGCCAAACGCCGACCCTTTCAAAAATCGCGAAAACAACCGCATGCAAGGAAGAAGGGGCCCAGTCTCCCGACCAAATTGTCGCGTTGACTTTATGCATAAAGTTGCATATGCGTCAACATGCATAAAGATTAGGCTAACCCGTATCGAGCCGATCGGAGACGCATCATGACCGTGACTGCACTCGACAAATGGTACGGCTACATGAAGTCGCACGACCAAGCGGCGCTTTGGGATCTGCTGCACCCCGACGCGGTGTTCGAGAGTCCCGTGGTCCATACCCCGCAGCGCGGGCGTGACATCACCTTCAAATATCTGTCGAGCGCCGAGAAAGTGCTGGGCGGCCCGGGATTCAGATATGTCGGCGAATGGCGCAGCGACAATGGCGCCGTGCTCGAATTCGAAAAAGAAATCGACGGCATCGTGATCAACGGCGTCGACATGATCACCTTCGCGGATGGCAAGATCACGCATTTCAAGGTGATGGTGCGGCCGCTCAAGGCGATGAACCTGCTGCACCAGCTGATGGGCGCGCAACTCGCAAAACAGTGACGCCGCGTCGTCCGGAACCGGATAAGGTCCGGCTTTGAACCCTGAAGCGCCCGCTGGCCTGCCAAGCTTCATCTGAAACGTATCCGCCAATTCATTCTGTCCCTGCCGGGAGAACACCATGCCGACTTACAAAGCCCCCGTGGAAGACGTCACGTTCCTGCTCAACGATGTGTTCCAGATCGACCGCTATGACAATCTCCCGGGTTTTACTGACGCTTCCGCGGATGTCCGCGAAGCGATCCTCGGCGAAGCCGCCAAGCTCAGCGAAGAAGTGCTGCAGCCGCTGAACCGGGTCGGCGACCTCGAAGGCTGCGTCCGCCACGATGACGGCCGCGTCACCACGCCGAAGGGTTTCAAGGAAGCCTTCAAGCAGGTCGCCGAAGGCGGCTGGCTCGGGCTGTCGGCTCCATCCGAATATGGCGGGCAGGGGCTGCCGGTCACGCTGAGCCAGGTCGTGACCGAATTCCAGAGCTCGGCCAACATGGCGTTCTCGATGTATGGCGGTCTCACCATGGGCGCGACCGCGGCGTTGATGGTGCACGGAAAGCCCGAACAGAAGAAGATGTTCGTGCCGAAGATGGTGGCGGGCGAGTGGACCGGCACCATGAACCTCACCGAGCCGCAATGCGGCACCGATCTCGGCCTGCTCCGCACCAAGGCCGTCAAGCAGGCCGACGGCAGCTACAAGATCACGGGCACCAAGATCTTCATCTCGGCCGGCGAGCATGATCTTGCCGACAACATCATCCATCTGGTGCTGGCGCGCATCGAAGGCGCACCCGCGGGCATCAAGGGCGTCTCGCTGTTCGTGGTGCCGAAGGTGCTGGTCAATGCCGACGGTTCGCTCGGCGCACGCAACGGCGTGTCCTGCGGCTCGATCGAGCACAAGATGGGCATTCACGGCAATTCCACCTGCGTGATGAATTACGACGGCGCCACCGGATGGCTGATCGGCGAAGAGAACAAGGGCATGCAGGGCATGTTCGTGATGATGAACGAGGCCCGCCTCGGCGTCGCGGTGCAGGGCCTCGCGCAATCCGAGGTCGCCTATCAGAACGCGGTCAATTACGCGCGCGAGCGCCTGCAGGGCCGGTCGCTGACCGGCGCCAAAGATCCGGACAAGCCGGCCGATCCGATCATCGTGCATCCCGACGTGCGCCGCGTGCTGCTGACGATCCGCGCCTTCAACGAGGCGGCCCGCGCCATGGTGGTGTGGACCGCGCTGAAGAGCGACGTCGCCCACCGCTCAAGCGACCCGAAGGATCGCCAGGAGGCCGACGACCACATGGGCCTGATGACGCCGGTCATGAAGGGCGTGATGACCGATGTCGGTTTCTCGAATTCGGTGCTGGCGCAGCAGATGTATGGCGGCCACGGCTACATCGCCGAACACGGCATGGAGCAGTTCGTGCGCGATGCGCGCATTGCCATGCTGTATGAAGGCGCCAACGGCATTCAGGCGCTCGACCTCGTCGGGCGCAAACTGCCGCGCGACGGCGGCCGCGCCGTGATGGCGTTCTTCGGCGAGGTCGGGGCGTTTGCCAAGGAGCACGGCGCCGACGAGGCGATGAAGCCGTTCGTGACGCCGCTCTCGACCGCGCTCGGCCATCTGCAGCAGGCCACCGGCTGGCTGATGCAGAACGCGCTGACCAAGCCCGACAATGCCGGTGCCGCCGCCACCGACTACATGCAATTGTTCGGCCTCGTCACCTTCGCCTATATGTGGGCGCGGATGGCTAAGGTGGCGCAGGACAAGATTGCGTCCTCTGGCGCCACGCCCTATCTGACCACCAAGCTCGTGACCGGCCGCTTCTTCATGGAGCGGATGCTGCCGGAAACGACGGTGCACCTTGCGCGCATCCAGACCGGCTGCGCGACCACCATGGAATTGCCGGCGGAAGCGTTCTGAAGCGTCCAATAAGTCTTTTTCGTCATTGCGAGCGCAGCGAAGCAATCCATCTTGCCGCGAAAAGAAAGAATGGATTGCTTCGTCGCTACGCTCCTCGCAATGACGGTGGAATAATCTGAAAATTCGTCTGGCTCGAGGAGAGCCGAGACCGAAACGGGAGAAAACCATGCCTGAGGCATATATCTACGATCACGTTCGCACCCCGCGCGGCCGCGGCAAGGCCGACGGCTCGCTGCATGAAGTGACCGCGCTGGCGCTCGCCACCGTGCCGCTGCAAGCGCTGAAGGAGCGCAACAATCTCGGTGTCGACGTCGTCGACGACGTCGTGCTCGGTGTGGTCGATCCGGTCGGCGAGGCCGGCTCCGACATCGCGCGCTTTGCGGCGCTCAAGGCCGGCCTCGGCCAGGCCGTCCCCGGCGTCCAGATCAGCCGCTTCTGCGCCTCCGGCCTCGATGCCGTGAATTTTGCCGCCGCCCAGGTCATGGCCGGCCAGCATGAGCTCGTGATCGGGGGCGGCGCCGAATCGATGAGCCGCGTCGGCATCGGCGCCTCCGGCGGCGCCTGGCCGATGGATCCCTCGATGGCGGTGCCTGCCTATTTCATGCCGCAGGGCGTCTCGGCCGACCTCATCGCCACCAAATACGGTTTTTCGCGCGATGACGTCGACGCCTATGCGGTGCAGAGCCAGCAGCGCGCCGCGAAAGCCTGGGACGAGGGCCGCTTCAAGAATTCCGTGGTGCCGGTGAAGGACATCAACGGCCTCACCATCCTCGCCAAGGACGAGCACATGCGCCCGACCACGACGATGCAGTCGCTCGGCCAGTTGCAGCCATCGTTCGTGGCGATGGGCCAGATGGGCGGCTTCGATGCGGTCGCGATCCAGTCGCACCCCGAAGTCGAGCGCATCAATTACGTGCACCACGCCGGCAATTCCTCCGGCATCGTAGACGGCGCAGGCGCCGTGCTGCTCGGCAGCAAGGAAGCCGGCGTCAAGCACGGCCTGAAGGCGCGCGCGAAAATCCGTGCCTTTGCCAATATCGGCTCCGAGCCCGCGATGATGCTGACCGGCCCGGTCGACGTCACCGAAAAGCTGTTCGAGCGCTCCGGCATGAAGAAGTCGGACATCGACCTGTTCGAACTCAACGAGGCCTTCGCCTCGGTGGTGCTGCGCTACATGCAGGCCTTCGACATCGACAGCTCCAAGATCAACGTCAATGGCGGCGCGATCGCGCTCGGCCATCCGCTCGGCGCCACCGGCGCGATGATCCTCGGCACCGTGCTCGATGAACTCGAACGCACCAACAAGTCGACCGCGCTGGTGACGCTGTGCATCGGCGGCGGCATGGGCACCGCGACCATCATCGAGCGGGTCTAGGCGACGGCAATTCGTAGGGTGGGCAAAGCGAAGCGTGCCCACCATCACAAGCACCGAATGAAAATGGTGGGCACGGCGCGAAGCGCGCCTTTGCCCACCCTACGCAGCAATCGCATTGGGAGCGACCAACATGGCCTTCAAGAATTTCAAGCTGGAAACCGACTCCGACGGCATCGTGCTCGTCACCTGGGACACGCCCGGCCGTTCGATGAATGTGCTCGACGAGACCTCGGCCACCGAACTCGAGGAGATCGTCAAGCAGACCACCGCCGATGCCGCCGTCAAGGGCGTCGTCATCACCTCGGGCAAGGAAGCGCTGTGCGCCGGTGCTGACCTGTCGATGCTCGAAGGCATGGCCCATCAATATGCCGATCTGCTCAAGGCCAAGGGCGAAGAGGCCGCCAACCAGATGCTGTTCGACCAGAGCCGCCGCTTCTCGCAGGTTTATCGTAATATCGAAATTTCAGGGAAGCCGTGGGTCGCCGCGATCAATGGTCTCGCGCTCGGCGGCGGTTTTGAATTGACCCTGGCCTGCCACTACCGCGTCGCCGCCGACAACCCGAAGACCCGGCTCGGCCTGCCCGAGGTGAAGGTCGGCCTGTTCCCCGGCGCCGGCGGCACCCAGCGCGTGCCGCGTATCGTGCAGCCTGCCGATGCGATGCAGCTGCTGCTGAAGGGCGAGGCGATCAACCTGACCCGGGCCAAGGCGCTCAACCTCATTCACGCCATCGTCCCGCCCGCCGACATGATCAAGGCGGCGAAGGACTGGATCAAGGGCGGCGGCAAGCCGATCGCCCCCTGGGACGAGAAGGGCTTCAAGCTTCCCGGCGGCCCGGTGTTCTCCAAGGCGGGCATGCAGATGTTCCCGGCGGGCAACGCGATCTACCGCCGCGAGACCTACGACAATTACCCGGCGGCGCGCGCCATCATGAGCTGCGTCTATGAAGGCCTGCAGTTGCCGATCGATGCGGCGCTCCGCGTCGAGTCGCGCTACTTCACGCAGATCTTGCGCTCCAACGAAGCCGCCGCGATGATTCGCAGCCTGTTCCTGTCGATGCAGGAACTGAACAAGGGTGCACGCCGGCCGCCAAACGTGCCGCCGACCAAGGTGAAAAAGCTCGCCGTGATCGGCGCCGGCTTCATGGGCGCCAGCGTCGGCTACGTCTCCGCGCGCGCCGGCATCGACGTGGTCTTGATCGACCGCGATCAGGCCAGCGCCGACAAGGGCAAGGGCCACGCCCAGACCGTGATCGACGATCTCATCAAGAAGGGCCGCGCCAAGGAAAGCGACCGCGACGCCGTGATGTCGCGCATCAGCGCGACCGCCGACTATGGCGTGCTGAAAGACTGCGACCTCGTCATCGAGGCCGTGTTCGAGGACCGCAAAGTAAAGGCCGAAACCTATGCCAAGGCGCAGCCGCTCCTGAAGGATGGCGCGATCTTCGCCTCCAACACCTCGACGCTGCCGATCAACTCGCTGGCCGAGGAATTCAAGGACCAGGGCAAGTTCATCGGCATCCACTTCTTCTCGCCGGTCGAGAAGATGATGCTGGTCGAGATCATCGTGGGCAAGAACACCGGCGATGCCGCGCTTGCCACCGCGCTGGATTACACGCGGATGATCGGCAAGACGCCGATCGTCGTCAACGACAGCAGAGGCTTCTACGCCAACCGCTGCGTCGGCCGCTACATCGCCGAAGGCAACGAGATGTTCCTCGAAGGCGTGCCGCCGGCGATGATCGAGAACTGCGCCAAGATGGCCGGCATGCCGGTCGGCCCGCTGTCGCTGTCGGACGAGGTCGCGCTCGACCTCGGGCTCAAGGTGATGAAGGCAACCGAGGCCGATCTCGGGCCGAACTCCATCAACCCGGATCAGAAGAAACTGATGGTGGAGCTGGTGGAGAAGCAGGGCCGTCTCGGCCGCAAGAACAGCAAGGGCTTTTACGACTATCCCGAGAAGGGCAAGGGTCAGAAGAGCCTGTGGACCGGACTTGCCGATCTGCAGCCGAAGAAGCTCGACCCCGACACGCTCGACATCGAGGAGCTGAAGCAGCGTTTCCTGGTGGTGCAGGCGGTGGAAGCCGCGCGCACGGTCGAGGATCACGTCATCACCGACATGCGCGAGGCCGACGTCGGCTCGATCCTCGGCTTCGGCTTTGCGCCGTTCACCGGCGGCACGCTGTCCTATATCGACTTCATGGGTACCAGGAAGTTCGTCGAACTCTGCCACAAGCTGGAAGCCAAATACGGCTCCCGCTTCACGCCGCCGAAACTGCTGGAGGACATGGCGGCCAAGGGCGAGACGTTCTACGGTCGCTTCCCGCCGAAGAAGCTGGCGGCGTAAGGGAAATCGTCGTCCCGGCCTTGAGCCGGGACCCATACGCCGTGTCCTATGGAATGGGCACAACGGCAGCGTTCTTTCACCACGAGCATTCGTGGTTATGGGTCCCGGCTCAAGGCCGGGACGACGTGTTGAAAGTTCTGAGCAAAACAATAAAGGGCCGGGTCATCGATCCGGCCCTTATTTTGTGAATAGATTTTTGAGCGAGCTCACGCGACCCGGCGCGGCTTGAGCGTCAAGCGTCATTCTGCGCAGGGCATCCGCGCCTTTTCCACTGTCGCGATCTGTTGCAGCTGCTCGTAGATTAGTTGAAGCAGGACTTGGCGACAGGTCGCTGACGTATGCAAAGGTGATCGCGACAATGCCAAGTGTTATCGTTCTCGGTGCCGGAATGGTCGGGGTTGCAACCGCGCTGCAGTTACAGCGCCGCGGCTGGTCGGTCGTGCTGCTCGATCGCAATCAGCCCGGCCGCGAGACCAGCTACGGCAACGCCGGCTTCATCCAGGCCGAAGCGGTGCGGCCCTATCCGATGCCGCGCGATCTTGCGACGCTGGCGGCGATCGCAACGGGGCGCGCCAACGATGTCCATTACCGCGTAAAATGGCTGCCGCGGCATCTTGGTCCTTTGCTGCGGTACTGGTGGCATTCCGCGCCGGATCGGCACCAGCGCATATCGCAGGCCTACGCGCGGATCATCGCACGCGCGACAAGCGAGCATGACGTGCTGATCCGGGAAGCCGGCGCGGACAATCTGGTGCAGCGAAGCGGCTATCATTCCCTGCGCCGCACCCAGGCTGCGCTGGATGAAGTGGCGCTGGTCGCCGAGTCGCTGGCGGCTGAATTCGGTGTGCGATCGGAAATTATCAGCCCGGCACAGCTTGCCGCGGCCGAACCCGGGCTTAACGAGACCGGGGCGGGGGCTGTTCACTGGCGCGACCCATGGACGGTCTCGGACCCGGGCGGGCTTGTATCCGCTTATGCCGATCTGTTCACACGCGCAGGCGGCACCTTCGTCAACGGGGATGCGACCACGTTGGCGCCGAGTCCTGCCGGCTGGACGGTTCAGTCGGATGATGGCCCGATCGACGCCGAGGCGGCCGTGGTATCGCTGGGTCCGTGGTCTCCCGATCTGTTGCAAAAGTTTGACTACCGTTTTCCGATGCTGCGCAAGCGCGGCTACCATCGGCATTTCACCGGCGGCGGCAGGCTCAATCTGCCGCTGCACGACCCCGAATTCGCATACGCCATGGCGCCGATGGCGAAGGGGTTGCGGATTACGTCGGGCGCCGAATTGATGGGACCGGAAAGGTCGTCGCAGTCGCGCCAGCTCGAACGGGCGGAACAGGCGGCACGGCGGCTTGTCGATCTCGGCACGGCGGTGGAGGCCGAACCCTGGAGCGGGGTCCGCCCCTGCATGCCCGACATGCTGCCGGTCGTGGGAGCTGCACCGAAGCACAAAGGCCTGTGGATGCATTTCGGGCATGGTCATCACGGCCACACCCTTGGCCCCACCACAGGCCGCCTGCTGGCCGAGATGATGAGCGGCGAGGCGACGTTTACCGACGCGATGGCTTTCAGTCCTGCGCGGTTCTGATGGCTTCGCGCGCTGTAGGAGCGGTTGCGGTATAAGCCCCGTCATTGCGAGGAGCGTAGCGACGAAGCAATCCATCCATCTGTTATGCTGCGAGATGGATTGCTTCGCTTCGCTCGCAATGACGAACAAACAATGGGCCGGATCATCGATCCGGCCCTTCAGGTTTTCTCTCACGGGATTTTTGGAACCAACCCGCCGCCTCGCGCCTATCTGTGCTGGCCCAAAAAGTTCGACGCGGGAATGCACCGATGATCCATCATGTTTCGGTCGGCACCAATGACCTCACGCGGGCCAAGGCGTTTTACGATCCGCTGATGTCTCTCATCGGTTTCCGGCTTCTCAAAACTTCCGAGAAGGCCGCTCATTACGGCGCATCCGAGATCGTGTTCAGTCTTGAAACCCCGGCTGACGGTTTGCCCGCAACACCGGGCAATGGCGTCCATATTGCCTTTCTGGCGCCGGACCGGGAAACGGTCAGGCGATTTCACGAAAGCGCGCTTGCCAGTGGCGGAACTGACGAAGGCGCGCCCGGCATTCGGGAAAAATACAATGCCAATTATTACGGCGCCTTTGTCCGCGACCTCGACGGCAACAAGATCGAAGCCGTGACCTTCACGGCGAAGGAACGCATCAGCTCCTGAAATCCGCGCGACGGCGGTCGCCGGCAGAAACGCCGCTTCAGCCATTCCCGGCCCGGGCTTTCGACGGCAGCGCGTGTTCCGGCACCAGGCTTGCCTCGTCAAGCCAGACGTGACTGGCGATCTGTCGGCGCGGTTGCGGCAGGGAATATCTCAGTTCCTTGCTCACAAAGCTGATCAAGGCTTCCCTGACCAGACATCTGAGGTCCCAGGCGGATGCCGCGGTTCGCGCGCTGACCAGAATGCGCAGCTGCATCGAGGTCTCCGTCGCATCGCTGACCTGCAAATTGACCACTTTGCCGTCCCACAACGGCATCGTCTTCACGAGCTGTTCGAGCTTTTTCCGGATCGCCGGGACATCGGCGCAATAGTCCACATAGATCATCACGCTTCCGATGATCGACTCGCTGTCCCTCGACCAGTTCTGGAACGGCTTTTCGATAAAATAGTTCAGCGGCAGGATCAGGCGCCGCCAATCCCAAAGCTGCACCACGACGTAGGTCGAGTTGATCTCCTCGATCGTGCCGTAGTCTCCTTCGACGATCACGCTGTCCTGAATCCTGATCGGCTGCGTCATTGCGATCTGAACGCCCGCGATCAGGTTTGAAAGCAGCGGCCGTGCTGCAAGACCGATGGCGAGGCCGGCGACGCCGGCGGAGGCAAACAGGCTGACGCCATACTGGCGCACCGCGTCGAAACTCATCAGCGCGGATGCAAGGCCGATCAGCGCGATAATCAGCACCGCCGCCCTCGTCAGGATTCTGATCTGCGTCACATGCTTTCGCGCGAGCAGGTTTTCCTCGAGGTCCCTCTGCAAGCGGCCGAGATAGACGGAGCTGAATATCTCGGTCGTGACAATGGCAAGCCATGTGAGCAGGGTAATGAATGCGATCTGCATCAATGCCGTAAGTCCGGTCGCCGCGGTTCCGCTGATCGGACCCAATTGCAGCGAGAGGCTCAGCGCCGCCATGACGGCGGCAAAAGCTGACGGTGCCTTCGATTTCTTCAGTATCAGCAACCATGCGAATCGTTCGCTGTCGCGCAACTGCCGTTCGAGCAAAAAGAACACCAGCCGGTGAGCCGCCAGCGCCGCGAGGATCGCGACGCCGGCAATGGCGGCAAGGATCGCCCAGGATGGAATCCGCTCGATCTGGGCGACGACGTACGAAAGCCAATTGTCCATTGGTGTGGTGCCTCTGGAGTTTTTCTCGGGATTTTTTTCGGGATTTTCTTGTGACGTTTTTCGCGCAGAGATTCCGGATGACCAAAGCACCGTCACTACGGAACCACTCTGCCGGCGGTCGGAACCCGCAACACGTTCTCGACCGGAGACTTACTCATCAGCCCGGCCAATGTTCCGGTCTGCCTGGACGATCGCCACGTCACGGACGATTTTGTTGATCGACGATCAAATCGAAAATAAAAAGGGCCGGATCATCGATCCGGCCCCGTTCTCATTTTATGTATCGAAACGCTTACGCCGCCTTGAGCAGACCTTCCTTGGTCAACGCTTCCTGCACCTTCGGGCGTGCGCCGACGCGGGCTTTGTAGGCCATCAGGTTGGAGAGATCGGCGAGATCCCATTTCATCCGTTCGGCCCATGACAGCATCGTGAACATGTAGCCGTCGGCGACCGAAAACTGCTTGCCCATCAGGTAGTCTTTCCCGGCGAGCTCGCCATCGACATACCTAAACTTGCCCATCACCCGATCCTTGAAGAAGGCCTTGGCGTCATCTGACAGCGCCGGGGCGAATTGCGGGCCGAGGTTCTTGTGCAGTTCACTGTTGATATAGGTGAGCCAGGCCTGCAGCTTGTAGCGATCGGCATGGTCGCGGCTGGGGGCAAGATTCTTGTCCGCGGCCTTGTCGGCGATCATCTGGACGATGACCGGGCCTTCGGTCGCCAATTCGCCGGAGTCGAGCGCCAGTGCGGGCACCTGGCCCTTCGGGTTGACCGTCAGATAGTCGTCGCCGTTTTCCAGCTTCTTGGCGCGCAGGTCGACCTTGACCAGATCGTAGGGCAGACCGGCCTCCAGCAGCGCGATATGGGGAGACAGCGAGCAGGCGCCTGGCGAATAGTACAATTTCATTGGATTTTCTCCCTTTGGAAGTTCTTGTCTTTGGAAACCTTGGCTTGGGGCCGCGGAACGACTAAATGCATCTGCATGTAATAGTCAAGATTGATGCAGCTGCATTTAGTGCGGTACACTAACCTGTGACAGACACGGACCTGTGACGGATACGGACCAGACCATGAAACGCAAACCATCGACCGAGGCGACCAACGCCTGGATCCGCCTGATGCGGGTGCAGAGCCGGGTGCTCGACGCCGTCGAGCAGGATCTGAAGAAGGCGGGCTTCCCGCCGCTCGCCTGGTATGACGCGCTACTGGAATTGTCGCGCGCGCCGTCCGGCGAGATGCGTCCCGTGGAGCTGGAGAAGCAGATGCTGATCCCGCAATACTCGACCTCGCGCCTGATCGACCGGCTGGTCGACGAAGGGCTGGCGGCGCGGCGCGAATGCAAGATCGACAAGCGCGGCCAGTTCGTCGAAATCACCGAGACGGGACGCGAGCTGCAAAAGAAAATGTGGAGCGCCTATTCCGCCGCGATCGAAAAGCACGTCGGCTCCAAACTGTCCGACACCGACGCCATCAAGCTCTGCGGTCTGCTCGACCGGCTGGGCTGCTCGTGCAGCGAGGTCAGGGCGGCCGCTGTGCGAGACGGCGTTCCCGCCCGATGATACGCCTTCATCTTATCGTTTTTGCGGATAACGCTGTCCGCAATGCTCCCTGCCACACGGCGCGTTCGGTCGAATCGCCAAAGATCCGGGTTTTTTATGGCGCGTGACCAAATCGATATGACGCCGTTGCAATCGCGCGACGAACTCGTGGCGTGGCTGGCGGCCGGCGTAAAGCCGCCGTCGGAGTTCCGCATCGGCACCGAGCACGAGAAGACCCCGTTCACGCTCGAGGGCTATCACCCCGTGCCATATGAAGGCGCGCGCGGCATCGGCGCGCTGCTGGAGGGCATGCAGCTCCTGCTCGGCTGGGAGCCGATCATGGAGCGCGGTAACATTATCGGGCTGTACGATGTCACCGGCGGCGGCGCGATTTCGCTGGAGCCCGGGGGGCAGTTCGAATTGTCGGGCGCGCCGGTCGAGACCGTGCACCAGACCCAGTCGGAGTTGATGGCGCATCTGGCGCAGGTGCGCGAGATCGCGACCCCGCTCGGCATCGGCTTTCTCGGCCTCGGCATGACGCCGTCATGGTCGCGGTCGCAAATCCCTGTGATGCCCAAGGGCCGCTACGGGATCATGACCAATTACATGCCGAAGGTCGGCCAGTACGGCCTCGACATGATGTATCGGACCTGTACCGTGCAGACCAATCTCGACTTCTCTTCCGAAGCCGACATGGTCAAGAAGCTGCGGGTATCGGTGGCGCTGCAGCCGATCGCGACCGCGTTGTTCGCCAATTCGCCGTTCACCGAAGGCAAGGCCAACGGCTTCCTGTCGTTCCGCTCCGAAATCTGGCGCGATACCGATAATGCGCGTTCCGGCATGATCCCGTGGGCGTTCGAGGACGGCATGGGTTTTGAGCGTTGGGTCGACTATGCGCTCGACGTTCCGATGTATTTCGTCAAGCGCGGCGACAGCTATATCGACGTGTCAGGCTCGTCGTTCCGCGCCTTCTTCGACGGCAAGAGTAACGCGCTCCCGGGTGAGCGGCCGACGCTGTCGGATTGGGCCAATCATCTCTCGACGATTTTCCCGGAAGTGCGCTTGAAGCGTTATCTGGAAATGCGCGGCGCCGACGGCGTGCCGTGGGGCCGCTTGCCGGCGCTGCCGGCGTTCTGGGTCGGCCTGTTGTACGACGACACCACGCTGGACGCGGCATGGGATCTCGTGAAGCACTGGACGGCGGCGGAGCGTCAGGCGCTGCGCGACGACGTGCCGCGCTTCGGCTTCAAGGCCCGGATCCGCGACCGCTATCTGTTCGAGATCGCGAAGGAATGCCTGAAGCTGTCCCATGCGGGCCTGCGGCGGCGTGGTCATGTCGATCATCTCGGCCGCGACGAAAGCCGTCACCTCGAGCCCCTGGAGCGGATCCTCGAATCCGGCCGCACGCCGGCCGAAGAGATGCTGGAGAAATTCAACGGCGCCTGGGGCGGCTCCGTGGAACCGGCCTACAAGGAATACGCTTTCTAACGCGCGATCCGGTAAAGCTGCCCCGCGCTTGATGCGGGGTGGGTGCCGGCTTTTCCGAAAAGATCATGCGCAAACAAAAGGATAGAGCGTGATGGGATCATCACGCTCGGTTCGTTGCCGCGTTTCCGGGCCGTTCATCCGCCGTACAGGTTGATGCCGCTCCAATGGCAATCTTCGGAACGCGCGCATTCGAAAGCAATCATATGGGGATAGGCCGCCTCGTCAGGGCGTGTTTGGTGACGCTCGGCTTTTTGGCGGCGGCAGCACCCGCGCGCCCGGCCGCGGCGCAGGCCAATTTCGACCGCCCCGGCGGCGATTATCTGAGCTCGCCGGTGATCTCGGGCGATCCGGCCGACTGCGCGCTGGTGTGCGAACGCGACAAGCGTTGCCGGTCGTGGAGCTTCAACTATCCGACCGACCTGACCAGCGGCGCGGTGTGCTGGCTCAAGAGCAACGTTCCGGCGCGCGTCCAGGACAGTTGCTGCGTCTCCGGGGTGCGCGGTGCCGGCGTGGTCGAGCCGAGGAACAGCGTGATCGAAACCTCGATCGACCGCTTCGGCGGCGACTACAAGAATTTCGACGTCAAGAGCAAGGACGGCGACGACGCCTGCAAGGCCGCCTGCACCGCCGACAACAAGTGCCGGGCCTGGACCTATGCGCGGCCGGGCTACGCCGGCAAGGAAGGCCATTGCTTCCTGAAAAAAGACATCAAGCCGCCGCGGCGCAAGGCCGGGTTTACCTCCGGCGTGGTGCGGTAGCTTTTCTTGTCGCCCCGGCCTTGAGCCGGGGCCCATACGCCGCGGCCGTTCTGATTAAGGGTGCTGGTCGACGACTTCCTTTACTCATGATGCCCTGTGGCTATGGGTCCCGGCCTTCGCCCTAGGGCATGCACACATCTGATGTCGGGGATTCCCGAATCGGCATTTTGTGTGATTCATATTGTGACACTTCGG
>NZ_JAFCMC010000035.1:0-74435 GCF_018130085.1 Bradyrhizobium sp. AUGA SZCCT0169 | reverse complement strand
AAATCAGTGCGCATCTATCGCCATCCCGCCCTGGTCAGAAGGGCGTCGGCCGTCGTCACGGACGTTGGGCGGGTTGCAGTGGACGCTGGTTCACGTCTGACGACGGCGTGGATTAAGCGTACGGCAAAACCGTGTGGTCCTGGCACCCGTTGCAGGTGTCAAGCTGTCGGGTAGGCGAGAGCCGAACCGGCAGCGACGGAGTCAACCAAGAACTCGTCTCCGGGGAGATCACGGCATAAGCCGTAAAGCCATTGCGCAGGGAAGGCCGGGTGTTCTCCGCTGCCCTGTATGCTCGT
This sequence comes from Bradyrhizobium sp. AUGA SZCCT0169, assembly GCF_018130085.1. NCBI lineage: Bacteria > Pseudomonadati > Pseudomonadota > Alphaproteobacteria > Hyphomicrobiales > Nitrobacteraceae > Bradyrhizobium > Bradyrhizobium sp. AUGA SZCCT0169. Next base: position 74,139 of record NZ_JAFCMC010000035.1, on the reverse strand, counting down.
GTGCAGCATTTCTTGTGCTAACCGCACACGGGACCGCGGGTGCAGCGCGCACCCGGTCTTCCCTGCGCCCTCTGTATTTAGGGCGGGAAGTTTCTGGCAAAGCTCGGGCGCATAGCGTCGCGAGAATGCGAACACACACCCAGCTGTCATCGCCCGGCTTGACCGGGCGACCCAGTATTCCAGAGACGCTGATGATTGAATCGAGAAGCCGCGGCGTACTGGATCCCCGCATGCGCGGGGATGACAACACGCGCGTGGGGATTTCACCGCGCATCTCCCCCAACCATCTGATCCACTGTGCATTTCTCCATCCATTCCACATCGCGGGAAACAATAGCGATGTCGTTGAGATCGAATATGGCAGCCGTGATGATCGCGCCAGAGCAACACGGTCAAGCGAGGTGCAAAATGGCGAAGATGCGAGCGATCGATGCCGCGGTACGTATCCTCGAAAAAGAGGGCGTGGTGACCGCCTTCGGCGTGCCGGGTGCGGCGATCAATCCGCTTTATTCGGCGCTGAAGCGGCGCGGTTCGATCAGCCACATCCTGGCGCGCCATGTCGAGGGCGCCTCCCACATGGCCGAAGGCTATACCCGCGCCAAGGCCGGCAATATCGGCGTCTGCATCGGCACCTCGGGTCCGGCCGGCACCGACATGATCACCGGGCTTTATTCGGCGATCGCGGATTCGATCCCGATCCTGTGCATCACCGGGCAGGCGCCGCGTGCGCGGCTCTACAAGGAAGACTTCCAGGCTGTCGATATCGAGTCGATCGCAAAACCCGTGACGAAATGGGCGGTGACGGTGCGTGAGCCGGCGCTGGTGCCGCGCGTGTTCAGCCAGGCGTTTCACATCATGCGCTCGGGCCGTCCCGGGCCTGTCCTGATCGACCTGCCGCTCGACGTGCAACTCGCCGAGATCGAGTTCGACGACGAGACCTATGAGCCGCTGCCGGTCTACAAACCATCAGCCACGCGCAAGCAGATCGAGAAAGCGCTCGCGATGCTCAATGCCGCGGAGCGGCCGCTGATCGTGGCGGGTGGCGGCGTCATCAATGCCGACGCGTCCGAATTGCTGGTGGCGTTTGCGGAAGTCGTCAACGTTCCCGTGGTGCCGACGCTGATGGGGTGGGGCGCCATCCCCGACGATCACGTGCTGATGGCGGGCATGGTCGGGCTGCAGACCAGCCACCGCTACGGCAACGCCACCATGCTGCAATCGGACTTCGTGCTCGGGATCGGCAACCGCTGGGCCAACCGCCACACCGGCTCGATCGAGACCTACACCAAGGGCCGCACCTTTGTGCATGTCGATATCGAGCCGACGCAGATCGGCCGCGTCTTCAATCCGGATTTCGGCATCGTGTCTGATGCCAAGGCGGCACTGCAACTATTCGTCACCGTCGCCAAGGAATGGCGCAGGGACGGCAAGCTCCGGGATCGTCAGGCCTGGCCGGCCGCATGCCAGGATCGCAAGCGCACCATGCTGCGCCGGAGCCGCTTTGACGACATCCCGATCAAGCCGCAGCGCGTCTATGAGGAGATGAGCAAAGCGTTCGGCCGCGACACCTGTTACGTCAGCGTGATCGGCCTGTCGCAGATTGCCGGCGCGCAATTCCTCGGCGTCTACGGTCCGCGCAACTGGATCAATGCCGGGCAGGCCGGCCCGCTCGGCTGGGCATTGCCAGCGGCGCTTGGCGTGCGCGCCGCCGATCCGACCCGTGAAATCGTGGCGCTGTCGGGCGACTATGACTTCCAGTTTCTGATCGAGGAACTCGCGGTCGGCGCGCAGTTCAAGCTGCCCTACATCCACGTCGTCGTGAACAATTCCTATCTCGGCCTGATCCGCCAGGCGCAGCGCGGCTTCGAGATGGATTATCAGGTGCAGTTGTCGTTCGAGAACATCAACGCGCCGGAGCTCGGCGTTTACGGCGTCGACCACGTCGCGGTCGCGCAGGGCCTCGGCTGCAAGGCGATCCGCGTCACCGATCCGCACGACGCCCAGGCGGCGTTCGCGACCGCGCGCGAATGGATGGCGGAGCACAAGGTGCCTGTGGTGGTCGAGTTCATCCTCGAACGCGTCACCAACATTTCCATGGGCACCGAGATCGACAACATCATCGAGTTCGAGGAAGTGCTCGACCTGCCGCTGGACGATGCGCCGGCGAAGTCGAGCACATCCGGCACATTGTTGCCGGCTTAAGGGGGATATCGACGATGCCCAAATTTGCCGCCAACCTCACCATGCTGTTCGGCGAACTGCCATTCCCAAATCGCTTTGCGGCGGCCAAGGCCGCCGGCTTCAGCGGCGTCGAATATCTGTTTCCCTATGATTTCGACAAGGCCGAGCTCAGCGAGCAATTGCAGCAGCACGGGCTAACCCAGGTGCTGCATAATCTCCCCGCCGGCAATTGGGCGGCGGGCGAGCGCGGCATCGCGATTTTTCCTGACCGGGTCGAGGAATTCCGCGACGGCGTCGCGCGCGCCATCGATTACGCCAGGGCGCTGGATTGCCGTCAGCTCAATTGCCTGGTCGGCATCGCGCCTGGTGGGGCCGATGCGCGCGAGCTGAACGAGGTGCTGATCGGCAATCTGCGGTTTGCCGCCGACGCGCTGGCCAAGGAACGGATCAGGCTTCTGGTCGAGCCGATCAACACGATCGACATCCCCGGCTTTTTCCTCAACGGTACCGAACAGGCGATCCAGCTGATATCAGACGTGCGATCGAGCAATTTGTTCGTGCAGTACGACATCTACCACATGCAGATCATGGAAGGTGACATCGCGCGCAGCCTGCAGAAGCATCTGCCGCGCATCGCCCATGTCCAGCTCGCCGACAATCCGGGCCGCAACGAGCCCGGCACCGGTGAAATCAATTATCCGTTCCTGTTCCGGCATCTCGATTCGATCGGCTATCGCGGCTGGGTCGGATGCGAGTATAAACCGCGGACGACGACCGTCGACGGCCTCGGCTGGCACGCGGCCCTGACGCTCGATACCTGATTGGTCAATAACAAGGGAAAATCCAAATGATCGATATCGGCTTTATCGGCCTCGGCACCATGGGTCGCCCGATGGCGAAGCATCTCCAGACTGCCGGCCATCGCCTGTTCCTGCACGACGTCGCGCCGCTCCCGCCTGAGTTGGTCGCTGAGGGCGGCGTGGGCTGCAAATCGGGCAAGGAGGTCGCGGAAAAATCCGATGTCGTCATCATCATGGTGCCGGACACGCCGCATGTCGAAGCGGTGTTGTTCGCCGACGGCGGCGTCGCCCAGGGGATTTCAAAAGGCCAGATCGTGGTCGACATGAGTTCGATCTCGCCGCTCGCCACCAAAGAATTCGCCAAAAAGATCGAGGCGCTCGGCGCCGATTATCTCGATGCCCCGGTTTCCGGCGGCGAGGTCGGCGCCAAGGCCGCGAGCCTGACCATCATGGTGGGCGGACCGGAGCGCGCGTTCAACACCATGAAGCCGGTCTTCGACAAGATGGGCAAGAACGTCACGCTGGTCGGCGGCAATGGCGATGGCCAGACCACCAAGGTCGCCAACCAGATCATCGTCGCGCTGACGATCGAGGCGGTTGGCGAAGCCTTGCTGTTCGCCTCGCGCGCCGGCGCCGATCCCGCACTCGTGCGGCAGGCGCTGATGGGCGGCTTTGCCTCGTCGCGGATTCTCGAGGTGCATGGCGAGCGCATGATCAAGCGCAATTTCGATCCGGGTTTCCGCATCGAACTGCATCAGAAGGATCTCAACCTCGCCCTTGAAGGCGCGCGCTCGCTCGGCATATCCCTGCCGAACACGGCGATCGCGCAGCAATTGTTCAGCTCCTGCGCCGCGCATGGCGGCAAGGCGTGGGATCATTCCGGCATGGTGAAGGCGCTCGAGATGATGGCTAACCACGAGATCGGAAAGACTTGATCGAACGCGGAACCTGATCCGGGAACTTCCTGTTCCATGTGCCCGTTATTGGCGCGCATGGAACCGGAACATCTGATGCCTCCAATGGTTGAAACGCACCATCAAATTCACTGGAGGATATAATGATTAATCGTCTTGCTGTTTCGCTCATTGCCGCGTCGCTGCTGACATCGGGCGCGGCGTTCGCCCAATCCACCACCGTTCAGGGCGCGCAGGACGGCGCCCGGGCGGGTGGCCAGGTCGGCGGTCCGGTCGGCGAGGTCGTTGGCGGCACCGTGGGTGCGGCCGTAGGCCTTGGATTGGAAATTCCGAATGCCGTGATCACGTCGATCCAGGCCGAACGCGCGCCGTCGGTCGTGGTGCGTGAGCGCGTCGTGGTCGGCGAGCCGCTGCCGCCGACCGTCGAGTTGCGCACGGTGCCGAGCCACACCGAATATCGCTATGCGGTCGTCAATGATCGCCGCGTGATCGTGGAGCCGCGCACGCGCCGGGTGATCAAGATCATCGACTAAGCGAGCCGCTTGCAATCGATCCTCGCGGGAGCATTCCTCCCGCGGGGATTGTTGCGTCAGGACGCTCCGGCCGTCAGGACGCTCCGGCCGTCAGGACGCTCCGGCCGTCAGGACGCGCTTGCGCTCGATCGTTGCGTGCGCTTGACGACCAGATCGAAGGCCGCCGCAGCCGCGAGCCCAACGCAGGCTGCAAGCGCGTCGACCAGAAAATCCTCCAGCCGCGCGTGCCGCCCCGGCGCCCAGAATTGCAGGATCTCGATCAGGCCGGTCAGCCCGACGGCGACGGCCGCCGTGAGCAAGCGGTTGCGCGTGTAGGCCAGGCCGAACGCGAGCCCGATCAGGACAAAGGCAAGTGCATGCTCGCCGTCCTGTCCAAGAATACTGGCGTGCGGACGGTATCCCGGCGGGCCCAGGGTTGCGAAGGTTACGGTTGCGGCAAGACACCAGGCGAACAACTTGAGGGCGACTGACATGGCCTCGGCTTAGCACGATCAGGGCGCGAATATTGCACCTGCGAACAGCCACAATGCCGTGTGGTTAATGCCCATTTCTACAGCGGTTCGCGCACCCCCAGCCCGTGCATGAAGCGCTCCCTGATCTGCACGGGATCGCGGCGGGTGGTGCCGACGCCCGGCTTGTCGTCGATGCGCACGCCGATCAGGGTCGGCCCCGCGGTGGACATGGATTGATCGATCAGGCGCTCGAAATCGTCCTCGTCGGCGGCCCAGGCGCTGTTGCCGAGGCCGCTGGCGATCGCAATCGCAACGATGTCGGCCACAACAGCGCCCGGCGTCGGCTGCGCGCCAGTGATCTGGTAGACGCCGTTGTCCATCACCACCATCGTCAGATTCTTCGGCGCCAGCGTTGCGATCGTCGACAGGGCGCCGAGTTGCATCAACAGCGAACCGTCGCCTTCGAGCGCGAAGATGCGGCGCTCGGGTTGCGCCAGCGCGACGCCGAGCGCAATCGGAAAGGCGAGGCCCATGCTGCCGAGCATGTAAAAATTCTGCGGCCGATGCCCGGCGGCCCACAGGTCGAAATTGGTGTTGCCGATGCCGCCGACCACGGCTTCCTCGTTCTTCAGCCTGGCGACCAGCCGTGAGGTGAGATCGAAGCGGTTCATGACCTTGGTGTTGCGGGCAGGGGTGCTGTTCATGAGATCGCTCACTTGTCGAAGGTCTTGCCGCCGGTCAAAAGCGGCGAAAGGATCAGCGCCACAGGCGCCTGTGTGGTGATGGCCTGCTTGATCGAGCGGTCGCAGATGAACTCGAACTCGTCGAGCCGCGTGCAGGTGTGATGTTCCATCGCAAGCGAATCCAGCACCGGGCGCATGGTGCGGCACACCAGCGACTGGCCGTAGTTGAACTCGCCGAGCGTGCCGCGTTCGGTCACGAACATGATCAGCGGGATCTGGTAGGGCATCGCCAGCGAGGCCAGCACGTTGGCGAGCGTCGCAAAGCCTGACGTCTGCATCAGCACCGCGCCGCGCCGGCCGCCCATCCAGGCGCCGGAGACGATGCCGACGGCTTCTTCCTCGCGCGCGGTCGGAAAGGTCGTGAAAAACGGATCGGCATGCAGGTTCTTGATCAGCGTCGTCAGGATACGATCGGGCACATAGGGCACCAGGCTGATATCGTTGCGCTTGAGCGATTGCAGCACGATGCCGTGCCAGCTCTTCTCCTGCGAGATCTCGGGCGAGGTTTTTTCCTCCGCAACCGTCATACTGTCTTCTCCCTCGATCTTCCGAAAAATTCGCGTTCGCGACATGGTGCCGTCGCGCAGCTTTTGCCGCGCCGAAACTTGACGTCGTGGACGGGATTGTCAACATGCCTTCATCGTTACCGTGATCTGCAGACTTGGCGATGGCTCAAGCACGCCGGCATGCGACAATGTGAGATAACGAGAACATCGGGAGGGCTGCCGTGGCAAGTTGGTTCCGGATGGCTGTGGCTGCCGCAGCGATGCTTACTGCTGCCGGCGCGGCATCCGCGCAGTCGTTCCCTTCAAAGCCCGTGCGTATTCTCGTGCCCTATCCCGCGGGCGGCGGCGTCGATGTGCTGACGCGCACGCTGGGCGAGGTGGTGTCCAAGCAATGGGGCCAGTCGGTCGTGGTGGAGAACCGTCCCGGCGCCGGCGGCGTCATTGCCTCGCAGGCGGTCGTGAGCTCGCCGGCTGACGGCTATACGCTGATCATGGTCGCGAGCGGCCACGCCACCAATCCGTTGCTGTACCCCAAAATTCCCTACGACACCTTCAAGGACTTCACGCCGATTTCGCTGCTGGCGTCGTCGCCCAATATCCTGCTGGTGCGCGCCGATTCACCGTTCAAGACGCTCGCCGATGTGATCGAGGCGGCGAAGGCGAAGCCGGGCAGTCTTTCATTTGCCCATGCCGGCACCGGCACGTCGACGCATCTGGCCGGCGAACTCCTGAAGAGTCTCGCCAAGGTCGATCTCAACGCCATTCCCTACAAGGGCGGCGCGCCCGCGATCAATGATCTGCTCGGCGGACAAATTCCGATGTCGTTCAACAACGGCCCGGAATCGGTCGGGCAACTCCAGGCCGGCACGCTGCGCGCGCTCGCCGTCACCACCGCCGAGCGTGCGCCGTTCCTGCCCGACGTGCCCAGCATGTCGGAAGCCGTGCCGGGTTATGACACCGGCGTGTGGTGGGGCCTGCTCGGACCATCAGACATGCCGCCCGATGTGCTGGCAAAACTCTTCCGTGATTTCGTTGCTGCCCTGAACACGGAGGCCGTGAAGGAGCGCCTCGGCAAGCTCGGCGCATTGCCGATCGGCAGCTCACCGCAACAGTTCCAAGCCAGGATCCGTGCCGACTACGAGAAGTGGGAGCCGATCATCAAGGCGGCCGGAATAAAGGCGGAATAACGATGTGGTGCTCAAGATGATTCCAGCCTGCCTGCCGCCGCGTCCCGTCAGTCGTCCCAAGGCGCCGCTGCCGCCTGATGCCTGCGATACCCATGCCCATGTATTCGGCCCATCGGATCGCTTTCCTTACGCTGATGATCGCAGCTACACGCCGCCTGACGCGCCGTTGGAGAAATACCTCGGCATGCTCGACACGCTCGGCTTTGCGCGTGGCGTGCTGGTGCAGGGCAGTGCGCACGGCCGCGACAACTCGGCGATGCTCGATGCGCTGAAGCGCGAGCCCGACCGCCTGCGCGGCGTGGCGGTGGCTGATGCCAACGTTTCGCCGAACGAATTGCGCGCCTGGCACACGGCCGGCGTCCGAGGCCTGCGTTTCAATCATTTCTTCCGCGACGGCCAGTTGCACTATCGCGGCGGCGTGCCGTTGACGGAGGCCGAGAAACTCGCGCCGCTCATGAAGGAATTCGGTTGGCATCTGCAACTCTGGATCGACGTCAAGGATCTGCCGCAGACGATCCCGATCCTGAAAAAGATCGGCCTGCCTGTCGTGATCGATCACATGGGCCGCACCGATGCCCGCGCCGGCACCGGCACCGATGGCTTCCAGAGCCTGCTGCGTGCGGTCGGCGAGGGCTGGTGCTGGTCCAAATTGTCGGGCGCGCACCGGCTCAGCCAGGACGCGCCTGACTATCCCGACGCGCGGCCGTTCCACGAAGCGCTGGTAAAGGCAAACCCTGAGCGCCTGGTCTGGGGCGGCGACTGGCCGCATCCGCGGGTCGAGGGAGAAATGCCCGACGCCGGACACCTTCTCGAATTGTTTCAGATGTGGACGCCTGATAAAGCGACGCAGCAGCGCATCCTCGTCAGCAATCCCGCCAAACTCTATGACTTCCCGAACTGAAAGTTGCACAACAAGATGACCGTCAACAACAAGCGCGTGTTCTACGTCAAATATCTCGCCCACGAGATCTATACCGAGATACTGAAAGCCAGGGCCGATGTACGGCTCGACAAGCTTGAGAACGAGAGCCCTGAATCCGTCGCGGCGCCGATTCTGGCTGCGGCGCACGCCTATCAGATCGGGGCGGCGCGCGATGAACTGGCGCCGCATTTCCATGCCCATGCGGATCTTCTGAAGCGGGCGCCGAATTTGCTCATCGTCTCCAGCAACGGCGCGGGCTTTGACCCCGTCGATGTCGATGCCTGCACCGCGGCCGGCGTGCTGGTGGTCAACCAGACCGGCGGCAACGCCAATTCCGTGGCCGAGCACGCGCTTGGCATGCTGCTGACGCTGTCGAAGCGCATCCTCGAATCCGACCGTGCGCTGCGCCGCGAGGCCAATGTCAATCGCAATGCGCTGATCGGCAACGAAGCGCAGGGCAAGACCATCGGCGTTGTCGGGATCGGCAATGTCGGACGCCGCATCGCCGAACTCTGCAAGGGCCTGCTGCACATGAAGGTGATCGCGTACGATCCCTATCTCACGGCAGAGGAAGTTGCGGCGCGGGGCGCCGAGAAGGTCGAGCTCGACGATCTGATGCGGCGTTCGGACTTCGTTTCGATCTCCTGCCCGCTGACCAAAGACAATCGCCGCATGATCGGCGCGAAACAGTTTGCGCTGATGCAGCCGCACGCGTTCTTCATCACCACCGCGCGCGGCTTCATTCACGACGAGGCCGCGTTGTACGACGCGCTGCGCGACAGGCGTATCGCCGGTGCCGGGCTCGACGTCTGGGACAAGGAGCCGCCGCCGCCGGAACATCCGCTGCTGCAGTTCGACAATGTGCTGGCGAGCCCGCATACGGCAGGTGTAACCAGGGAAGCCCGCGTCAACATGGGCAGGATCGCCGCCGAACAGATCCTCGACGCGCTCGACGGCAAGCGGCCGCCGCGCATCGTCAACCCCGAGGTCTGGCCGGCCTATGCCAAACGCTTCGAGAAGACGTTTGGTTTCGCACCGAAATAGGGCTGCCCTGAAATCGACGTGAGATAAGGCAATGACCGAGAAACCGCGCTACGTCCGCCCGCTCAGTCCGGAGTCATCCGGCGAGGCGCCGGGGCGCGGGCGCCTTCAGGGCCGCAGGATACTGGTGGTCGGCGGCGGGCAGCGGACATTCGACGCCGCAACCGATCCGGTCGGCAACGGCCGGGCCATGTCGCTGCTGTTTGCGCGCGAGGGGGCGCATATCGCGGTCGCCGATATCCATCGTGCAAGCGCGGATGACACGGTCACGCGTATCGCCGCCGAAGGCGGCCGCGCCTTTTCAATCGAGGCCGACATCGCGCGTGAGGCCGATGTGAACAGAATGGTTGATGAGGCGATCGACGGCCTCGGTGGTCTCGATGGCATGGTGCTCAACGTCGGAATCGGCGTCGGTGCGCTCGGCCTCGACGGCGTCGACTTGAGGGAGTGGAACGACACGCTGGCGGTCAATCTGAGCGGCCCGATGCTCTGCTGCCGCAAGGCCCTCAAGCATCTTGCCGAGGGCTCATCGATCGTTTTCATCTCGTCGATCGCAGGGCTTCGCTCGGGCTCGCGGCTGATCGCGTACGATACGTCGAAGGCCGCGCTCGGCGGCCTGATGCGCAATGTCGCGCGGGAAGGGGCAAGGCGCGGTATCCGCGCCAACATCATCTGCCCGGGTCTCGTCGATACCCCGCTCGGGCGCCACACCAGCGCGGGCCGGCCGTCGCGGAGCGCTGCCGGTGCACCGTTTGGGCGCATGGCGACAGGATGGGAGATCGCCTATGCCGCGCTGTTCTTCATGTCCGAAGAGAGCGTTTACGTGAATGCGCAGACCCTGGCGGTCGACAGCGGCATCACGGGGTTATGACCGTACAAAAAGGGGGGAGAAAATTTCCCCCGCTGTCGGCTCGATCAGGGCAATAATTCCACTGCCAAACGGCTGCCGCACGAAGCGGGCGTTGCTATTTTCCCAGGTATCTCGACTAGTTAGCCCGTTACGACCATTTTCCAGGAGGCGCCGCGTTTTGGGAACGACCGTTCCGCCGGGCGCCGATGGAAGATTGAGATGCGACAGGTACAACAATTTCTGCGCAACGCGCCGTCCCGGATCGGACGTCGGCTGGCCCAGATCGTCGCGATCGCCGCTGCCAGCCTGCCTTCTGCCGGGGCTTAAGGCCTCTTACGTCAATCTGAAAACTTAAGAGCCCGCGCGAAGCTGCGGGTCGCGGATACCCGTCGCGTCACGTCTGGCGCAGATGTTCGACGTCGCCCTGGGGGCCCAGCTAAAGTTCGCGCAGATTTTTAGTCGTTGGCTTCCGGCGGCAGAAAATTCACTTCATGCTCGGCCGAGATGCGCACGATTTCGGCGACATCGCTGAGATTGTGCAGCTGGTTGAAAAGTGCTTCCAGCTTCTGGGTCGGTGAAACCCAGAAAAGTGCCCGCGCCGGTCTGTCCGATTTGTTGAAATAACCGTGCGGAATTCCGCGCGGCAGCCGGACCAGATCGCCGGCCTTGGCCTGCACCCAGACGCCATCGAGTTTCAGGTCGAGCATGCCGTCCTGCACCAGGATGAATTCGTCCTGCGTGGGATGGATGTGGACCGGCACGAACTGGCCGGGATCGCTGTTGGTCTCGAACGCAAAGGTGGAGTCCGTTACCGCCTTTGGAAAATACACCTGCCCGAGAATGTTCCAGGTCTTGCCGGAATATCCGGTGCCGTTCTGCGTGATGCCTTTTTCGAGCGCCGCCATGTTGCTGACCCCTGTGTGGCTATGCGGCGACGCTACCTTCGGACGGCCTTCTGTCAAGCGGCGGATGTGAGGCCGGAGTGCCAGCTTACTTGCTTCCTTGCAAAAGCTTGAAGTTTAAAATAAATGTCGAGGGTCAGTTCCGGGAGGCCGACCGATGTCCAAACTGTTGCATTCCCAGCATGCGCTCGTCACCGGCGGCGGGCGGGGTATTGGCCGCGCGGTCGCCGCAGCCCTGTCCGAGGCCGGCGCCGTCGTCACCGTGCTCGGCCGCAATCGCGCCACGCTGGATGAAGCGATTGCGTCAGGCGCCGCGCAGTTCGTGGTAACCGCCGATGTCGCCGATGCAGCTTCGGTGAAATCAGCCATTGCGGAGGCCGCGGCGCGCCAGCCGATCGACATCCTGATCGCCAATGCGGGCGCGGCTGAATCCGCGCCGTTCGGCCGCTCCGATGCGGCGCTGTTCCAGCGCATGATGGACGTCAATTTCATGGGCGTGGTGCATGCCACGCAGGCCGTGTTGCCCGGCATGCTGGAGCGCCGCCGGGGGCGGGTGGTCGCGATCGCTTCGACCGCCGGCCTGAAGGGCTATGCCTATGTCAGCGCCTACAGTGCTGCAAAACACGCGGTGATCGGTCTGGTTCGTTCGCTGGCGCTGGAAACGGCCAAGAGCGGCGTCACGGTCAATGCCGTCTGTCCCGGCTTCACCGAGACCGATCTGCTCGAGGGCAGTATCGACAACATCATCAAGAAGACCGGCCGCAGCCGCGAGCAGGCGGTGGCCGAACTATCGAAGCACAATCCGCAGGGCCGCCTCGTTGCGCCGTCGGAAGTCGCCGATGCCGTGCTGTGGCTGTGCGGCGCGGGCGCCGGCGCGATCACCGGACAGGCGGTCGCCGTCGCCGGCGGCGAAGTTTGAAATTGAAACCGTCATTGCGAGCGAAGCGAAGCAATCCATCTCGCCGCAAAAAGAAAGAATGGATTGCTTCGCGGAGCCTGTCATCGGGCGCGCATTCGCGCGACCCGGTGGCTCGCAGTGACGAATAGCAAGACAAGGGAGATCCCATGAGCAGACCCGCCAACCCCGTCACGCTGCCACTATCAGAATATTCGCCGAAGCATTTTCTGCTTGAGGTCGACGGCAAGATCGCCACCGTGACGCTGAATCGTCCGGAGCGGAAAAATCCGCTGACCTTCGACAGCTACCGGGAACTGACTGATTTCTTCCGCGCCAGTGCGATGGACGAGGAAGTCAAGACCATCGTGGTGTCAGGCGCCGGCGGGAACTTCTCTTCGGGCGGCGACGTCTTTGAGATCATCGGCCCGCTGGTGCAGATGGATACCAAGGGCCTCACGGCCTTCACCCGGATGACCGGCGATCTGGTCAAGGCGATGCGCGCCTGTCCGCAACCGATCATTGCTGCTGTCGACGGCATCTGCGCCGGGGCCGGCGCAATCATCGCGATGGCCTCGGACATGCGCATGGCGACATCAGGCGCCAAAGTCGCCTTCCTCTTCAACAAGGTGGGTCTCTCCGGCTGCGACATGGGCGCCTGTGCGATCCTGCCGCGTATCATCGGCCAGTCGCGGGCCTCGGAACTTCTCTACACCGGCCGCTTCATGACCGCGGAGGAGGGCGAACGCTGGGGCTTCTTCAGCCGGATCGTGGCGCCCGACCAGGTGCTGGCGCAGGCGCAAGCGCTGGCAAAGCAGGTTTCGGATGGGCCGACCTACGCCAACACCATGACAAAGCGCATGCTGGCGATGGAATGGGCGATGTCGGTGGAGGAGGCGATCGAGGCGGAGGCGGTGGCCCAGGCCCTGTGCATGACCACGGAGGATTTTGCCCGGGCATTCGAGGCGTTTTCCAACAAGCGGTCGCCGGTGTTCCAGGGGAATTGAGCTCCACTCTTTTTCCTCATGGTGAGGAGGCGCAACAGCGCGCCGTCTCGAACCACGCTTTGCCCTTCGGGCTACGCGTGGCGCAGCCACTCACCAAAAAGGACAAAGCGTGCCCGGCGAAGCCCATAGGGCGAAGACGGGCTCCTCAGGATGAGGGAGGTTAGAGGGGCTTGCCTGAAAAATGCTTTAGGTTTAAAGTAATTTCCAGATGGCCCGTTAGCTTGCTTCGGAGGCGCTGATGAAGGTGGCGATAATCGGCGGGGGGCCGGCGGGTCTCTATGCCGCGATCCTTTTGAAGAAGCAGCGGCCGCAGGCCGAGATCACGGTGTACGAGCGCAACCGCGCCGACGACACGTTCGGCTTCGGCGTGGTGTTCTCGGACGCCACGCTGGACAACTTCGAAAAGTACGACCCGCCGAGCTACCGCCGCATCACCCAGGAATTCGCCTATTGGGATGACATCGCCGTGCATTTCCGCGGCACCGTGCATCGGGTGGGGGGCAACGGCTTTTGCGGCTGTTCGCGCCGCATGCTGCTCTTGATCCTGCAGGAACGTGCCCGCGAACTCGGCGTAACGCTATTGTTCGAAACCGATGTCGACGACGAGACCCGTTTTGCCGATGCCGATTTGATCGTGCTCGCCGACGGCATCAACAGCCGTTTTCGCGACAAATACATCGAGCATTTCCGCCCCGAGATCGACCTGCGTTCCAACAAGTTCGCCTGGATGGGATCGACCCGGCCGCTCGATGCCTTCACCTTCATTTTCCAGGAGACCGAGTGGGGCCCGTTCATCGCCCACGCCTACCAATATGAAACCGGCCGCTCGACCTGGATCTTTGAGACCGATTCCGAGACGTTTGCGCGCGCCGGTCTTGAAGGCCTGAGCGAGCAGCAATCCGCCGAGCGCATGGCGGAAATCTTCGGCTGGTTCCTCGGCGACCACAAGCTGCTGACCAACCGTTCGATGTGGCGCAATTTTCCGATGATCCGCAGCGAGCGCTGGGTCAAGGACAACATGGTGCTACTCGGCGACGCCAAGGCGACCGCGCATTTCTCGATCGGCTCCGGGACCAAGCTTGCAATGGAAGACGCTATCGCACTCGCAGAGGCGATGGCGCAGGCGCCGACGGTCGATGTAGCCTTGCAGACCTACGAGCGGGGCCGGCGCGAGGAGGTCGAGAAGACCCAGCACGCCGCCGACGTGTCGCTGGTCTGGTTCGAACATGTCGACCGTTTCTGGGATTTCGATCCCGTGCAGTTCGCGTTCGGCGTCATGACCCGCGCCAAGGCGATCACCTACGATAATCTCACGCTGCGTGCGCCGGGCTTCGTCAGCGAGGTTGACAAGGCGTTTGCAAAGACCGTCCGCGCCAAAGGGTTTGATGTCGACATCGAAAAACCTGTCGCGCCGATGTTCCAGCCGTTCAAACTGCGCGAGATGGAGGTGGCCAACCGCGCGGTGGTGTCGCCGATGTGCATGTATTCGGCCGAGGAGGGCGTGCCAGGCGATTTCCATCTGGTGCATTACGGCTCGCGCGCGATCGGCGGCGCGGGTTTGATCTTCACCGAGATGACCTGCGTCGGCCGCGACGCCCGGATCACGCCGGGTTGCACCGGGCTGTGGAACGACGAGCAGCAAGCCGCCTGGACGCGGATCGTCGATTTCGTTCATGCCAATTCAGCCGCCAGGATCTGCCTGCAGCTCGGCCATGCCGGCCGCAAGGGCGCCACCAAGCTGATGTGGGAGGGCATGGACCGGCCGCTCGAGCAGGGCGGCTGGGACACGCTGTCGGCGTCGCCGATCCCTTATTTCCCGGACAGCCAGGTGCCGCGCGAGATGGACCGATCAGCGATGGATCGCGTCAAGGCGGAGTTCGTGGCCGCCGCGCTGCGCGGCGAGGCCTGCGGGTTCGACATGCTGGAGCTGCATTGCGCGCACGGCTATCTGCTGGCGAGTTTCATCTCGCCGCTTACCAACACGCGCACGGATGAATATGGCGGTACGCTCGAAAACCGGCTGCGTTATCCGCTCGAGATATTCGAGGCGATGCGCGCGGCATGGCCGGCGCACAAGCCGATGTCGGTGCGCATCTCCGCCACCGACTGGGCCGAGGGTGGCGTCACCGGCGACGATGCGGTGGCGATTGCGCGCGCATTCGCCGAGGCCGGCGTCGATCTCGTGGACGTCTCCACCGGACAGACCGTGCGCGACGCGCAGCCGATTTACGGCCGCATGTTCCAGACGCCGTTCTCCGAACAGGTCCGCAACGAGGCAAGGGTTGCGACCATGTGCGTCGGGAACATCACGACGTCGGATCAGGTCAACACCATCCTCGCCGCCGGCCGCGCCGACCTGGTGGCGCTGGGCCGGCCGCATCTGGTTGATCCTTCCTTCACCATACGGGCGGCGGCCTGGTATGGCGCCTCCGATATCGCCTGTCCGCCGCAATATCTCCCCGGAAAAGAGCAGATTTTCCGCAACTCCGTCCGCGACCGGCAGGATTTCGACGACCTCAAAATTAAGGGTAAGCCGAAAACCCGCGCCGAGCTCAAGGCCGAGGCGACAAAGCCGCTTGCGGCCGAATAGGCTGGATGGCACGCTCCTTACTCCCTCTCCCCGCAAGCGGGGCGAGGTTGAAGACAGAGTTGAGTGGAGTTTGAGCGGATGAAGGCGATCATCGTCGGAGGCGGCATCGGCGGCCTCACCACCGCGCTGATGCTGCGCGCCCGCGGCATCGATTGCGAATTGTTCGAGCAATCGGACAGCATTCGCGAGCTCGGCGTCGGCATCAACACGCTGCCGCATGCGATCCGCGAACTCGCTGGCTTAGGGCTGCTGGACCGGCTGGATGCGGCCGCTGTTCGTACCGATGATTTGTATTATCTGAACCGTCACGGCCAGGAGGTCTGGCGCGAGCCGCGCGGCCTCGGCGCCGGTCACGACGTTCCGCAATTCTCGGTTCATCGCGGCCGCCTGCAGAGCGTTATTCATCGCGCCGTCGAGGAGCGGCTCGGCAAGGAGACGATCCACACCGGCTGCCGGCTTGGCGCGTTCGCGCAGCACGAAGGCGGCGTGATCGCGCATTTCTTCGACCGTACCGGCGCGCATATCAAGACCGCACGCGGCGACGTTCTGATCGGGGCCGACGGCATCCATTCGCGCGTGCGCGAAATGCTGTTTCCGGACGAGGGGCCGCCGTGCTGGAACGGGCTGATGCTGTGGCGCGGCGCACGCGACTGGCCGATGTTTCTGACCGGCAGTTCGATGATCGTGGCCGGCGGATTGAATGCCAAAGTCGTGGTCTATCCGATCGCGGAAGGATCGAGCCCCGCCAGCCGGCTGACCAATTGGGCCGTGATGGTCAGGATTGGTGAAGGCAACGCACAGCCGCCGCGCCGCGAGGACTGGTCGCGGCCGGGCAAGCGCGAGGAATTGATGCCGCATGTGGCGCGGTTCTCGGTGCCGCATGTCGACGTCCGCAACCTGATCTCGGCGACGCCGGAATTTTATGAGTATCCCTGCTGCGACCGCGATCCCTTGCCATACTGGACCTGGGGACGGGTGACGCTGCTCGGCGACGCCGCGCATCCGATGTATCCGGTCGGATCCAACGGCGCCTCGCAGGCGATCCTCGATGCACGGGCGCTGGCGGATTCGCTGGCCCATGCCGAGCATCCGCGCCAGGCGCTGCTGGCCTACGAGCAGAAGCGGCTGCCGATGACGGCAGAGATCGTGCGCGCGAACCGCCGCGGCGGCCCGGAAGGCGTCATCGACGCGGTCGAGCAACTGGCGCCCGACGGTTTTACGGATATCGAGAAGGTGCTGAGCTACGGCCAGCGTGAAGCGATCGTACGCGGCTATGCGTCAAAGGCGGGCTTTGCCGCGCCGTCGCTGGCGGCGGTGCGGTAAGGTTCACTAGCCCCCACACGTTCAACTGTCATCGCCCGCGAAAGCGGGCGATCCAGTATTCCAGTGACGCTAGTGATAGACCCGAGAAGCCGCGGCGTACTGGGTGCCCCGCCGGAGCCTGTCATCGGGTGGCCATTCGGCCGACCCGGTGGCGGGGCACGACAATCTCACGCCCCCGGGGGCGGCGGCAGGAAGTGGATGTTGTGCTCGGCCGCCAGCGCCACGACGGCGTCGGGCGTCTGCTCTTTCATGTTGTGGATGCCCCAGAACAGGTCATAGAGCCGCCGCGTCGGCGAGACCCAAAACAGCACCTTCGAGGTCCGGCCGGACTTGTTGAAGATGCCGTGCGGCTTGCCCATCGGCAGCCGCACCAGATCGCCCGGCGAGGCCTGCGTCTCTGATCCGTCGAGGAAGAAGTCGAGCTTGCCTTCCAGGATGTAGAGATATTCGTCCTGATCGGGGTGGATGTGCGGCGGCACGAAAGTGTCGGGCGGGAACGTCGCATGCCATGAGAAGGAATGCTCGGTGACGCTTTTCGGCACATAGGTCTGGCCAAGGATGTTCCAGGAAATTCCCTGGATGCCTTCGTTGGCGCGGGTAATCCCGGCGATTTCGGTTTTCATCATGTCGTTTCCTTCCAGCGTTTGTTAACCGCCGCTTATTTAGCCGCCGTGCAATCCTTGGCGTAGCGGTCGCCGTAGTTCGAAAACACCTTTTCGACAATCTCGGTCTGGAACTTGCCGTCCGGGCGCTTTGCCACTTTGGTGAGGTAGAAGTTCTGGATCGGATAGCCGTTGACGTTGAACTTGAAGTCGCCGCGCAGCGAGGTGAAGTCGGCCTTCTTCAGTGCCGCCGATACCGCGTCCTTGTTGGCGAGATCGCCCTTCGTCGCCTTGACGGCACTGTCGATCAGCATCGCGGCATCATAGGCCTGGAAGGCGTAGGTGCCGGGCACGATGTTGTAGGCCGCCTCATAGCCGGCCACGAATTTCTTGTTCTGCGGATTGTCCAGATTGGGTGCCCAGTTCGAGCCGCCGAACATGCCGACGGCGGCGTCCTGCTGCGCCGGCAGCGTCGATTCATCGACGGTGAAGGCGGAGAGGACCGGAATGCGATCGGCGAGACCGGCCTGCCGGTATTGCTTGACGAGGCCGACACCGAGGCCACCCGGCATGAACGTGAACAGCGCGTCGGGCTTCGAGGAGGATATCTTGGTCAGCTCGACCTGGAAATCGGAGGTGTTCAGCGGCAGATAGCTTTCCTCGACGATCTCGCCCTTGTAGTCGATCTTGAATCCGGCGGCAGAATCCTTGCCTGCCTGATAGTTCGGCACCAGCACATAGACGCGCTTGTAGCCACGATCCTGAGCGACCTTGCCGAGGATCTGATGGACCTGATCATTCTGGTAGGAGGTGACGTAGAAGAACGGGCTGCACTCCTTGCCGGCATAGGTCGAAGTACCCGCGTTCGGGCTGATCAGAAACGTCTTGTTGTCGGTGACCGGCTTGTGAATGGCCTGGAGGATGTTGGAGAAGATCGGGCCGACGACGAAATCGACCTTTTCGCGTTCCAGGAGGCCCTTGACCTTGGTCACCGCCGCGTCCGGCTTCAGTTCATCGTCGACCACGACGACTTCGACGTCCTTGCCGCCCATCTTGCCGCCGAGGTCCTTTACCGCGAGCGCAAAGCCGTCGCGGACCTGCTGGCCGAGCGCCGCCGGAGGGCCGGATAACGTCACGATGACGCCGATCTTGATCTTCTCCTGCGCCGCGGCTTGTCCTGCGGCGACACTCAGCAAGACCGCAAGCAAGGCTAACTTGGGTCCCGCCAATTTCAACGGCTGCATCATGACTGCTCCTTCATTCGGCCGCAGCCGAAACCACCACAAATCGCTTCTTGCAAAGCAGCTTATTCTGAGGATGACGGCCGCCGCAAGCAACAAGCCCGCAAATAAGAATCCATGTAAGAAAGCCATGCAAGCTACGCGCCAAATGCTTGAACCCTAAAGAAATCTGGACCATGATAGCAAGCTGCGCTTGGTTCGGATTCCCCCGCACACGCAAATCGGACAAGATGGCGTCATGATGCTTGATTCAGAGACCAAGGCGGTCGAACTCCCCGAGGATCACGGGGATGAAATCAGGCTGTGGCTCCGCCTTCTGACCTGTACCACCCTGATCGAAGGCGAGGTTCGCAGCCGTCTGCGCGAGCGCTTCGATGTGACGCTGCCGCGCTTCGATTTGATGGCCCAGCTCGACAAGGTGCCCGACGGCATGACGCTGTCAGACGTCTCGAAGCGGATGATGGTGTCGAACGGCAACGTCACCGGGCTGGTCGAACGGCTCGTCGAATCCGGTCACCTCGACCGTCGCACCTCCGATGCCGATCGCCGCGTCCAGGTGATCCGCCTGACCAAGGCCGGCCGTGCCGAGTTCCGCAAGATGGCGGCCGAGCATGAACTATGGATCGCCGACATCTTCGGGGATCTGACGCCGAAGGATGTCCGCGAATTGATGCGGCTGCTCGCCAAGACCAAGGCCTCGGCGCAAAAATCCGCGAAGGCGCGGACGGCGTAGGCGCAGCCGGGAACTGGCGGCGCGCGCCGGCTTCCAAAAAAGAGTGGAGCAGCCCTGATCTGGGCCCTTGCGCCAAATTACTTTAAGTATAAAATGATTGCCAATGGAGCACTGCCGGACGGTCTTCACAAGCCTTTCATCCCGAACGCGAGGGCGATGGAAATGTCAGGTAGAACTTTAGACCTTGGCCCATCTGGGCACGTCGACGATTTCGCGCGGCGAAACCTGCCGCCGCCGGACCAATGGCCGGAACTGGTTCTGGACCGGCCGGAATTCCAATACCCCGAATATCTCAATGCCGCGGTCGAACTGACCGACCGGATCGTCGAGAGAGGCTTCGGTGATCGCACTGCGCTGATCGGGAATGGCCGCCAGCGCACCTACAAGGAACTTGCCGATTGGTCGAACCGCCTGGCGCATGCGCTGGTGGAGAATTACGGCGTCAAGCCCGGCCACCGCGTGCTGATCCGCTCCGGCAACAATCCCGCGCTGGTGGCGGCTTGGCTCGCGGCGACCAAAGCCGGCGCCGTCGTCGTCAACACCATGCCGATGCTGCGCGCCGGCGAGTTGACAAAAATCGTCGACAAGGCCGAGATCGCGCTGGCACTGACCGACAGCCGCATCGCCGATGAACTGGTCGCATGCGCCAAGACCAGCAAGTTTCTCAAGCAGGTTGTGAATTTCGACGGCACATCGAACCATGACGCCGAGCTCGACCGGGTGGCGCTGAACAAGCCGGTCCGTTTCGACGCCGTCAAGACCGGCCGGGACGACGTCGCGCTGCTGGGATTTACCTCGGGCACCACGGGCGAGCCGAAGGCGACGATGCATTTCCACCGCGATCTTCTGATCGTGGCCGATGGTTATGCGCGGGAAGTCCTCAACGTCACCGAAGACGATGTGTTCGTCGGTTCGCCGCCGCTGGCCTTTACGTTCGGCCTCGGCGGCCTTGCGATCTTCCCGCTGCGGTTCGGCGCGACAGCGACCTTGCTGGAAAACGCCTCGCCGCCCGAGATGGTCAAGATCATCGAGACCTACAAGGCCACGATCTGCTTTACGTCGCCGACGGCATATCGCGCGATGATGGCCGCAATGGACAACGGTGCGGATCTGTCGTCGCTGCGGCTGGCGGTATCGGCCGGCGAGACCTTGCCGGCGCCGGTGTTCGACAGCTGGACCTGCAAGACCGGAAAGCCGATTCTCGACGGCATCGGCAGCACCGAATTGCTGCACATCTTCATCACCAACCGGATCGGCGAGGCCGTCGCGGGAACGACGGGACGCCCGGTGTCGGGATACGAGGCCAAGATCGTTGACGATGACATGAAGGAGTTGCCGGCAGGCACGGTCGGCAAGCTGGCGGTTCGCGGCCCGACCGGATGCCGCTATCTGGCGGATTCGCGGCAATCGAATTACGTGCGCGACGGCTGGAATCTGACTGGCGATTCCTTCGTGCGCGACGAGACGGGACGCTTGTCGTTCGTCGCCCGTTCGGATGACATGATCGTTTCCTCCGGCTACAACATCGCGGGTCCCGAAATCGAGGCCGCGCTGCTGACGCATCCGGCGGTCGTGGAATGTGGCGTCGTGGGCGCGCCCGACGAGGCACGCGGCATGATCGTCAAGGCCTACATCGTGGTCGCCTCCGGCGTCGAAGCCGATATGGCGCTGGTGACGGAGCTGCAAGAGCACGTCAAGCGCGCGATCGCGCCGTACAAATATCCGCGCGCGATCGAGTTCGTCGCGCAATTGCCCAAGACCGGGACCGGAAAATTACAGCGGTTCGCGCTGCGGCAGATGGCGCAGGCCAATCCCGCCTCGGCGGGCATGGCCGCGGAGTGAATAGCATAGCGTTTTCGAGCGAAGTGGATACCGGTTCGCGTAAAGAAAATGCGTCAAACAACAATCTGGAAGTGATGGAGAGATTCTTGTGAGCACGCAAAAAGGGCCCACGCTGGCGGTGTTGCCGGTAGCGAAGGGCGAGGGGCCGGCTTCAGGCCTGCAGATCCTGCAGCCGAGCGGCTGGCCGGTGCCGAAGGGATACGCCAACGGCATGGCGGCCGACGGACGCCTGATCGTGACCGGTGGCGTGATTGGCTGGGACGCCAGCAACGTACTGGCCGATGGCTTCATCGCACAGGTGCGCCAGACGCTGGAGAACATACTCGCGATCCTGGCGGAGGGCGGCGCGAAGCCCGAACACCTCGTGCGCCTGACCTGGTATGTCGTCGACATCGAGGAGTATCTGGCGAACCTGAAAGCGCTCGGAAAAGTGTATCGCGAAATCTTCGGCGCGCATTACCCGGCGATGGCGCTGGTGCAGGTGGTGCGGCTTGTCGAGAAAGCCGCACGTGTCGAGATCGAGGCGACGGCCGTGGTGCCGCGGTAACTTTCTCCTTCGTCATGGCCGGGCATAGCCGTCTGAAGGACGGCGTCGCTTCCGCTCGCTATGCCCGGCCATCCACGTCTTTCTTGCTTCGTGAGAGCCAAGACGTGGATGCCCGGGTCAAGCCCGGGCATGACGAAGTTTGCTGAGCAAGCCTTCAACTCCTGCTGAGCATCTGGTGCGAACTCGCCCCGCGCTTGATTGCTTCCCAGTCGTAGAGCATCGGCACCATTTCGCCTTTTGCCCATGTCGCGTTCTGGTTCGCGTAATGCGGACTGGCCGGATGGCCCGACGCGCCATGGAAGACGATCCACCGGCAGTTGTTCCATGCGCCGACGTCGAAGACGTAGCGGGACAGTGCGGACGAGGTGGCCTGGAAGCCCAATTTCATCGAATATCCCGCCATGAATACGCAATCATTGTCGCCGGATATCTTGGCGCAATCCTTGTCGAGCTGGCTGGCATGATCGGGGAAAGCGACCGAGAGTGCGTGCTTGAGCTTTGGCGTATGCAGCGTGCCCCAATCGGCGGTCGGCGCATTCTTCGACACCGTGACAACAGCCTCGCGCAGCAGCTCATTCCAGGTCGCGCCCTTCAATAGACTCTCGTCATTGCTGCGCAGCAGTTGCGGCAGCGTCCACCAGAACTGGACTTCCGGAAACAGGCCCGGTGCCACCTTGGTGAAATCGCTCTCAGTGGTCTTGTCGAGGCCCGATCGGCGAAGCGCGAGCTTTGTCAACTCCAGCCGGACGGCGGAATACGCCGCGGCCGCGACCGAGTCGCCGCGCATCTCGCCATCCCAGCCAAGGATCAGGTCGCACAATTGCTTCGTCTGCGCCGGCAGCCCGATCGCGCGCAGGCGTTCGCGGATTTCGATGGCGGGAATGCTCAGGAGGTCGCGGTGAATGGCCGGCATTTGCTCGGGTGAGGGCCGCTTCAATTCCTTGAGCCGCAGCCAGATGCGGCGGGTGCGGTGCGGCGGCATCGGGTCGGTCGAGAGATAAGGTTCGCGCTCGGGCTCCACCACGCGATTATTGGCGGTGACGATCATTCCTTTATCCGGCGCAATCGTATGCGGCATGTCTTCGAACGGCACCATGCCGTCCCATTCGTGCTCGCCGGTCCAGCCCGGCACCGGCAGCCAGCCATTGGAGCGCGGTCGCTTCGGCACCAAGGCGCGCACGCGATGGCCGATTTTGCCTGACGTGTCGCCGGCAACGACATTATGGTCCAACAGCGCAAAGCCGCGCGTCGCTTCGTATAGTTGCTCGACCGACTTGGCGCGCAGCATCCGCACCATACAGTCGAACGACGAATCAGGCACCGCGAACTGCACGGATTTCAGCGCCAGCGCGGTGCCCTTTGTCGGGTCGCCCGCGATCACCGGCCCATGTTGGGTTTCGACCACGTTGATCGTAACGTCATTGCCGCCTCGCACCTTGATGGTTTCAGGGCGCTGCGTCGCGGGCAGCATCTCTCCTTTGAAGCGATAGTGGCGGGCGTCGGCGTCGAATTGTTCGACATAGAGATCGTGGATGTCGACAAAGGCATGCGTCACGCACCAGGCGACGTTGGCTGTGTGACCAAAATGCGGGAAACCGGGCACGCCGGGGACGGTGAGGCCGATGACGTCGAACTCGTCGCAGGCGAGATGCGCCTGCGCGTACATGTTCGGCATCTCCAATATTCGATGCGGATCGCCGGCGACGATCGCCCGGCCGGTCGCGGTGCGCTCGGCCGAGATCGCCCAATTGTTGCTGCCACCATCGAGCTCCGCGCCCATCTGCTCCTGGGCGGTCGCCAGCAGCGCTGAGATGCCGGGCTTGAGATCGGCAAGCGCAGCCGCCAGCCTTTTGCCTTCGACGCCTGGCGGCACGCACAGCAGATCGCTGCCGCCATCATCGAAGCGCAGTTTTGCGATGTTGTCGGCGCCGACGATCGGCAGCGCCGCGGCGCGCCACAGCTTCCACCACACCGATCCCATCAGGAACCCGATCTGCCGCATGACAGCGATGGAATGCCAGGGCTCCCAGGCGACAGGTTCGCAGCCGAGGATTTTGTATTCGACCGGCCATCGGCGCAGCGCGATGAAGGCGTTGACGCCGCGCGCGTACGCCACCAGCATTGCCTTGGCCTCGTCGCCGAGCAGGGCATAGTCACGGCGCGAGGCGGCGTCGCCATTCATCTGCCGGGCAATTACATCGCCGGCAACAGCGCGGGCGCCGAGCCATTCGGCATATCGACCGGTGCCACGCCGCAACAATGCCTCCATCTGCCAGAGCCGGTCCTGCGCCTGCGCAAACCCGAGCCCGGCGAATGCATCCTGAAAGGTGCTGCCGCGGACATGCGGGATGCCCCACGCATCGCGCCAGATGTCGACAGGGCCGAGCAGCCCCTTCACCTGCGCCGGGCTGACATAGTCCGGCAGGTGATCGGCCGGGTTGATCCGGGTGGTGGTTGCGGTCACAGGGCGCTCCCGAGCTTTTCTGATTTGTTGTTCTTGCGGCGGACGCATCATACGCATGCGCGCATGCAAAGCCATGCCTGATAGCTGCGCCGGAACGGGCACGCATGTCGCCGGCATCTTGCCGTTGTTCGCGTGCGATGCTTTGATGGCGGGATGGAGTCTCTCCCTTCATCGAAGCGGGGAGGCGCCACGTCTGCGGCCGCCGAGAAAAACAACAAGCGCACACCAAGAGGACGCCATGAACAAGCCAGCAGCGGTATTGAGCGAAACACAGAGCGCGGATGCGATGTTGCGGGCGCGAGCCCAGCGCGTGGTGCCCGGCGGCATGTGGGGACATCTCAACGCCGCGCGGCTGCCGGAAGGCTATCCGCAGTTCTTCGCCTCCGCCGAGGGATGCCGGGTGCGCGACGTCGACGGGCGCGAATATATCGACTTCATGTGCAGCTGGGGACCGGTGCTGCTCGGCCATCGCCACCCCGAAGTGCAGGCGGCGGCCGAGGCGCAGGCCGCCTTCGGCGATTGTCTGAACGGGCCGGGCGAGGTCATGGTGGATCTGGCCGAAGATTTCGTCGCGATGGTGCCGCATGCTGACTGGGCGATGTTCCAGAAGAACGGCGGTGACGCGACCACGGCTTGCGTGACGATCGCGCGGGCCGGCACCGGTCGGCGCAAGGTGCTGGTCGCCAAGGGCAGCTATCACGGCGCGTTGCCCTGGTGTTCGCCGAGCGTGGCCGGCGTCACCAGCGAAGACCGTGCGCATCTGCTGCACTTTGAATACAACGACGTCGCGAGCCTGCAGGCGGCGGTCGATGAAGCGGGCAAGGATCTTGCCGCGATCCTGGTCACCGGTTTTCGACACGATATCGCCCGCGATCTCGAATTGCCGACGCGCGAATTCGCCGCCGCTGCACGTGCCGCGTGCGACGCCACCGGTGCCGCGCTCGTTCTCGACGAGGTGCGCACCGGGCTGCGGCTCGATGTCAGGGGAAGCTGGGAGGCGCTCGGCGTGCGCCCTGATCTCGCCGCCTGGAGCAAGGCCATCGCCAATGGCTACGCGCTGGCGGCGGTGACCGGCAATGATAAATTCCGCGAGGCGGCATCAAAAGTGTTCGTCACGGGATCATTCTGGTGCGGCACGGTGGCGATGGCGGCGGCGCGAACCACGCTGCGTATCGCACGGGAAACCGATGTCCCCGGCCATATCCGCGCTATGGGCCTGCGGCTGCGTGAGGGGCTGGCGTCGCTGGCAAATCAGCACGGCATCGCGATCCGTCAGAGCGGTCCGCCGCAAATGCCGCTGATGCTGTTCGACGCCGATCCGGATGTGAAAAAGGGGCGGGCGTTCTGTTCGGCGGCCTTGCGCCATGGCGCATTCTTCCATCCCGTGCACAACATGTTCCTGTCCGCAGCCCACCAGGCCGTTGATATCGATGCGGCGCTGGAAGCGGCCTCGCACGGTTTTAGAGCCGTCCGGTCTCTTTAACCTCTCAAGATAAGAGGGCATGATCTTTTCCGAAAACCGGATTCCACTTTTCGGGATCATGCCCTGAAGGAGTTTCTCAATTGCGTAATTTTTTCTTCCCCGGCCGCTCGCCGGTCTATGCCGCGCAGGCGGCCGCCGCCACGTCGCACCCGATGTCGACCTTGGTGGCATTGGAAATGCTTCGCTCCGGCGGCAATGCCATCGATGCCGGGATCGCGGCGGTCGCCGTGCAATGCGTGGTCGATCCGATGATGACAGGCGTCGGCGGCGATTGTTTTGCGCTCTATGCCCCGAAGGGACGTGCGACGCCGATTGCGCTCAACGGCTCCGGCCGCTCGCCGGCGGCGGCGGAGGCCGCATGGTATCGCGAGCGCAAGATCTCGATCACCCAGCATTCGCCGCATGCGGTGATGGTGCCCGGCGTGATCGGCGCCTGGGCGCAACTGGTGAAGGACCACGGCACGCGCAGCCTTGGTGAAATCCTCCAGCCGGCGATCAAGCTCGCCGAAGAAGGCTACATCGTGCAGTCCCGCGTCGCCTGGGACTGGGCGCGCAACGCCGGCATCGCGGCCAGGGATCCCGACACCGCGAAATCCTTCCTGGTCGATGGCAAGGCGCCGGTCGCCGGCGCGCGCATGCGTAATCCGCAGCTTGCGGCGACGTTGCGGCTGGTTGCGGAAAAGGGAGAGGCTGGTTTCTACCAGGGCGCGGTGGCCGAAGACATCGTGAAAAAACTGCGCTCGATCGGCGGTCTGCATACGCTCGACGATTTTGCCAGCGCGCAGCCGGAATACGTCACGCCGGTGTCGACGGACTATCGCGGCTATCAGGTCTATGAATGTCCGCCGAACGGGCAGGGACTTGCCGCCCTGATGATGCTCAACGTGCTCTCGAGCTACGACATCGGCAACATGTCCGATGTCGACCGCATCCACATCTTTGCCGAGGCCAGCAAGCAGGTTTACCTGCACCGCGATGCGCTGTTCGGCGACCCAGCGCAAGTCGAGACGCCGGTCGAGTATCTGCTGTCGGCGGAATGGCGCGATCAGGCGCGCCGCCGTATCGATCCGAACAGGGCAAAGCCGCCGGTGCTGTTTCCGGCGCGGCCGCACAAGGATACCATCTATCTCTGCGTGGTCGACCGCGACGGCAATTCGCTGTCGCTGATCAATTCGCTGTTCGAGGCGTTCGGCAGCGGCATCCTGGCGCCGGGAAGCGGTGTGATGCTCAACAACCGCGGTTTCACGTTCAACACCGAACAGGGGCATCCCAATTGCGTCGCTCCGCGCAAGCGGCCGATGAACACGATCATCCCGGGCATGCTGATGCGGGACGGCGAGGCGGTGGCGCCGTTCGGCGTGATGGGCGGGCACTACCAGTCGATGGGGCACGTCGAACTATTAACCGGGATCATCGACCGCGGCTTTGACGTGCAGGAAGCGCTCGATGTGCCCCGCAGTTTTGGCCACGACGACGTACTGGATCTCGAACAGAGTATCTCGCCGGTCATCGAGGCTGAGTTGCAGAAGCGTGGGCACAAGATCAGCCGGCCGATCGTTCCGCTCGGCAGCGGGCAGATCATCTGGCGCGACCGGGCAACGGGTTCGCTGATCGCCGGCTCCGACTGCCGCAAGGATGGCAGCGCGGCCGGATTCTAGCGTCAGGTTTTGTCGAGTGCCTGCAAGGATTGATCGAGCCGCTCGATCAGTATGTCGGCGTGCTCGGTGCTGAACACCAGCTGCGGCCGGATCTTGAGGACATTGGCTTGCGGTCCCGCCGCACTGATCAGTACGCGCCGCTCGCGCAGCGCGTTGACGATGGCGGCGGTTTCGCTCGCGGCCGGCGTGCCGGCCGGTCCGCCATGCCGCAGCTCCACGCCGAAGAACAATCCGGCGCCGCGTACCTCTGATATCAATGGATGGCGCGCCTGCAGCTGCCGAAACTGATCACGCAGATAGCCGCCGACGCGCTGCGCATTCGCCAGCAAGCCTTCGGACTCGATCACTTCGAGCACGGCTATGCCGGCGGCCGCCGAGACGGGATTGCCGCCAAAAGTGTTGAAGTAGCGCGACCGCGCGCCGAATTCGGCCAGCACTTCCGGACGCGCCGCCATGCCGGCGACCGGATGGCCGTTGCCCATCGGCTTGCCCATCGTGACCAGATCGGGAATGAGGCCGTGGCGGGCAAAGCCCCACATCTGCTCGCCGGTGCGGCCGAAACCGGGCTGCACCTCGTCGGCGATAAAGATGCCGCCGGCCGCACGCACCGCTTCGACCGCGGGGCGCAGGAAGCCTGCGGGGTCCGCGAACACGCCGTCGCTGGAGAAGATGGTATCGACCAACAGTCCGGCTGGGCGAATGCCGTTTTTCTTCATGTCATCGAGCGCGCCGCGCACGTGCCGGGCAAAAATCTCGCCGGTGTCGTCGCCGGCGGAGCGCGGCGCCGGCACCAGCCGGGCGTGGCTGTCCTTCGCCAGCGGCAGCCCAAGCGAAGGCGACAACTCGGCCAGCGCGCTGGTGACGCCGTGATAGGCGGTTTCCGTCACGATGAAGCCGGTGCCGCCGGTGCAGGTGCGGGCCACGCGCAGCGCGAGATCATTGGCCTCGCTGCCGGTGCAGGTGAACATGATCTGGCCGATCCCGGCCGGGAAGGTGGCGAGCAGTTTTTCGGCATAATCGAGCAGGGTCTCGTGCAGATAGCGCGTGTGCGTGTTCAGCACCGCGGCCTGCCGCGCGATCGCCTGCACGACGTGGGGATGCGAGTGTCCGACCGACGCGACATTGTTATAGGCGTCCAGATAGGCATTGCCGGCGGGATCGTAGAGCCACACGCCTTCGCCGCGGACGAATTGCACGGGCTGTTCGTAGAACAGCCGGTAGGCCGGTCCGAGCAGCCGCTTGCGCCTCGCGATCAGATCATTTGTCGAAGCGGTCTCGTCGATAGACATCTGTCTTACTCCGAATTGCAGGCAGACTGAATTTGCTGCCGGGCCTGGGCCCGGGGAATACCAGCGATTCGCTGCAGTCTGCCCCAGGCCGCCGGATTGTTGCGCAGAATATAGTCCCGATTCCCGGGATAGCGGATGGCCCGCCAGCTGCTGATCACGATGGTCATCACCATGCGCGTCGCGATCAGGTCGAACAATATCTCGAATTCGATGGGCTCGAGCGGCGTGACCGCATCGTAGGCCGCGATCATGTCGCAGGCAGGCGCGAGCGGATCGCTGCCATCGACGACCTGGTACGCCGCTGTCACGGCGAGGTCGACGACCCGGGCGGTCGACGTCATGTCGCCAAAGTCGATGATTCCGGCGATCCGCTCGCTGTTGGCGGAATCGACGACGATGTTGTGCGGGTTGAGATCGTTGTGAAGCGGCTGTTTGGGCAGGCCGGACAGCACGGGAAGGGCGTGCGTCTCGAACCGATCCAGGGTGCGCTCGACGAGAGTGCGTCGGTCGGCCGGGACGGCGTCAATCAATGGACGCAATTCGGCGGCGTGCTGAAGGTCCCACAGCAGCTTGTGATTGGCGCCGGGATGCCGGAAGTCGCGAAGCCCCCGCGCCATCCGTGCGGCGCACTGGCCGAGGTCGCGCCGCAGTGCCGCCGAACTCTCGACGGTGTGGAAGGGCGTTCCGGCAAGAAACGACAGGAGACGCACGATCCGCGTCGAGCCGTCGTCGAAGCCGACCTCGAGTTCCGTTGCGCCGTTCGACGCCGGGAAGATGCGCGGCACCGGCAGTCCGGGGTCGGCGGCGGCCAGGTGAACCAGGGCTTCGGTCTGCAGATTCGTGACCGCGCGATCCTCTGTGGGGTTCGCGATCTTCAGCACATATTCGCGTCCGTCCGGCGTCCGCAGCCGGAAATTCTGATCGCGCTCGCTGTCGAGGCGACGCACCGTGACCGGCAGACCGTAATGTTCGGCCGCCAGTTCCGTGGCAAGCGTCTCCGGAATGCTTGATGCGGCGCGCAGGCCATCGATCGGATGTGCCGCGTCAATCGCGGGAGAGGAGTCTGGCACCGCAGTGTCCTTTAGGCCGTGATCCTTTGGGGCGCGCGACCGGTCAATAGCCGCGTTGGCGGTCGATGGCGTTCGGCGGCCGTCGGCCGGTTTGTATTGCGTCGGCGGTTGCGACGACCGTGGTCGCAACGGCCTCGACCCGGACTTCGCAGGCGTCGTGTGGCGTCACGACGATTTTGGGATGATGCCAGAACGGGTGCGCCGGCGCCAGCGGTTCGGCCGCGAACACGTCGAGTGCGGCGCCGTCGAGTTGACCGCTTTCCAAGGCGGCCAGCAGGTCCGCTTCGACCAGATGTTCGCCGCGACCGACCTGGATGAGATAGCCGCCGCGGCGCATGCGGGCGAACAGTTTTGCGCTGAGAATGCCCTGGGTCTCCTGCGTCAACGGCAGCAGGTTCACCAGCACCTCGCTTTCACCAAGCATGGCGGAGAGGCCGGCGGGGCCGTGGAATCCCCGGACGGAGGCGGGCGTCGGCTTCGCCGTCCGGCTCCACGCCATGACGGGAAAACCGAGCTGCGCAAGGTCGGCGGCAACGCGCTGGCCGATTTCGCCGTAGCCGAGGATGCCGACCGGCACGTCCTGCGCGGCACGCTGCGGGAGGCGCTTCCAAATTCCGTCACGCTGCTGGGCCAGATAAGTTGCGAAACGCCGCTGATGCGAGATCGCATGCCAGATGACAAAGCCTGACATCGTCTGCGCCTGCAGGGGATCGACGATGCGAACGACGTCGATATCCGGCCGCAGGCTCGGGCAGGCGACTATATTGTCGACGCCCGCGCCGATCGAACAGACCGCCTTCAGGTTAGGGTAACGCTCGAAGGCGTCGGCCGGCGGATGCCACGCGATCGCCAGAGATATGTCCGCATCCGACCCGTTGCGGCGATGGTCGACGATTTCGATACGGTCGGCGATGCGCGCGAACTCCGCACCGAGGTAGCCTCTGATATCGAGGCTGCTGCTGACGAGCGCACAACGCATCTTCACGCCGCCTTGGAGGACGAAATCTGGCCTGGCACCGCGGCAAGGAGCTCTCGCGTGTAGGGGTGCTCGGGGGAGGAGAACAGCGCTGCGGCTGATCTCAGTTCGACGATCGATCCGCGCTGCATCACCGCAATGCGGTCGCAGATCTGCGCTGCCACCCGCAAATCATGGGTGATGAACAGCATCGACAGCCCAAGCCGCGTCTTGAGGTCTTCGAGCAGGTTCAGAACCTGCGCCTGCACGGAGACGTCGAGCGCGGAGACCGCTTCGTCGGCGACCAGGATTTCCGGGTCGAGCGCGAGCGCCCGTGCGATCCCGATCCGTTGCCGCTGGCCACCGGAGAATTCGTGCGGAAAACGTTCCATCGCGCTGGCATTGAGGCCTACCAGACCCAGCAGATCGTGGGCGCGCGCTCGCGCGGCCGCAGGGTCCGCGCCGTGCGCGATCGGGCCATCGGTGATGATGTTGCCGACCTTGCGGCGCGGATTGAGCGACGCGAACGGATCCTGAAACACCATCTGGATGCGCTTGCGCTGCTCGCGTAGCGCCTTGCCGTTGATGCGCGTCAGGTCGGTTTCACCGAGCCGCACGGTGCCGGCATCCGGCTCGATCAGGCGCATGATCAGGCGAGCGATGGAGGATTTGCCGGAACCAGATTCGCCGACCAGGCCAAGCGTCTCGCCCTGAAAAATCTCAAAACTGACTTCCTTGGCGGCCTGGACGCTGCGCGTCGGCTGAAACCAGCCGCCGCCGCTGACATAGGTTTTTTCGATCCCGATCACCTCGACCACCTTCGGCCGGTCGAGCCGGGAAGCGCGCGCCGGCGGCTGCAGCTTTGGTACGGCGGCGAGCAGGGCCCTTGTATAGGGATGTTGCGGACGCCGCAGCACGTCGTCGGCTGCGCCCTGTTCGACCACCTTGCCGTGTTGGAGCACGACGACGCGATCGGCGATATCGGTGACGACGCCGAAATCATGGGTGATGAACATCACCGCCATGTTGCGGCTGCGTTGCAGGTCGCGGATAAGTTTGAGGATCTGCGCCTGCGTGGTGACGTCGAGCGCCGTCGTCGGCTCGTCGGCTACCAGTACCGCCGGTTCGAGCGCCAGCGCCATCGCGATCATCGCGCGCTGCCGCTGGCCGCCCGAGAGCTGGTGCGGATAGGCGCGCACGCTACGTTCGGGGTCGGGCAGGCCGACTTCGCGCAGCAGACCGAGGGCTTTCTGCCTTCGCTCTTTCGGCGTCAACAGACCATGCGCCTCGAACATCTCGGCGATCTGGTCGCCGATCCGCATCAAGGGGTTGAGCGCCGTCATCGGCTCCTGAAACACCATGGCCACGCGGCGGCCGCGCAGACCGAGCCAGGAATCCGCGTCGAGGGTCAGCAGGTTTTGTCCGCCAAAGGTGATCTCGCCGGTCTCGGCGATCACGGTGTCGGGCAAGAGGCCCATCAGCGCGTGTGCGCACATCGATTTTCCGGAGCCGGATTCGCCGACGACGCAAAGGATCTTGCCGGCGGTGAGTTCGAACGACACGCCGTCCACGGCGTAAGCGCGGTCGCTGCCGGGCGGCAGCGCCAGCTTGAGGTCTTTGATGACTACGGCGGCGTCAGACATGCTCAGCGCCCGTCCTTGTTGAGACGCGGGTTGAGCGCATCGTTGAGTCCTTCGCCGATCAGATTCAGCGCCAGCACCGAGATCAGGATGGCGACGCCGGGAAACACGGTGATCCACCAGGCCTGGCGAATGACGGTCCGGCCGGCGCCGACCATGTAGCCCCACGACATCAGATTGGGATCGCCAAGGCCGAGAAACGACAGCGAGGATTCGAGCAGGATCGCGGTGGCGACCATCAGCGACGCCAATACGATCACCGGGGAGAGCGCGTTGGGCAGGATCTCGCGCCAGATGATCCAGCTGTTGGTCTGCCCGGTCACGATCGCCGCCTGGACATATTCACGGGTGCGCAGCGACAGCACCTCGCCGCGCACCAGCCGCGCCACCGGCGGCCAGCTGACGATGGCGATCGCAATCACGATCGAGACGATCGACGGCTGCAGCACCGCGACCAGCACGATCGCGAGCGCAAAGCTCGGCACGGTCTGAAAGAATTCGGTGAACCGCATCAGGGCGTCGCCGATCCGGCCGCCGAAATAGCCGGCCGCCGCGCCGACGGGAACGCCGATCGCGAGTGCCGCCAGCGTCGAGACGAGCCCGACCAGCAGCGAGACGCGGGCGCCGTAGATGATGCCCGCCATCACGTCGCGGCCGAGCGCGTCGGTGCCGAGCGGCAGGCCGGCCAGCGTGAACGGCGGCAGGAACGGCCGCTGCACCATTCGCCAGGGCGAGGTGGGGAACAGCAGGGGACCGAACACCGCGACCGCGATCGCAATCGTCAGGATCACGAGGCCGATCAGCCCGCCGGGATTGCGGAGCATCATTCGCCAAAACTGTCTCATGCGGCAAACTCGATGCGGGGATCGACCGAACGATAAATCAGGTCGGTGATCAGGTTGAAGGCCAGCACCATCGCCGAGCAAACGACGAAGACGCCGAGCAAAAGGTTGTAATCGCGCTGCAGCAGCGCCTCGTACATCAGGCGGCCGATGCCGGGCCAGGCGAACACGGTTTCGGTCAGCACGGCGCCGCCGACCAGGGTGCCCGCTTGCAATCCCGCCAGCGTCACCACCGGCAGCAGCGCGTTGCGCAGCACA
Source organism: Bradyrhizobium sp. AUGA SZCCT0169 (assembly GCF_018130085.1). Classification (NCBI taxonomy): domain Bacteria; kingdom Pseudomonadati; phylum Pseudomonadota; class Alphaproteobacteria; order Hyphomicrobiales; family Nitrobacteraceae; genus Bradyrhizobium; species Bradyrhizobium sp. AUGA SZCCT0169. The sequence continues at coordinate 40,669 of NZ_JAFCMC010000035.1, read as the reverse complement.
TGGCGGCGCTGGATCACGGCATCGCGCAAACCCTTGGCGCGCGCGGTCTTGACGAAGTCGAGACGCTTGACCTCGAGCATCGAGGCGCGGGTCATGCGGGCGTAGGTGGCCATGAAGAACAGCCCGATCGTGGTCGCAGGCATGATCAGATGCGCGCCGACATCCAGCACGTGGGCGAGACCCGTGTAATTCGCGCCGACGGTCTCGTAGCCAAAGCTCGGCAGCCAATCCATCGTGACCGAGAACAGCAGGATCGCCATCAGCGCGACCCAGAACAGCGGCGTGGCGTAGAAGATCAGCGCCAACACCGTGATCGCGGTATCGGTCCAGCTGCCGGCGCGGCGCGCCGCCAGCGTTCCGAACAGGACGCCGAAGGCGAGCGAGATCGCGAACGCCGTGCCTGTCAGCAGCAGGGTGGCCGGAAGCCGGTCGAGGATCAGCTTTGAAACCGGCATTTGCTGCCGGAACGAAAAGCCGAGATCGAGGCTGATGATGCCCTTGACGTAGAGAAACAGTTGCACCGGCAAAGGCTGGTCGAGGCCGAACTTTTCGCGGAGCTGCGCCAGGAAGATCTGGTCGCCGGCGCCGGCTTCGCCGGCCATCACCAGCGCCGGATCGCCCGGCGCCAGCCGGATCAGGAAAAAGTTGAGGACGACGATTGCCAAGAGGACGATGACGGCCTTGCCAATGCGCTGGGCAATGAATGCGAGCATCCTGTGGATTTCCGCTGCGTTAAAGGCGTGGTGTTGGAGTATCCGGCCGCGGCGAAGCGCCGCCGCGGCCCAGATGTCAGGGCGTTATTTCTCGATCCACGCGTCGCGGAAACCGTCATTGACGCCGATCGCGGTCGTGACGAGGTTCTTGACGTTGCAGCGGGTGATGGTGGGGAACTGCAGTTCGAGCAGCCATGCCACCGGCACGTCGTCGGTCAGGATCTTCTGCGCCTTGGTGTAGATCTCCGCCCGCTTGGAGTCCGGGAAGGCGACGGCGCCGTCCGCGAACAGCTGATCGATCTCCGGATTCGAATAGCCCTCGACGTTGTTGAACGGCGAGCCCTTCGTTATCTGGCTCGAGACGTAGTTGCGGCCGACGCCGAGCGCGGGATCGCCGTACTGATAGAGATAGGTGAAGGCCATATCATAGTCCCAGTCGGCGGTTTTCTGGTTCCAGCCGGGGACATCGGTCGCCACCATCTCGATGTTGATGCCGACATCCTGCAGATTCTGCTTCACGGCTTCGGCCCAACGCTGCCAGGTTTCGCCGTACGGCAGCGGCAGCAGGCGCACCTTCTCGCCGTTGTAGCCGGCCTCCTTGAGCAAGGCCTTCGCCTTCGCCGGGTTGAAATCGTATTTCGACACCGCGTCGGTGTAGTATTTGATCGAGGAGCCGGACGGACCGGTCGCGACCTTGCCGAGGCCGTTCCAGATCACGTCCTTTGCAAAGTTGCGGTCGATCGCGAACATCACGGCTTGACGGAATTTCTTGTTGGCCGTGGGGCCGGAGCGGTTGTTGAGCCACAGCCATGAATGCGGGCTGAAGAATTCCCACCCTGCGCCGGTGACGCAGACGTTCTTTAGTTTGCTCAGACGCGGAACGTCGAAATTCTCGACCGAACCGCCCGGCAGCACGTCGACCTTGCCGGTCTCGAACGCCACCGACCGCGCCGCGGCGTCGGGAATGACGTGCCAGTAGATCTCGTCGAGGTTGGGTTTGCCCTTGATGTAGTAGTTCGGGTTCTTGACCAGCCGGATGAACGAGCCCTTCTGCCATTCCTTGAACATGAAGGGGCCGGTGCCAATTGGCGTATTGTTGGCCGGGTTGGTCTTGAAGTCGGTTCCTTCATAGATGTGTTTTGGAATCATCGGCATCGAGCCGACTTCGAAGATGCCGAGGAACGGTCCGAACGGCTGCTTCAGCGTGAACACGACGGTGGAATCGTCTGGAGTTTCCACCTGGTCGAGCTGAGCCAGGTTGCCGCGGGCGCGGGCGTGGGTCTGTTTGAGGAATTCGATCGAGAAGACGACATCGGCCGCCGTGAACGGCTTGCTGTCATGCCAGGTGACGCCCTTCCGCAGCTTGAACGAGTAGATCTTGCCGTCTTCGCTGACGCTCCAGCTCTCGGCGAGACCCGGCAGCGGCTCCAGCTTCGGACCGTAGCGAAGCAGGCCTTCGTAGATGTTACCTGATACCATCTGGGTCGGGCCGTTCTGCACGATGCCCATCATCAGGCCCGGCGGTTCGGGCTGGATCACGGCATTGACGACGCCGCCGGACTTCGGCTCTTGCGCAAAGGCTTTACTGGAAAGGGCTGTGCTGGAGAGCACAAGGGCGCCTCCGGAAAGGCCGCCTACCACAGCGAGACCCATAACAAATTGCTTCAGCATGACATCTCTCTCTTGATCGCCTGAGCGGCGCGCGTTGCGTTGAAGTTTGAGTGGGGGCTAGTTCATGAAGTCCGGATCTGACCGTTCCAGCATCCGCTTGAAGGCGGTCCATTCGATGTCCGGCAAACCCTGGACTTCGATGCTGTCGTAGAACGTCGCGTATTGCCCGGCGGTCTTGCGGGCGACGCTTTCCGAGAGCGGCACGATCTCGGCGCCGGCGCCCTGGACCGCGAGCTGGGCGCGGCACGAGCGCTCCAGATTGTGCATCAGCTTGAAGGCTTCGGCGACGGAACGGCCGCAGGTGAGCATGCCGTGGTTGCGCAAAACCATGACGAACTTGTCGCCGAGATCGGCGACCAGGCGCTCGCGCTCATCCAGATCGAGCGCGATGCCTTCATAATCGTGATAGGCGAGGCGGTCGGTGAATTGCATCGACCATTGATTGAGCGGCAGCAGTCCCTGCTTCTGGCAGGACACCGCGACGCCGGCGACGGTGTGGGTGTGCAGCACGCAGGCCGCATCCGTGCGCGCCGCATGCACGGCGCTGTGAATGGTGAATCCGGCCGGGTTGATGCCGAGGTCCATCGGGTCGTCGATGACGTTGCCGTCGATATCGACGGTGACCAGATTGGACGCGGTGACTTCTTCAAACCGCAAGCCGTAAGGATTGATCAGAAAGCGGTCATGGCTGCCCGGCAGCCGGGCCGAGATATGGGTGTAGATGCTGTCGTCGAGGCCGAGCCGGTGAATCAGCCGGTAAGCGGCGGCGAGATCGATTCGGGCTTGCCGGGTTCCGTCCTTGATGGCCGGGGGCGGTACGTGCGCTGTCATTATTGGAATGCACCCTTTTTGAACAGGTCCAAGGGTTGCATCGCAACTAGGCTCATGACAAGACTAAACTGTCGACAATCGACGCTTAAATTATGTACAAGTGGTAAAACCGACCAAAATCGGATAAGAACCGGCCAAAATGGACCCATTTTTGATGCGCACATTGTCCCCGCCGGTCGGATTGCCAGCCCTCGCCGACACCGATCTCGTCGGTCAGGTCGCCCGTCTTTTGACCCAGGCGGTGGTCGAAGGCCGGCTGGCGCCGGGTTCCAAAGTCGTTGAAGCGGGGATCGCGAGGGAGCTTGGCGTGAGTCGGGCGCCGGTGCGTGAGGCCGCGCGGCTGCTGGAACAGCAGGGACTGCTGGTGGCCAGTCCGCGCCGCGGCTTCTTCGTGCGCAAATTCGCCGCTGACGATATCGACGACATCTATGACTTGCGGCTGTGCGTCGAGCGGCACGCGGCCGTGCTCGCCGCGCGCAACCTCACGCCGGAGACGCGCGACATGTTACGGCGGCAGATCGACGTGCTGCATCAGACCGCTGATCTGGAAGATCCCGCAAGGCAGGTCGAGGAGGACTACCGCTTTCACCGCCTGATCTGCGAGATCGCGGCGAACCGGCGGCTGTTGCGGTTGTTCGACGATCTCGCCTCGGAAATGCGCATGGTGATCGGCCTGATCGGCCGGCTGTACGACGATCCGCATGAAATCGCCCGGACACACGAACCCGTGTTAGCTGCCATCGAACAAGGCCATCCCGAACGCATCGTGGCGCATATCGACTATCACATCGGTCATGCGTGGCGCGAAGTCGGAAAACTCGTGCGGGAGATTCCCGCTTAGCCGGCGGCGCACGCTGGTGCGCGCCAGATTTCATTGACAGGAAACAGGAGTATCCGCGTGAAGGCCGTCTACACTGAACTGCACCGCAGCCACGATCCGCAATTCTTTCTGGTGCGCGGCGTCGTCCAGCGCACCACCGAACAGCCCGAACGCGCCGACCGGCTGCTCGCGGGATTGAAGGCCGGCAAGCACGAACTGGTTGCGCCCACACTATTCGGGCAGGGCCCGCGCGCACGGATTCACAGTCCGGAATATCTCGGCTTTCTCGCCGAAGCCTGGGAGGCCTGGTCCGCGCTTGGCAATGCCGGTCCGGAAATGATCGCCAACATCCATCCGGTGCGTCATGCCGCGACCTATCCGACCCATATCGTCGGCCGGCTCGGCTGGCATACCGCCGATACTGCAGCTCCGATCGGTCCGGGTACCTTTGCTGCGGCTTGCGCGGCTACGGATGTGGCAACGACGGCGGCTCAGCTCGTTATGGACGGTGAAGACGCGACCTACGCGCTGTGCCGTCCGCCCGGTCATCACGCCTACCGCGATATGGCCGGCGGATTCTGCTTCTTCAACAACAGCGCGATTGCGGCTGCGCATTTGCGGCAGCGGCATGAGCGTGTTGTCATCCTTGATGTCGATGTTCACCACGGCAACGGCACGCAGGGCATTTTCTACGAACAGTCAGACGTGTTTACGGTTTCGATCCATGCCGATCCCACGTCCTATTATCCGTTCGTGTGGGGTTACGCGCACGAGCGCGGTGCGGGTCCCGGCCTTGGCACCAACCTCAATATTCCCTTGCCGATCGGCACCGGCGATGACGGCTACATCGCGTCGCTTGGCGTTGCAAAGAAAGCCATCGATGCCTTCGCACCGGGTGCTTTGGTGGTCGCACTCGGTCTCGATGCGTCGGAGCACGATCCGCTGGCGGGTCTTGCCGTGACGACAGCCGGATTCCGGCGCATTGGCGCCGCCATCGCGCGGCTCGGGCTTCCGACCGTGTTCGTTCAGGAAGGCGGATACCTCTCCGACATTCTCGGTGCCAACCTGACCTCCGTTCTCGCTGGCTTCGAAGAAGCCCGCTAGGCCGCGCGACGTTCAGGTGACGACGACTTCAGGAGACGGAGCAAATCCTCCGTCTCCTTTTGTACTTTCGCCACCGCTTCCAGCTTCACGGGGCCATAGCCGCGAATGTCCATCGGTGCCGCTGCGATCCTGGCCAGGCGTTCGATGGTGTCAGGTGAAATCCAGGGTGTGAGATCGGTCACGAGCCTTTCGTACCAGTCGATCAGGCCGCGCTCCATCCGGCGCTCGTGCGTATAGCCGAACACGTCCAACTTGGTACCACGCAGGAATCTGAGCCGCGCCAGAATCCGGAATGGCGTCTGTATCCATTGCCCGAACTGACGCTTGAGCGGCCGGCCGCGGGCGTCCTTGCCGGACGACAGCACCGGCGGCGCCAGATGATACGTGATCGCGAAGTCGCCTTCGAACTCCTGCCGCAGCTTTTCCTGAAACCCGGTCTCCATGTGCAGCCGCGCCACCTCGTACTCGTCCTTGTAGGCCATCAGCTTGAACAGCGACCGGGCGACGGCGGTCGTTAGCGCCTGCGAGCCGGCTACGTGGCGTTCCTCGGCGGCGCGGACCTGACCGACGAATTTGAGGTAACGATCGCCATAGGCTGCATCCTGATAGGCGGTGAGGAACTCGACACGGCGAGAGATGATTTCGTCCAGCGTCTCTTCCTTTTTGGCCTGCCCAAATAGCGACGTCACAAAATCACGATCCGCCGCGGCGAGGCGCCCGCTGGCAAAAGCCTGCTTGTTCTGTTCGATCGCAACGCCATTCAACTCGATCGCGCGCATCAGCGCCGCCGAACTCACCGGCACCAGGCCCTGCTGCCACGCCGCTCCGAGCATGATCACATTGGCAAAGACCGTGTCGCCGAACAGCGCGTCGGATAGCCGGTTCGCGTCAAGACTCCTGAAATTGTCCGATCCGACGACGCGCTCGAGGTGCCGAAGTCTCGCCGCTGCCTCCAGGCTGGCATCGCGATTGCGCACGATGTCGCCGGTCGGCATCTCGGCGGTGTTGACGATCGCCCGCATGTCAGGTCCGTAAGTGCCGGACGCCTTCGGCGATGAACTCACCACGATGTCGCATCCGATCAACGCGTTGGCGGCGCCCTGATCGATGCGGACCTGGTGGATATCTTCAGGTTTGTTTGAGAGTCGGATGAAACTCAGCACCGGACCGAATTTCTGCGCGAATCCGGTAAAATCCAGTACCGATGCGCCCTTGCCCTCCAGATGCGCCGCCATCGTGATCAACGCGCCGACGGTGATGACGCCGGTGCCGCCGACGCCGGTCACCAGCAGGTTGAACGGTTTCTCGAGCGAGGGGAGGCTTGGTTCAGGAAGCGCCTTCGTGCGCGCCATGGCGTCGATGCCGGCTTCCTGTTTCTTGCGGCGGGTCGCGCCTTCGACCGTGACAAAGCTCGGGCAAAAGCCGTTGACGCAGGAAAAGTCCTGGTTGCAGGTCGAGAGATTGATCTGGCGCTTGCGGCCGAACGGCGTCTCCTTGGGCTCGACGCTGAGACAGTTGGACTCGACGGAACAATCGCCGCAGCCCTCGCAGACGAGATCGTTGATGACGGCGAACTTTTTCAGCTCGGGCGCCTGGCCGCGCTTGCGTTTGCGCCGCCGCTCGGTGGCGCATTCCTGCTCATAGATCAGCACGGATACGCCGGCGATCTGTCGCAGTTCGCGCTGCACGGCGTCCAGCTGCGCGCGGGGATGGATGGTTACGCCGTTGGGAAAATCGCTCGCATGCAATTGTTCGGGCGCATCGGACACGATCGCAATCCGCGCCACGCCGTTGGCACGAACTTCGTGGGCGATGGAGTGAATGCTGATCGGTCCGTCGACGGGCTGGCCGCCGGTCATCGCGACCGCATCGTTGAACAGGATCTTGTAGGTGATGTTGGTCTTGGCGGCGATCGCCTGGCGGATCGCCATCGATCCGGAATGATAGTAGGTGCCTTCGCCGAGATTCTGGAACACGTGCTTGCCGCCGGTAAAGCGCGAGGAGGCGATCCAGTTGACGCCTTCGCCGCCCATCTGGATCAACGAACTCGTATCGCGATCCATCCAGCTCGCCATGAAATGACAGCCGATGCCGGCCAGCGCCTGCGATCCCGCAGGCACCTTCGTCGACGTGTTGTGCGGACAGCCCGAACAAAAATAGGGCGTGCGGGTCGCGCCTGCTATGTTGATGATGTCAGCACTTGGGCGCAGCAGGCGTTCGGCGCGCGATGCGAGGTCGAGGCCCGGAAAGATCAGGTCAAGCCGCTTGGCGACGATCGGCGCCAGCAGCCGCGGCGACAATTCGCCGACCCAGGGCACCAGCGGGTCATTGTTTTCATCGCTCTTGCCGGCCATGTGTTCGGGCTTGTGGCCGGGATAGTCGTAGAAATATTCCTTGAACTGGCTTTCGATGATGCCGCGCTTTTCCTCGATCACGAGGATCTCGCGTTTCTCCCGGACGAATTCCAGCGCGTCGTGATGTGCCAGCGGCCACACCATCCCGACCTTGTAGATGTCGATGCCAAGCCGCCGGCATTCGGATTCGGTGAGCCCCAGGAGTTGCAACGCTTCCATCAGGTCGAGATGAGCCTTGCCTGTCGTGACGATGCCGTAGGTGGCGTCGGGGATGTCGTAGATCCTGCGGTCGATCGGGTTGGCGGCGGCAAATGCCAGCACCGCGTTCTTCTTGGCTTCCAGCCGCTGCTCGATCTGCGGACCGGGAAGGTCCGGCCAGCGGTAGTGCAGGCCGCCGGCGGGCGGTTCGAATGCCGGCGGGTTGAACAGGCGGCGCGCCGGCAATTCGACCGAGGCGCAGGACTCGACCGTTTCCGAGATCGCCTTGAAGCCGACCCACATGCCGGAAAACCGGCTCAGTGCGTAACCATATTCGCCGAACGAAAGATATTCCGCCACGCTCGACGGGCTAAGCGTCGGCATGAACCAGGCCATGAAGGCGACGTCCGACTGGTGCGGCATCGACGACGATACGCAGCCATGATCATCGCCGGCGACTACCAGCACGCCGCCATGCGGCGAGGAGCCGTAGGCGTTGCCGTGCTTCAACGCATCGCCGGATCGGTCGACGCCGGGGCCCTTGCCGTACCAGAGGCCGAACACGCCATCGACTTCGCGCGCCGGGTTGGTTTCGACCTGCTGCGATCCCAGCACGGCGGTGGCAGCCAAGTCTTCGTTGACGGCGGGCAGGAATTCGATGCGCCGTTCGCTCAGGAGTTTTTTCGCGCGCCAGAGTTCCAGATCGACGCCGCCGAGCGGCGAGCCGCGATAACCGGAGACGAATCCGGCCGAGTTGATGCCGTCGGCCAAATCGCGGTCGCGCTGGTCGAGCAGGATGCGCACCAGCGCCTGCGTGCCCGTCAGCAGCACACGCCCGCTCTGGCGCGTGTATCGGTCCATCAAGGCGTAATCGTCGAGGTCTCTGCCTGTCGTCAGGGTCTGGGTCATGTCGGCCTCCCGCCGTCTCAGGTCGGTGAAAGTGTCGACCCGATCAGGCGGAAGAATTGTCCTGATTGTTCGAAATTTCCGTCTATTATGGTAGAAACTACCAGAAACGACCTGTCATTCGGTATACTTTGTCACCGCAGTCCAAAGGAGAGCCCAGCATGATTGAAGGACATGATCGACGGCTGCTGAACCATCTCCAGAAAGACGGCCGCCGCAGCAACCAGGATCTCGCCGACGACGTCGGCATGTCGCCGTCGGCGTGCTGGCGCCGGGTGCGGGCGCTCGAAGAGTCCGGCGTCATCACCGGCTATGCGGCGCTGGTCGACCGCGAGCGGGCCGGCTTCCTGACTTCAGCCATTCTGCATGTGTCGCTCGATCGCCACGACACGAACTTCGTCACCCAGTTCGTCGCGCGCGTGAAACGGCGCCCCGAGGTGCTCGAGTGCTTTGCGACGACGGGAGATGCCGATTATCACCTGCGTGTCGTCGTCGCCGACATGGCCGCCTATAACCGGTTTCTCGACGAGTTCATGTTCAAGATTCCGGGCATCCGTCACGTCCGCACCAATGTCATCCTCAAGGAGATCAAGTGCGACGTCGCCCTGCCATTCTGAAAGGGGCTGGCGCCGGGGAACTATCGCTGTCGCTGAACGTTTGTCTTCCGAATTTCGAGAACCTTTTGGTTATGGGAGAGCAAAATGATTCGTGCTGCCGCAGCAATTCTCGTGGGATCGTTGGTCATCGGACCTGCGGCCGCGCAATCGACGACGCCGTCAAGCGAAAAGCCGGAGACCAGTTGCTCGACAACGGGCTCCGCGACCTCGGGACACGGCGACGAAAAGACGTCGAATTCAATGGCCGTTGGAAAGAGCGCGATCCTTCCCGACGCCGGCGGCGCCAATTCGGCCGCACCGACGGTGCAAAGCGGCGACAAGCCCATGGTGGTCCGAAAGGATTGCCCGCCGGATTCCAAACCGAAGGGATGAGCGCATCGACGCTTCGCGAATGCTCTTGCTGCCTTCGCTAGCGGCGAGCGCGAGGATGATGCCGGCCTACCTGTCGTAAGAAGTACGTTCGCTCAATCGCACTGCTCGTAGCCGGACGACTTGCATTTCTGCGCCTTGTCGCGCGCTTCGCTGACCTGCTGCGGAGTCAGCTCCTTGGTGAGCAAAGCGAGATCCTTCTTGGCCTCGGCATTGCCCTGCGCAGCCGCCACTTCATACCACATGTAGGCGCGGACGGTGTCGGGCGATTCCTCGCCGCTGGCCTTGTAGTAGAGGCTGCCGAGCAACGTTTGGGCCTGGGGGTTGCCTTGCTTGGCGGCGAGCCGGCTCCACTTGCGCGCTTCCTTTTCGCTCTTGGGAACGCCGAGGCCCATCCGGTGCATCACCGCGACCTTGTATTGCGCGATGGCGTTGCCTTTTTCCGCGAGCGGCCGGAACAGCTTGATTGCCGCAGCATACTGCTTTTTCGCAAACGCGGCCGTGGCTTCCTTCAAACTGTCGGCATGGGCTGCGGGTCCGTTGGCGGTGAGAGCTAACAAGAGGATCGCGGTCATCAATCCAAAATTTCTCAATAAGCGCACGATATTTCTCCCTTAAATATCTCGAAGAAAATATAGCGCTTTCGTATCTCGAAAATCTGCGCGGCACAATCGCGGCGCCGCCAGCATTCGCGCTGCGATGCGATCAAGCGCCGTTTCGTTCACTCAATGATAATGCGAGGCGGCGGCCGGCTTGCTGCGCCTGACGTGATCGTGCTCCAGACATCGCGGGCGATCGCGATGTAGTGGCGCGCATGAACGCCGTCCGGTTCGGTCGCGACCACCGGACGGCCATCGTCTGAGGTCTCTCGAATTTTGATATCGAGGGGTATCTCGCCGAGATACGGAATCCCGCGCCGTTCGGCGTCCTGCCGTGCGCCGCCATGGCCGAAGATCGGCGTGAGCTTCTGGCAGGCCGGGCAGCAGAACGCCGACATGTTTTCGATCAGACCCAGGATCGGGATGTTGACCTTCTCGAACATCGCGATGCCGCGCCGCGCGTCGATCAGCGCGATGTCCTGCGGTGTGGAGACAATGACTGCGCCCGCCAGCGGCGCCTGCTGCGCCATGGTGAGCTGCGCGTCGCCGGTGCCCGGCGGCAGGTCGATGACCAGAATATCGAGATCGCCCCACTCCACCTCGCGCAGCAATTGCGTGATCGCCGAGATCACCATCGCCCCGCGCCAGATCATGGCGAGGTCTTCCTCGACCAGAAAGCCGATCGACATCACCTTGACGCCAAACCGCTCCAGCGGCTCCAGCATGCGCGGGCCGACCTGGCGCGGCTTGCCGCGCAGCCCGAACAGTTTTGGCTGCGATGGACCATAAATGTCCGCGTCGAGAATGCCGGCTTTCAGCCCGATGGCGGCAAAACCGAGTGCGAGATTGCAGGCGGTGGTGGATTTGCCGACGCCGCCCTTGCCGGACGCGACCGCGATGACGTGCTTCACGCCGGGAATGCCTGACGCGCGCGAGGTTGCGCGTGCTGCAGGGGCTGGCTGGGTGGCGGACACGGCGGGCTCCTTACGATCCAACGGGATCGCCCTTCTTGCCATCGCGCGCGCGCAAATAGTCTTCCGTCGACATGACCGGCGGCCGTTGCGGCGCCCCGTGCGGGTCAAAACCCTCATTGACCACGGCTTCGACGCGGCAATCCGCGCACATCTTGATGACATCGATCCGCTTGGCGTTGGCGCCCTGGAACATCCAGTGCTTCTCGCCGAGTTTTGCTAGTACGCGTTCTATCGAACTTTTGGTCCCGAACGGTTTGCCGCAGGCGATGCAGTTGAAGGGTTCTTCTTCCTTCAGAACGCGCAGCGGCGCGTTCCATGCCGCAAAATCCAGCCGCGGCTCGAGCGTGATGACTTTTTCGGGGCAGGTCGCTTCGCAAAGCCCGCACTGTACGCACAGGCTTTCGGTGAAGCGCAGCATGGCGCGGTCGGGGTTGTCCGACAGCGCGCCGGTCGGGCAGGCGGTGACGCAGGCATGACAGAGCGTGCAACCTTCGACATTGAGATTGACGCCGCCGAACGGCGCGCCCGGCGCAAGCGGGACACTATCCACCGGCGCGGGTGCCGCGAGGTGAAGTTCGCGAAACGTCGTTTCGAGCACGCCGCGCTTGGCGCCGCGCGGCACGAAGGCGGCCGGCTTTGGCGTCGCAACGCCGCCTGGCGCCGCATCGAGCATCGCGCGCAGCTGGTCCGGATCGTCGGTCTCGAGGATACGCACGAGGCCCGCGCCGAAGCCGAGCGCGGCAACCACGGTGTCGGATGTTCCGGCGGTCCGGTGCAGTCCGGCAATATCATGCCTGGGTTTGCCGCGCGTCAGGATCGCGACACCGCTGCCGCCATAGGCGAACACCGCGGCGATACTCTCCGGTCCGAGCTGCGTCACTTCATTAACGCGCAGCGGCAGCACATGGGCCGGCAGGCCCTCGCCGAACCGGGCGAGGGCATCGATCAGCGCGTCGCCATGCTCGCCGTCGTGAAACAGAACGATCGCGTTGTTGCCGCCGGCCTTGCGATAGGTCTGCAGCAGCGTGCGCAATCGCCGCATCAGCGCATCTGCACTGGGCAGTGCATATGAAGCCGCACCGGTCGGGCATACCGAGGCGCAGGCGCCGCAGCCGGCGCACACATTGGCGTCGATCGCGACCGCCTTTCCGTTCGGCGTTATCGCCCCGGTCGGGCAGAGATCGAGGCAGCGCGTGCATCCGGTAATGCCGGAGCGCGAATGGGCGCACAGCGCTTCCTCGAACTGAATGAAGCGCGGCTTGTCGAAGGTGCCGACCAGGTTGCCCGCATCCGCAATCGCGCGCTCGACGGCGGCGCGGTCGCGCGGATCGGCGCGCAGATATCCCGGACGCAGGTCATGCGCGGGAAACAGCGGCGTGCCGCCGCTGAGGTCGAGGATCAAATCGCAGGTCGACGTCGCGCCATTGCGTGCCGGGCCGAATACGAGCTTGGCGCGCGAAGATGGCAGCGGCAGCGCGTAATCGTCGATCCCGAGCTCAAATGCGCCGAGATGACCGCGCGCATTGCGGATCGTGCCCTTGAGAACCGGAAACTCGTTGCTCCGGCGTGGGGTGACGTCGCCGGGCTTGCTCAGCAGCACGGTGATGTCGAGACGGTCGGCGAGGCGCTGCGCGGCATCGATGGCGACTTCGTCGCGGCCATAGATCAGCGCGACGCCGCTGCTCTCCAGCGTCACCATTGAGATCGGCGGCATTTCTTCCTGCGCGGCCGCAATCAGCGCCGCAGCTTTCGGACCGGCCGCCGCCGCATCATTCGACCAGCCGCCGGCTTCGCGGATGTTGGCAAAGGTGAGTTGTGCTTGCGGGAAATCCTCGGCGACTTCGCGGAACAGCGGCGCTTCCTGCGTGCAGGCCACCGTGATCGGGGCGCCGTCGGCAAGCGCTTGCTTGAACCGTTCGAGTTCGAGGCCGCAGAGCTGGTTGGCTTGCGTGATCTTCCCGGCGCAGCCACGGTTGATCGCCGGCACGTCGAGCGGCATGGTCTTCTCGCAACTGCAAATCAGAAGATGAGACGCCGTAGCCATCGTTAACTTCCTGAACCGGCGCACACATCGCACGGTTCGTTTTCTGGTTCCGCTCGTGTTGCGAGCCCAAGGGGGATAGCATACACCGGCGGATTGCAAAGCAATTTAGCACAGCAACGCAGAATGAGCTTTTCGATGATGTCGCGTCGCGGGGAAGTGGATCAGGCACCCGATCTGCCCCCCGGTTATACTTTGGTCGCGTTACGCGAACTCGGCGACGCTTTTGCCCATGGATGCGAAATCGCGGCCGAAGCGGGCGCCGGAACACTGGTCTGGGTGCGGCGCTACGACCTGGTCGAATTCGCCGTGGTACTCGAACCCGACGAACCCTTGAAATCGGCACGCCGGGCGTTGTTCGCCGGCATGAACGCGCTGGCGGACGCCATCGCGGCGCATTGCCCGCCCGAACGGGATGTAAGCTTCGACTGGCCCGATGCAATCCGGTTCGACGCGGGATTGCTGGGCGGCGCGCGGCTCGGCTGGCCCGCCGATTGCGCGGAAACCGACGTGCCAAACTGGCTGGTTTTCGGCGTGATCCTGCGCGCCGCCGACATGGTGCATCTCGACGAGGTGCAGGCCGCGGCCGGCGTTTCGATGCTGGGCGCAGGATTTGAGATGGTCGATGCCGACGCGATCATCGGCAGCTTCGCCCGCCATCTGATGACCGCGTTCGACCGCTGGAACGAGCGCGGTTTTGAGGCCATCGCCAGGGATTATCTGGAGCGCCTTCCGAGGCGCAAGGCCGGTGAGATCAGGGCCATCGACGTCAACGGCGATCTGCTGGTCAAGCTGCCGGCGGGCAGCGGGCCGCCCGATCGATCCAGCCTCGTGGATGCGCTGGCGCAAGCGGACTGGTATGATCCGCAATTGCGCGGTCCGAAGTTCGGATGAGGCTGACATGCTGAAGCTGCCGCGAACCATCAGGCTCGACCCATCGGATACGTTCGTATTCGAGCGTGCTGCGGAACCCGGGGAATGGGCGGTTTCCGGCGTGTTCGTGTTCTGGAACCAGGATCCGGCTGATCTCGCCCAGAAGCAGCGCGTGGCGCTGCGCTCCGGATTTCTCGGGATCGAAAGTCTGGGATGGTCGACGCTGGCGATCGTGACCGAGGCGACGGAAGCGGAGCGGCAAGCCGCAGTCGATCGGCTTGCGGCGCAATTGCTGGAGAAGTTCGGCGCGCCGGATCTGAAAGTCGCGCGCGGCGCCGCCGAAGAAGAGGTCGCGTTTGCGGCTTCGCTGTGCGATCACCCGGCGCAGACCTTGCTCGCCGTGCAACGCAGCATCGAGGATGGTGAAATCCGCGAGCGCTTTCGCACCCTCAAGGCGCGCGAAGCCGCGGGCGATGCCGACCGGTTGCACGCGCATGCCAGCGCCTTTACCTTTCATGAGATCGAAGGCGACGATGAACCTGCCGAGGAGGTCGATCTGCTGGGATTGATGGGAACTGAACAGAAAACCGGAAATCGCAAATGAGAGAATTCTGGGTAGCGTCCGGCCATCATCTGACGCGGCGCGCCGATCACGGCGGGTTGATCGCGACGCCTGAACTGATCATGGCCTATCTGGCGCGGCCCGAATTGATGCCGCCGGAGGACGCCTGCGAAGCCGAGCGGAACCTGCACGCGGGCCTGTTGGCCGATCCGCTCCGTTCGGTTTCGAAAGCCGATATCGCCGCGCTCGCCGATCCCGATGCGCGCGAGAACTGGACCTTTATGATGAATTTTCGCGACCGGCTGGTCGCGGCTCCGTCACTCGAGGCGGTCTATATCAACCTGGCCCGCAATGGCGCCGGCGACCTGCCGCCGATTTTTGTCTCGCAGCTCTGCCATCTGATCCTGCGCAACGCGCTCGAGGGCTGCGACGATCCCTACATGCTGCGCGCGGCCGAACTGTTCTATCGCAGCCAGCAGGCGGCGTTTCATGAGGGCACGCTGTTGCTTGCGGACGCCGAAATCGTCGAGGCGCAGCAACAGGCAGAACATGACCTGCATGCGTCGCCGCTCACGGCGATGCTGGCGCCGCCAAAGGCGTTCGGCGAGATGGATGTGATGGACGACGAGAACGCCTGGACATATTGGTCGCGTTCGGATGCGCATGCGATGGTCATGAACATCGGCGGCAATCCGAGGGCGCGCGCCGGGCTTTGCCGGGTGATCGAGCGATGGATCGCCCATCTGCTCGGCGTTGCCGTCAGCGTCGAGACGGTTCCTTCGATCGAAGACCGCGACTGGCGCTGGTTTGTCGGTCTCGACAGCGAAGGCACTAAAATCGGCAATGCGCTGTGGAACGGCACGTCGGTGGACGCCAATGCCGCCGAGCGCATCGTCGCGCTGATGCGCCTGACCATTGCGGATACGCGGCTGGTGGATGAACGCGTCGGCAGCAAACCGGTTTACCTCATCCTGGCGATGGGGGCGGACAAGGTCGTCCGGCTGAAGCCGCAAAATCTGGTCGCCGGGCTGCCGCTTGCGCCAAAGGCGAATGTGGCATGATCGGCTGGTGCACGGAGGATCGCGCATGGCGATGACCGCATCCCGCGAAGTGGGTGTGGTGGTGCGGCGCCGCGCCGTCGATAATCCATGGATCGATCATATGTGGTCGCCGGCGATGGTGCTCGACGAGGTGCCGGCAACCGCGCCATGGACCGTGCTGTCCACTGAACCGGATGCGACGATGTATTACGCGGGCGCCGCCAGCATCGACCTGTTCAGTTCCGACACCGCCAATTACCGCGACAATCTCGCCGACGGCGAACCGCGCATCTGGATCGCGCTGCGGCGACAGGCCGGCGGATCCGAACTCGAACTGACCAAGGTGACGGCCGATCCGACCGAAGGGGAGGCGATCTTCGAAAGCGGTTGCGACGTCATCGGCACGGTTCCGATGCCTGCGGAGATCGCGGCCTGGATCGCCGCCTTTGTCGACGAGTTTCATGTCGAGCGGGTGTTCCACAAACGCAAGCGCGATCGGGCCGGCGGCGACCGCCCGCGCGGGCCGGAGAATCGTGGTTCAAATCGCGGGCCGGACGAAGGGACAGGGCGCGCATGAGTGCTCCGGACCAGGGCGACGACAAGGGCTTTTTGGCGCGATGGTCGCAGCGCAAGCAGGAGGCCAAGGAAGAGATAAAGCAGCCCGAGCGCGAAACGCCGGTTGCCGATGCCGAAGTCGCTGCTGCTCCGGCGACCGAGGCCGAGGCGGCTCCCGAAGAGTTCGATCTCTCCAGCCTGCCATCGCTCGATGAACTGACGGCGGAAACCGATATCACCGCGTTTCTGCGCAAGGGCGTTCCCGAACATCTGCGCAATGCGGCTTTGAGAAAATCCTGGGCGCTGGATCCCGCGATCCGCAACTACGTCAATCCCGCGCTGGAATACGCCTATGACTGGAACACGCCGGGCGGCGTGCCGGGCAACAGCGAACTCGGCGCGGGCATCGATATCGCCCGGATGGTCACCCAGATCATGGGCACCGGCAAAGCGCCCGCCGAGCCGCCGCCGGCTGCCGCCGAGGTCCCGGCGGAGATTGCCAAGGAAACTGAATCTTCCGGCCAGCCAAAGCCTGATCTGCCAGATCAACCGCTGAGATTGAGCGGTCAGCCGGAGCCCGCGGAGCCGAATCATTCGAGCGCCGACGAGCCAGTCGGGCTCGAACCAGTGCAGGAACCGGTCTCCGTGGCCTCCGGTTCTGTTGCACCGCAACAGCCGGTGCGACGCCATGGCTCGGCAAAACCTGTTGTTTAGACAAAAGTTTTCGAGACATAGGCCAAGCCTATGATACAAATTTAGGACTGGAATAATTCCAGTTCTAAATTGTATGCCCGATTAAGAGGCATTCGATACGGGACACGGGACACGGGACACTGGGCGTGAGGCTGGGGAGAAGTCGGGTTCACCATGCGTGACGCCGGACTGGAACAGGCAATCAGGGCAGCGGGTGGCGTCGCGTCGTTAGCGCGAGCGATCGGCATTGCGCAGCCTTCGGTTTCATCATGGTCGCGGATTCCCGCTGAGCGGGTTCTCGCGGTCGAGGCCTTGACGCGCGTCGAGCGTTCCGTGCTTCGCCCCGATCTCTACGGATCATCCGAGGCCCAAGTGTCCGTCAACGGATTATCCAACGTGTCAGCGAAACCGGAAATCGACGAGATCGATCAGCTGCGCGCCGCGGAATACGGCTTGCTGTCGCTGCTGCTGGGCAAGGCGCCGGACGTCGGCACGCTGGCGCGGGTCGCGCAATTGAAGGGCGACGCCTCCGATCTCGGCATGGCGCATGTCGAACTCGCCGTGGCCGCGTCAGCCGTGGACGACCGCGCCGCCAGCAAGGAATTCTTCGACCTGTTCATCGGGCTCGGGCGCGGCGAACTGCTGCCCTATGCCTCCTATTACCTGACCGGCTTCCTGCACGAGCGCCCGCTGGCGCGCGTCCGCGAAGACCTGGACCTGCTCGGCATCGAGCGTGCCGGCCCCTCGCGCGAGCCGGAAGACCACATCGCGATTCTGCTTGAGGTGATGGCAGGCCTGGCGCGCGGCGACTTCGAGGCGGAGTTCTCCGAACAGGCGCGCTTCTTCGACCGGCATCTCAAGCCGTGGGCGGCGCGGATGTTCGTCGATCTGGAGATGTCCGGGACCGCCAAATTCTACCGTGCCGTCGGCCGTGTCGGCCGCGTGTTTATGGAACTGGAAGCCGAGGCCTTCACGCTGTCCGAATGACGCGCAAAGGCAATCGAACGTTCGAAGTGGAGGAGACCGCGATGAGCAAACCATCCGACAAGGCGCCGGCCGACAAGCTGCTCGATGCCAAGGGGCTCGATCGTCGCCGCTTGTTCATGATGGGCGGATCGGCAGTCGCTGCAGCGGCCGTGGTGCCGCTGGCGGGCGGCGAGGCGGTCGCGGACGAGGCGCAGGGCGAGCGCGTCAAGGCCCGCTACAAGGAAACCGATCACGTCAAGAATTTCTACCGCGTCAACCGCTATTGATGGGACCACGCACATGTTGATGAAGCGAAAAGACGGATCCGCAGGCAAGGCGCGTTTGCAGGGTGTCGCCGCCGGCCTGGCTTCGGGGGTTCTCGACCGCCGCACGTTCCTGCGCCGGTCCGGTCTGGCTGCAGGCGCCGGCGCCGCGCTCGGCTTGATGCCGCTCGGTTCGGTGCGCAAGGCAGAGGCCGGTCCAAAGATCGTGGGCAAGCCGACGGAAATCAGAAAGAACATCTGCACGCATTGTTCGGTCGGCTGCACCGTGATCGCCGAAGTGCAGAACGGCGTCTGGGTCGGCCAGGAGCCGGCCTGGGACAGCCCGATCAACCGCGGCTCGCATTGCGCCAAGGGTGCCTCAGTGCGCGAACTCGTGCACGGCGATCGCCGCCTGAAATACCCGATGAAGCTCGTCAACGGCGAGTGGCAGAAAATATCGTGGGACGTCGCCATCAACGAGATCGGCGACAAGATGATGGAAATCCGCGCCAAGTCCGGCGCCGATTCCGTCTATCTGCTCGGCTCCGCGAAATTCTCCAATGAAGGCGGCTATCTGTTCCGCAAATTCGCGGCGTTCTGGGGCACCAACTCCATCGACCATCAGGCCCGCATCTGCCATTCAACCACCGTCGCCGGCGTCGCCAATACCTGGGGCTACGGCGCGATGACCAATTCCTACAACGATATGCGCAACTCGAAGACCATCGTCTTCATGGGCTCGAACGCCGCCGAAGCCCATCCGGTGTCGCTGCAGCACATCCTGACCGGCAAGGAGATCAACCGCGCCAACGTCTTCGTGCTCGATCCGCGCTTTACCCGGACCGCAGCCCACGCCACCGAATATGTGCGCTTCCGCAGCGGCACCGACATCGCTGTCATCTGGGGCATGCTGCACCACATCTTCGCCAATGGCTGGGAAGACAAGGAATACATCAAGCAGCGCGTCTACGGCATGGACCAGATCCGCGCCGAAGTCGCCAAGTGGACGCCGGAAGAGGTCGAGCGCGTCACCGGCATTCCGGGTGAGCAGGTCAAGAAAGTCGCCGAGACCTTTGCGAAGCAAAAGCCGTCGGCCTTTGTCTGGTGCATGGGCGGCACCCAGCACACCGTCGGCACCGCCAACGTCCGGGCTTATTGCAACCTGCTGCTGGCGACCGGCAATGTCGGCACCTTCGGCGGCGGCGCCAACATCTTCCGCGGCCACTGCAACGTGCAGGGCGCCACCGATATCGGCCTCGATATCGTGACGCTGCCGCTCTATTACGGCCTGGTCGAGGGCGCCTGGAAGCACTGGGCGCGGGTCTGGGAGGTCGAATACGATTATCTGCAGGCGCGCTTCGACGAAGTGCCGGCCAAGGCGGGCCGTCCGGCCCGCACCCGCAAGCAGAACATGGAACTGCCGGGCATCCCGTGGACCCGCTGGTTCGATGCGACGCTGGCCAATCCTGATGATGTCGATCAACGCGATGCCATCAAGGGCGTGGTCATCATGGGGCATGGCGGCAATACCATCCCGCGCATGACCGAGATGGTGAAGGGCCTCGAGAAGCTCGAACTGCTTGTGGTTGCCGATCCGCATCCGACCACGTTCGCGGCGATCTCGGAGCGCAAGAACGGCACCTATCTATTGCCCGCCTGCACCCAGTTCGAAACCTCGGGCTCGCGCACCGCTTCCAACCGCTCGCTGCAATGGGGCGAGCAGATCGTCAAGCCGATCTTCGAATCCAAGGACGATTACGAGATCATCTACCTGCTTTCCAAGAAGCTCGGCTTCGCCGATCCGATGTTCAAGAACCTCAAGGTGGAGAACAACCGTCCATCGCCGGAAGAGCTGCTGCGCGAAATCAACCGCGGCGGATTCTCGACCGGCTATTCCGGCCAGTCGCCGGAGCGGCTGAAGGCGCACATGAAGAACCAGGGCAAGTTCGACCTGGTGACCCTGCGCGCCAAGGCCGACGAGCCCGAAATCGGCGGCGACTATTACGGCCTGCCGTGGCCGTGCTGGGGCACGCCGGAGATCAAGCATCCGGGAACGCATACGCTCTACAACACCAACCTACACGCCAAGGACGGCGGCGGCACGTTCCGGGCGCGGTTCGGCGTCGTCTATGAAGAGAAGCAGCCGGACGGTTCGGTGAAGAACGTCAACATGCTGTCGGAAGGCTCCTACAGCAAGGGTTCGGAACTCACCGACGGCTATCCGGAGTTTACCTACGGCGTGCTGAAGAAGCTCGGCTGGGACAAGGATCTCACCGCGGCCGAACTGGCGACGATCAACAAGATCGGCGGCAACAACCCCGACGGTGTCGGCTGGGCCGTCGACCTGTCGGGCGGCATCATCCGCGTCACGCTTGAACACGGCGTGATGGCCTATGGCAACGGCAAGGCCCGCGCGGTGGCGTGGAATCTGCCGGATCCGGTGCCGGTTCATCGCGAGCCGATCTACACCTCTCGCCCCGAACTCGTCGCCAAATACCCGACGCGCCCGGACGGCCGTCAGTTCCGGATGGCCAATCTCGGCTTTTCGGTTCAGAAGGCCGCGGTGGACAAGGGGCTTGCCAAGCAATTCCCGATCATCCTCACGTCCGGACGTCTGGTCGAATATGAAGGCGGCGGCGAGGAAACCCGGTCGAACAAATGGCTTGCCGAGTTGCAGCAGGACATGTTCGTCGAGGTCAACACATCAGATGCTGCCGAACGCGGCATCAAGGATGGCGGTTGGGTCTGGGTCTACGGCCCGGAGAACTCATCGAAGGCTCGCGTCAAGGCGCTGGTCACCGACCGCGTCGGCAAGGGCGTAGCCTTCATGCCGTTCCACTTCTCCGGCTGGTTCCAGGGTGTCGACCAGCGCAGCAAATATCCGAAGGGCGCCGATCCGATCGTGCTCGGCGAAAGCGTGAACTCGATCACGAGCTACGGTTACGATCCGGTCACCGGCATGCACGAGGGCAAGGTGACCCTGTGCCAGATTCAATCGGCGTGAGGGGAGAATAGATCATGGCTCGCGTCAAATTTCTCTGTGATGCCGACCGTTGCATTGAGTGCAACGCCTGCGTGACGGCCTGCAAGAACGAACATGAAGTGCCGTGGGGCATCAATCGCCGCCGCGTCGTCACCATCAATGACGGCAAGCCCGGCGAACGCTCGGTGTCGATGGCCTGCATGCATTGCACCGATGCGCCATGCGCCGCGGTCTGTCCGGTGTCGTGCTTCTACACCACCGCCGACGGCGTGGTGCTCCACTCCAAGGACCTGTGCATCGGCTGCGGCTATTGCTTCTACGCGTGCCCGTTCGGCGCGCCGCAATACCCGAAAGTCGGCAATTTCGGCTCGCGCGGCAAGATGGACAAGTGCACCTATTGCGCGGGCGGCCCGGAAGCGGACTCCACCCCGGCCGAATACGCCAAATACGGCACCAATCGTCTGGCCGAAGGCAAGCTGCCGATCTGCGCCGAGATGTGCTCGACCAAGTCGCTGCTCGCCGGCGACGGCGCCATCATCGCCGAAATCTACAAGGAGCGCGTGATGAAGCGCGGTTACGGTTCGGGCATGTGGGGCTGGAAAACGGCTTACGCGGATTCACCGACCGGCTGATGCCTTGGCCGTCGCGCGGCGCGCGGCGGCGCACATGTCACGAGAAACGGGAAGGTCACGGGCCTATGCCAAGCTCTCTTTCACACCTCCGGGCGCTATGCGCCGCCATCGGGTTGCTCTTTGTGTTCGCGCATCCTGCAGCCGCGCAGCTGACGTTCAAGCCGACTGCCGAAGCGGTTCAGGAAGACAAACTCCTGAACGCGCTGAAGGAGGGCGACAAGATCACCGGGCGGATATCGATCCCGGATACCATGGCCTCCAGCCTGATCCAGCCCGCGGGCCGCGACTGGCGCGATTTCCAGCGCAGCAAGCTGCCGATCATCGGCGGCGTCGCCATCCTTGGCATGATCGTGCTGCTGGCGATCTTCCTGATGGTGCGCGGCCGGATTCGCGTCGATCACGGTTTTTCCGGCACCAAGATCCTTCGTTTTGCGAGCTTCGAACGCTTTACCCATTGGCTGACGGCGAGCTGCTTCATCGTGCTGGCGCTGTCGGGCCTCAACATCAGCTTCGGGCGGGTGCTGGTCATGCCGCTGTTCGGTGCCGAGGCGTTTGCGACCATGTCGGGCTGGGCCAAGATCGCGCACGACTATCTGGCGTTTCCGTTCATGCTTGGCCTCGCGATCATGTTCCTGATCTGGATCAAGGATAACATTCCCGGGAAGCTCGACTGGCAATGGCTGAAACAGGGTGGCGGCATTCTGGCCAACGGCAAGCATCCGCCGGCCAAACGATTCAATGCCGGACAGAAAGGCATTTTCTGGATCGTGATCATCGGCGGCGTGCTGATGTCGGTGTCGGGCTGGTACCTGCTGTTCCCGTATCTTCCGGGTAATGTCACGGCGTTGCAGTTCTGGACCGTGATCCATGCTGTGGTTGCGATGCTTTTCATCGCGGCCATGCTGGCCCACATCTATATCGGTTCGGTCGGGATGGAGGGCGCGTTCGATGCGATGGGCACCGGCGAGGTCGATCTCAACTGGGCCAAGGAGCATCACGCGCTCTGGGTCGCGGAGGAGCAGGCCAAGGGCCGCGCGCCGTCGAAAGATGGCACGCACGCCGTGCCGGCCGAATGACGATGCGAGTACAGGGCAGTTCGAGGGAAACACGATGAAGAGCTTTCTGGCGGCCTTGGCGTTTGCGGTGATCGCCGCGTTCGGTGTGTCGTCCGTGCTCGACACCATTCAGCAGTCGAGTTCGGTTGCCTACACCACCAGCGGGGCGAGGGTCGGTGATCCCGGCAAGAATCTGATCGGGCCGAACTGATTTTTGGATCGGATGTTGAACGCGCCCAACGAAGCCAAGGCAGCTGCGGCGTGGCCGGTGGAAATCCGGCTGGTAAAGGACCGCCGCGCCCTTCATGTCAGCTTTGACGACGGTGCCGATTTCAACCTGTCGGCCGAACTGCTCCGGGTGACCAGTCCGTCCGCCGAGGTGCAGGGGCATTCCGAAGCGCAGCGCAAGACAGTCGGCGGCAAGCGCAACGTGACCATTCTCTCCGTCGATCCCGTCGGCAATTACGCCGTGCGGCTCGGCTTTGACGACATGCACAATACCGGCATCTACTCCTGGGCGTTCCTGCATGATCTCGGCATCAACGCCGAGCGGCGTTTTCAGGATTATCTCGACGAGCTCCAGGCCAAGGCCCTCGACCGCGACAGACCGGGCATGCGTTGATCCTCTCTCGCTGCCTTGACGGCGACACGAACGGACGAAACGATCGCCGCGAATGCTTCGTGCTCATACCATCCGCCGCCTCGTAGCGCTGTCCTGGACCGCTTTGCTGGTCCTGCCGGCGCTTGGAACCAGCGCCGCCCACGCGCAGTTGCGCGGCCATGGCGGGCCGGTGCGGGCCTTGGCGATTTCACCTGACGGTGCGAGCGCCATTTCAGGCAGCTTCGATTCAACCGCGATCCGCTGGTCGCTGACATCGAATGCGGCTGAGCAGGTGCTCCGTTTCCACGCCGACGCCGTCAATGCGGTGGCGTTGCTCCGGGATGGTCGGGCCGCGACCGCGGGCGCCGATGGCCGCATTGCGATGTGGACCGCCGGCAAAACCCGCCCCGATGCGGTGCTGGAAGGCCACACCGCGCCGATCGCAGCCGTTGCGGTTTCGCCTGACGGCGCAACATTGGCCACCGTGTCGTGGGATCAAACGGTGCGCCTGTGGCCGCTCGCGGGCGGCGCGCCGCGCGTGCTGGAAGGGCATACCCAGAACGTCAACGGCGTCGTCTTCGCGCCCGACGGCCGCACCCTGGTCAGTGTCAGCTACGATCAGAGCGTTCGCATCTGGCCGCTGGCGGGCACGTCGCCGCCATCAGTCATTACGATGCCGACCCCGCTGAATGCGGTAGCGATCGGCCGTGATGGCGAAATCGCGGTCGGAGGCGCCGACGGCAGACTGTATTTTCTGGGCAGCGACGGTGCGCGCGCCGGTGACGTTGAAGCCGGCCCGAGGCCCGTGATCTCGATGGCGATCTCGCTCGACGGCGCGTGGGTCGCAGCCGCCGGCATTGGTGGCGCGGTCGCGGTGATCGATCGCAAGACGCGCAATCTCGCGCGCACATTGGTAGGTCCGGGGCTGCCGGTCTGGTCGGTGGCGTTTCTGCCTGACAGTCGAACGCTGCTCACCGGCGGTGCTGACAACACCATCCGCCGCTGGAACGCGGTGACCGGAGAACCCGTCGATCCCTTGCTGTTTGAACACACCGCAGACCCGCTGGCCGCGTATGCCGGCGACCGCGGCGCGGATATTTTTCGTGCCTGCATAGCCTGCCACACGCTCGGCGCCGATCAGGCCAACCGGGCAGGGCCGACGCTGGCCGGTCTGTTCGGCCGGCGCATCGCGACCTTGCCGGGTTATGATTTCTCCGACGCGCTCAAGCGGCTCGATATCGTCTGGACGCCGGAGACGGTTTCGAAATTGTTCGAGATCGGGCCTGCGGCCTACACGCCGGGCACCAAGATGCCCGAGCAGCGCATCGGCTCCGAACAGGACCGTGCCGCCTTGGTGCAGTTCCTGGAGCGCGCCACGAAGCGCTAGGGAACACTCGTCACGCCTTGCCCGCCGACCGCGGCTGCAGGGCCAGGAGGCGGCGTGCGCACCACTACCGGCTACGGGTATTCCGGGTCGGAGTTTCCGCTTTCGCTGCAATCGTTTCAAGCAACCAATCCTTGAACGAGAGCATCGCAGATGATGGTTGCCGGGAATGCAGCGACGTAATCCAGTAGTTGCCGAGTGTCACTTCGGTCTTGAACGGACGTACCAGCCGCCGCTCACGGACCTCGTCCCGAAACATCTCCGCCGGCAACAACGCAACGCCGGTACCGCGCGCTGCAACGCTTGCGATCGTGATCGATGAATCGAACACCATTCCCTTGATGACGGGACTAAGCAGTCCCGCCGCGGCAAACCAGCGCGACCATTCGTCCTGTCGATAGGAACGCAGCAGCACCTCGCGTTTGAGATCGGCCGGCCGGCTCAGCCTGCGGGCCAGTGCCGGCGCGCAGAACGGAGTAAACGACGCCCCCATCAGGTGGGTCGCGTCCGTACCGTGCCAGAGGCCGTCGCCAAACCTGATGGCGTAATCGAGGCCTTCGCCCGCTATGTCGACGCGATTATTATTGGCGAATAGACGCAAGTCGATCCGCGGATACGCCTTCCTGAAAGTGTCGAGCCGCGGCAGCAGCCATCCCGACGCGAAGGTGCCGACGACGCCGATCGTGATGACGTCCTGGTAGCGACCGTCTTCAAAACGATTGACCGCTTCGTTTAGCCGCCCGAAAGCCTCGACGATGCTGGGCAGCAGTGCTTGTCCTTCGTCGGTCAGCGCGACGCCGCGCGGTAACCGGCGAAACAGCTGGGCGCCAAGCCTGTCCTCCAGCGCTTTCACCTGCTGACTGACGGCGGCCTGCGTTACGCGGAGTTCAAGGCCGGCACGGGTGAAACTCAGGTTGCGCGCCGTCGCCTCAAAGGCTCGTAACGCATTCAGCGGAAGGTGTGAAAGCTTCGTCCTGCGGCGCATTCGTTCGACCCTAGTTTTTCTAATGCCTGCATTCAAAACTGATCGTTTGTCAAGACAGGGCCTTCTGGGCAAGTTCCTGCCCGCAACCCGGAGGGATTCGAAATGATCAGCAGGAGACAGTTTCACCTTGGCTTCGGCGCAGCACTGATAGCCGCTGATCTGGGCGGCTTACCAAAAGCGGCACGCGCAGCGGCCGCGGATCAACGACTGATCGCCGAGATCAAGCGTCTGGAGAGCGAGAGCGGTGGCCGGCTCGGTGTTTGTGTGCTGGAAACGGCAACCGGTGCGCGTCATGTCCACCGGGGCGACGAGCGTTTCCCGATGTGCAGCACCTTCAAGGCGCTGGCGGCCGCGGCGGTGCTGGCGCGGGTGGATGCCGGGAAGGAGCAATTGACGCGGCGCATAACCTTCGACGCATCCGCAATCGTGGTGTACTCACCGGTGACCGAAAAGCACGTCGGGGGCGACGGCATGACGCTCGCTGAAATCTGCGACGCGGCGATGACACGGAGCGACAACACGGCCGGCAACCTGCTGCTCGCCAGCATCGGCGGACCTCCGGGGCTGACGGCCTTCGCGCGCGGGCTCGGCGATCAGGTCACGCGGCTGGACCGGGACGAACCTTCGCTCAACCAGGCGCTGCCCGACGATCCCCGCGATACCACGACACCGAATGCGATGGCCTCGAATTTCGAGAAACTTGTCCTTGGGACCGGGGCGCTATCGGCTGCGTCGCGCGAGCAACTGACGGCATGGCTGGTTGCCAACAAGACCGGCGAAACACGATTGCGCGCAGGGTTTGCGAAAGGCTGGCGTGTCGGCGACAAGACCGGCGCCGGCGACCACGGCACGAACAATGACGTTGCTGTGGTGTGGCCTCCCGACGGCGCCCCTATCATCGTCGCGGCCTATCTGACAGGCGCCAACGTTCCCAGCGCGCAGCAAAACGCCACCATCGCCTCGATCGCGCGCGCAGTTGCGACGATGAGATCGGGCTAGGTGCGGAATGCCGGCAAATCTCTCCGCGAAAACGACCGGCGCACTATCGATAGCCGTCGTCGCCATATGCCTTGTGATGCCGAGTTCGGTTCCATCGCTTGCGTCGGACCGGATGTTCACCAAGCGGCCCGCGTTCTCGGAGGCGGACCAGCCCGTGCGGATGGCAGCCGAGTGCAGAGAGGTGAGGCCGATGTCGGATGGCATTCCGGACCTCGACTACCGGATCGATCTTTCCGTAGCCGGCAGTCTCACGGCGGTAAAGACAGATGGAGTGTTGTGGTATCTCGTGCTGTGTTCTCCGCCCGATGTCCGGATTATGTGCGTGACCTACCAGTCCAATGGCATGGAGACCGGTGACAGGATTATCGTGAGGGGCGGATACCGACGGCGCGATGCCGATCACATCCTCCTGGATCCTTGTTTGGCAACAAGGCCGGAGCCTTGATCTCGTCCCTCAGTGAATCTGCCATGGCGCTGACGGCAACGGGGCCCAGTGCAGCGTATCGTTCGGAACAGGAGGACCGTGCCGCTTTGGTACAATTCCCCCGGCGCGCTGCGAAGCGGTAGAGAAAGCGTGAACGCTGTCTGTGATTCAGTTCACATCCGCGCTGCGGGCCTCACGCTAAGGGACACGTGGGGTGGGCTTCTACTAACGGAGGTTTGCCATGAACCGTTTGATGCTTTCTGGATTCATTGCAGTCGCCATTCTTGCCGCCGCGATCACCATGCTGCCCTCGCATTCGCTATGGGGCCATCGCGCCACCGGGACAACCGGTCTGGCGTCATCGCCGCAACATTCCTCGACCGCCGCGAACAAACTCCCGATCGAGGAGTTCGAGGATATGTCGATGGTATTCTCGCACCCGCCGAAACGCTGACGGCGACGGCCGACCTCACGCAGTCAGCCGCTCTTCTTCTGCCGGGTGCTGGCGATCAGCACCAGCAGGAACGAGGCTGCGGTCATCAGCGTGCTGATCGCGGCTATCGTCGGATCGATCTCGTCGCGCAGCGCGGTGAACATCCGTTTTGTCAGCGGCTGGTATTGGCCGCCTGATATGAACAGGCCGACCACCGTCTCGTCCATCGCCGAGATGAAGGCGAAGATCGCGCCGGTCAGCACGCTCGCCTTGATCTGCGGCAGCGTGACCGCGAAGAAACTGCGCAATCGGTTCATGCCGAGGCTGCGCGCCACCATCTCTTGCGCCGGATCGAAACTCTGCAGGCCCGCGACCACTGAGGTGATGACGTAGGGCAGGCCGAGCATGACGTTGGCGAGCACCAGTCCCGACATCGTCGCCACCAGGCCAACTTTGGCATAGACAAAGAAAATGCCGACCGCCGTGATGATGATCGGCACCACCAGTGGCAGCATCAGCATCATGTGGACAATGCGCATGATGCGCATTTTCGAATTGCTGATGGCGTAGGCCGCGGCGACGCCGAGCGGCGTTGCAATCAGGACGGTGAGGGCGGCAACAGCAAACGTGACGCGGGTCGCCTGCATCCAGGCCGCATTGCCGATATACTCCTCATACCAGCGCAGCGACAGCGATGGCGGCGGGAAGGTCAGGAAGCGGGTGCTCGAAAACGACATCGGCACGATGATCAGCACCGGCAGGATCAGGTACAGCAGCACCAGTGCGCAGAACACGACGAAGACGATGCGGGGGAGCGAGAACGTCTTCATTTTTGCCCCAGGATGCGGTCGAGCGGGATGAACCGGCCGACGATGAGGAAAATGACGAGAACGCTGACCAGCAGCACCACGCCGACGGCGCTTGCGGCGCCCCATTGGTCGTAGAGCTCGACGTTGCGGCTGACCAGCAGCGACACCATCACGGTGCGGCCGCCGCCGAGCAGTTCCGGCGTGATGTAGAAACCGAGGCACAGCACGAACACCAGCGTGGTGCCGGCGAGCACGCCGGGCAGCGACAGCGGCAGGAAGATCCGCCAGAATGTATGCGACGGACTGCCGCCGAGGCTGGCGCCCGCCTGCATCAAATCGTGCGGGATCTTCTGCATGGTGGCGTAGAGCGGCAGCACCATGAACGGCAGCAGGATATGCACGGTGGCCACGACGGTGCCGAACGTGTTGTGCACCAGCGCCAGCGGCTCGTCGATAATCCCGAGATATTGCAGGAACTGATTGACCACCCCGGTGCGCTGCAGCAGCGCCAGCCAGGCATAGGCGCGCACCAGGACGCTGGTCCAGAACGGCAGGATCACCAGCGCGAGAATCAATACGCTCCATCCCTTCGGCACCACGCTCGCGGCATAGGCGATGGGATAGCCGAGCAGCAGCGCCAGCACGGTTACCAGCAGGCTGATCTGGAAGGTCAGCGAGAAGCTGCGCCAGTAGATGGCTTCGCTGAAGATGCGGCGGTAGTTCTCCAGCGTGAAGCCGTCATGATAGATCGACTGCCAGGCGAGCCAGCCTACCGGGAGTACGATCAAGAGCAGGATCACCAGCAGCGCCGGCGACGCCAATGCCAGCATCAGGCCCTGTTCGCGGCGATGGTGGCGCAACGAGAGGTCTGGTGTGGAATGGATCAATGCGGTTTTCCTGTCATGGCCGGATGGCTGGAGCGGGGTGCCGAACCCCGCTCCGGATCATTTTCGCCTATTTCTGCACGAACGAGACCCAGCGCTTCTCGGCGGCTTCGCCGTCCGGCGACGCCCACCACGCATAGGACATCAGCGCCTGCTTCTTGGCATTGTCAGGCGCGCTCGGCAGCTGCGCGACGCGCTCCGGCTTGACCACGCCGGTATCGAACGCCTTCGGGTTCGCCGGGCCGTAATCGATGTGCAGCGGCAGATTGGCCTGATGCACGGGATCGACGGCCTCGTTGAGGAACTTGACCGCGGTCGCCAGATTCGGCGCGCCCTTGAGGATGCACAGCGAGGTGCTCTGCAGGATGCCCTGATTATAGGTATAGGCGACCTTGGCGCCTTCCTTGGTCAGCGCGCTGACGCGGCCGTTCCAGGCCATCACCATGTCGACCTCGCCGTCGTTCAGAAGCTGGGCGGATTGCGCGCCTGAGGTCCACCACACCGTGATGTTGGGCTTGATCTCCTCGAGCTTCTTGAAGGCGCGGTCGACGTCGAGCGGATAGAGCTTGTCGGGTGCGACGCCGTCGGCCATCAGCGCTGCTTCCAGCGTCGCAATGGGGTGGTTGCGCAGCGCGCGGCGGCCGGGGAATTTCTTCACGTCCCAGAAGTCGGCCCAGCTATTGGGCGCAGCTCCATCAGGATATTTCTTCTGGCTGTAGGCCAGCACGCTCGAATAGAACTCGTACGCCACGGAATAGGCGTTGCGATAGGCTTCCGGCATCGCGGCCGCGTTGGGGATCTTCGAGAAATCGAGTTTTTCGATCAGTCCCTGTTCGCCGCCGCGCAGGCAATAACCGGTCGGCACGTCAACCACGTCCCAGATCGGCTTGCCGCTTGCGACCTGCGATTTGATCACCGGCCAGGCATCGGGAATGCTGTCCTGGTTGATGGTGATGCCGAGCTTCTTGGCCGAGGGATCGAGGATCGCAACCGTCTGCGCCTTCTGATAGGCGCCGCCCTGCGACACGAAGGTGATCTGCTCGGCGGCGTTGGCCGCAATGCTGGTTGACGCCAAAAGCCCGAGCGCTGCGCCGAACAGCGCGCGTAGTCCTGTGTTGGATGCAACTGCCATCTTCCGTTCCCTCCTGTTATGACCGGACATAGTCTTTGCTATTGCCCGATCGCGTCCAAAAACTGGTACCAACCGGCCACCATTCGGACGGCCGGTTCACGCAGCGGATAAAATGGAATGACCTTGAGGCGGCTGGCATCGAGCAGGCCGACCTCAGGCTGTTCGCCGCGCACAAAGGCCGCGAGATAGCGGCCCATCAGGCTCGACATCGCGACCCCGGCGCCGTTGTAGCCCATCGAGAACAGGGTGTGGTCGTCGAGCCGGCCGATATGCGGCATCGAATCCAGCGTCATGCCGACGAGGCCCGACCATTTGAATGCCAGCGGCGTGTCGTTCAGTTCCGGGAAGATGCCGACCATGGCCTTGCGCAGCGCGTCGAACGCAGCTTCCGAATCCTGTTTGCCGAAGGCGCCGCGGCCGCCGAAGATCACGCGATCGTCGACCATGCGGAACCAGCGCATCATCCGCTTGGTCTCGGTATAGGTTCGCCCTGATGGCATCAGGCTGCCGGCAAGGTTATGCGGCAACCGGTCTGTGGCGATGATGGCGCTGCGGAACGGCACCAAAGTGTGCTGCATGTGGCGCGTCGCGTCGGTCAGGTCGGAATAGCTGTTGGTGGCGATGATGACTTGCCGCGCGCGCACCGCGCCTTCGGGTGTTTCGACAATGGAAAGCCCGTTCTCGCGCCGTATCCGCAGCGCCGGGCTTTCCTGATAGATCGCGACACCGCGCGCCGCGATCCCTTCGGCGAGGCCATGCAGATAATTCAGCGGATGGATGCCGCCGGAACCCGGATTGAGCACGCCGCCGACGAACGCCGTTGAGCCGGTTTCCTCGCGCACTTCATGGGCGTCGAGGATCCGGACCTCCGCATCGCCCATCTCCCGCTTCATCCATTCGGCTTCGTCGATCGCAGCTTTGAGTGTCGCGTGGTTGTGCGCGGCCTTGACCTGTCCGGTCCGCGTCAGCCGCGCGGCGGTGATGCCGAATTCCGAAACCAGTTCCTCGACGATCTCGGTCGATTCATACGCGATCTCGTGCATGCGCTTGGCCATCGCGCGGCCGTGGGCCGCATCGATGCCGCGGAACGATTGCCGGAATTTTGCGGTGATGACGCCGCCATTGCGTCCGCTGGCGCCCCAGCCGGGACGGTTGGCCTCCAGCACAACAGGCACGAGGCCGCTTTTGGCGATGTGATGCGCGGCGGAGAGCCCGGTATAGCCGGCGCCGATGATCACGACGTCAGCCTGAACCTCGCCCGACAGCACAGGAAAGGTCCGCAACGGCGTCGCCGTGCTCGCCCACAGCGAGTTCGCCGATGCCATTGGGGTCCAGACCTCAGCCATCGCCGCGTGCCCCTCAGTGCCCGACCGCCGCGTCGGCGAAGGCTTTCATGGTGGCGAAATGAAAATCGGGTTTTGTCAGAACGGGCACTTCGGGCGTGCCGCCGAATCCCGCCATGCCCTGGCGGCGCTCGATCCAGCACACTTTATAGCCGAGTTTTCGCGCGATCCCGATGTCGTGGTGCTGGCTCTGCGCGACATGCAGGATGTCGGACTGCTTGTAGCCGAAGGCCGATTGCCGGCCTTTGTTGTAGGCGAAGAATTCCGGGTTCGGCTTGGCGACGCCGGTCTCGTCGGCGCAGACGGTGTCATCGAAGGGGTCGCCGAGCGCGTGGGCGTAGCAGGACAGCGCGACACGATCGGCATTGGTCATCGCCACCAGCCGGAATTTGGTACGCAGGCGCTTCAGCGCCTCGACCGAATCCGAAAACGGCTGCCAGCGCAGCACCGCGAGCTGGAAGGAATCGCAGGCCGCATCGTCAGCGGGGAGGCCGAGTTCCTTGGCGAGATAGCGGTAGACGTCGAACATCACTTCGCTGGAGCGCTCCGGATGCGCATCGCGCCCGCGCTTGTAGGAGGCAAAGATCTTGTCGTCGCTGAGTTCAGCGGCGCTCCTTCCGGATATCTTGCGGACGGCGTCGAGCACGCCGGTTTCGAAGTCGATCAGGGTGCCGACGACATCGAAAGTGAGAACCTTGAAATTGCTGAACGACATGGGCGTTTCTTCTCTGGTGTTGGGACTGCGTTGCTGGTGGACGTTCATTCCGCGGCCTTCGGTACGATGATGGTGTCCTCCGGATGGAGGGTCACGGTGAGGGGGCCGCCGACCGGCGGGATGCGGCGATAGGCTTCGTGATGGCTGGGCTGGCGCAGGCTGAGCGCGGTGCCGTCGGGCAGGGCGATGAAAATGCGCAGGCTTTCGCCCTGGTAGACGACGTCGGTGACGGTGCCGGTGAGGCGGTTGAGCGCGGCGTCATCAACGCCGTCGGCGATCAGGAGCTTTTCACTGTGCACCGCCAGCATCAGCGCATCGCCATTCGGGATCGCCCTCGCGCTGCGCAGGGTGGAGGGACCGAGCGCAACGCTGCCGGCATCGATGCGGCGGACCGGCAGCAGGCTGGCCTCGCCGATGAAACTGGCGACAAAGGAATCCGCCGGATGATCGTGCAGCCGCGCGGGCTGGTCGATCTGGATCAGGCGGCCATCCCTGAGAATGGCAACGCGGTCGCTCATGGTCAGCGCTTCGCGCTGGTCGTGGGTGACGTAGATGATGGTGGCGCCGATGCGCTTGTGGAGCTGGCGCAGCTCGATCTGCATCGATTCCCGCAACTGCTTGTCGAGCGCGGAAAGGGGCTCGTCCATCAGGATCAAACGCGGCTCGAAGATCATCGCGCGTGCCAGCGCCACACGCTGGCGCTGGCCGCCGGAGAGCTGCGCCACGCCGCGTTCCTCGTAACCGGCGAGGCCGACCATGGCGAGCGCGCCGCGGACTTTCGCCGGCCAATCGGCCTTCGGCAGCCGCCGCGCGCGCAGCGGGAAGGCGACGTTCTCGCCGACGCTCATATGCGGAAACAGCGCGTAGTTCTGGAACACGACGCCGATGTTGCGCTTGTGCGGCGGCTCCAGCGTGACGTCGCGCTCGCCGAAATGGATCGAACCTGAAGTCGGCTGGATGAAGCCGCCGAGCAGGCCCAGGAGCGTGGTCTTGCCGGATCCGGATGGCCCGAGCAGCGAGACGAATTCGCGCGGCGCGACGCTCAGCGTGACATTGTCGAGCGCCACGACAGCACCATAGTGCTTGCTCGCGGATTTGATTTCGACGCTTTCGCCACCGCTGCCCAATGAACGACCTTCCTGTTGCGCTTCGCCGCTGGCCGCATGAATGCGGCTTCCCGGCGCCCCTGCCGCAAGGCCAAGGGGGTTGAACTGGCATGATCTCAATTTATAGGCGGACGCTTCCCGCGCGACAGGGGCAATCTCCCCCAGCGGTTTGCTCGGAATGCTCCGCTTCCCGGCAAGCCTCCTTGATCGGCAAGGCAATCAAAAATAGGGCGGCCGGGCAATTGCCAAATTATCACTTGCGTCATAATCTGAGGTTATGCCTGAGCTTCGCCGGATGCTGCCCTCCAGCAATGCGCTGTTCGTCTTCGACGCCGCCGCGCGCAACGGTAGCTTCACGGCGGCCGCGGCCGAGTTGAACGTGACCCAGCCGGCGGTGAGCCGCATGCTGGGACGTTTCGAGGATTATCTCGGGGTCCGCCTGTTCGACCGTAGCGCCGGGGGCGCGACCCTGACGGAAGAGGGCGAACTGCTCTATCGGCGCGTCAACGACGGTTTTCGCAGCATCGAGAGCGGCCTGGTCGAGATCGAGCGCCGGCGCCGGGGCACCGAAACCGTCACGCTGTCGGTCTCCTCGGCTTTCACCAACCATTGGCTGATGCCGCGTATCGACAAGCTGCAGCGCGCGTTTCCGAACGTCGACCTCCGGTTCCAGCTGATCTCGGGCTCGCTGCGCGGCGCTGTCGAGAACGTCGATGTCGGCATGCGGTTTCGCGACCAGGACGATCCCGAGACCAACGGGGCGCTTGTGATGAAGGAAGTCATGCTGCCGATCTGCAGCCCCGGCTACCGCGACACCAATGTTGCGCGCAAGGCTGCCGCAGGGCGCACCATCATCAAGCTGGCCGACACGCCGGAAGACTGGGTGCGGCAATATCCGGGCGCGCTCACCGGCGCATCCGGTCCCGCCAAGGCGCTGAGTTTTTCGGATTACGCGGTCGTGGTGCAGGCGGCGCTGCTCGGGCAGGGCGTGACGCTCGGCTGGATCACGGTCGTCGCGCATTGGCTGTTGACCGGCGCGCTGGTGCCGGCGTCCGCGAAACTCGTCAGCACGCGCCGGGTCTGCGAACTCGTCACGCCGCGCAACCGGCCGATCCGCCCCGTTGCTGTCGAGATCAGGGACTGGATCATTGCGCAAATGCGCAGCGACATCGTCGCGATCGACAAGCTCTACCCGCGCCTGAAACTGATGGCGGCGAGCTATTGATGCTGCCCGCCCTCAGAATGTCGGCGGCGTGCAGGCGCTGATCACTTCGCACGGCTTGGCGCCGACGCAGCGAAACCGGTGCGGCCGGCGGCTCTCGAAATAATAGGCGTCGCCTGGCCCGAGGATGCGCCGTTCGCTATCGACCGTCACTTCGAGCCGGCCCGAGAGAACGATGCCGCCTTCCTCGCCGTCGTGCACCAATGGAATGCGTCCGGTGTCGCCGCCGGGCTCGTAGCGCTCTTTCAGGATCTGCAAGCTCCGGCCGAACAGATTGTCGCCGACCTGGCGAAAGGAAATCTTGCCCTTGCCGATCTCGCTCAATTCGTCGGCGCGGTAAAACGCCTTGCGCGGCTGGTCAGGCTCCAGCGCGAAGAATTCAGCCATCCCCATCGGTATGCCGTCGAGGATGCGCTTGAGCGCGCCGACCGACGGGTTCATCTGGTTGGATTCAATCAGCGAGATCGTCGAGTTGGTCACCCCCGAACGCTTGGCGAGTTCACGTTGCGATATCTTGTTGCGGGCGCGGACGAAGCGTAACCGTTCGCCGACATCTATGCTCATCGCAGCCTCAAAGGGTGGTTTGGGGTGTTGAGTGTGTTGCGGATCGAACGAATAATACCCAACGCCCCCAGCAAATTCAATGGCTTGGATGGTATCAGAAAAGGACTTGCTGCACATCATCAACATGATGTCGGGTAGGGAAACCGCACAGGAGCCCACCCATGACGATTCACCAGATTCCCAACACCGTGAAGCTCGAATCGTTCTGGATGCCGTTCACGGCCAACCGTCAGTTCAAGGCCGAGCCGCGGCTGTTCGCCTCCGCCTCGGGCATGCATTACACCACCATCGACGGCCGCAAGGTGATCGACGGTTCGGCGGGCCTCTGGTGCGTCAACGCCGGCCACGGCCGCAAGGAAATCGCAGCTGCCGTCGAGCGCCAGCTGATGAACCTCGATTTCGCGCCCTCGTTCAATATGGGCCATCCCTTGGCGTTCGACTTCGCCGAGCGCCTCGCCGAGATCGCGCCGACCGGGCTCGATCGAATCTTTTTTACCAATTCAGGCTCTGAATCGGTCGATACCGCGCTGAAGATCGCGCTGGCCTATCAGCGCGCCGCCGGCCAGCCGACGCGTACGCGCCTGATCGGCCGCGAGCGCGGCTACCACGGCGTCGGTTTCGGCGGCATGTCGGTCGGCGGCATGGTGAACAACCGCCGCGCGTTCGCGACCCATCTGCCGGGTGTCGACCATATCAGCCACACCCACGATCTCGCCCGCAACGCCTTCGCCAAGGGCCAGCCCGAGCACGGCGCCGAACTTGCCGACGATGTCGAGCGGCTGGTGGCGCTCCATGGCGCCGAGACCATCGCCGCCGTCATCGTCGAGCCGGTACCTGGCTCGACCGCAGTTTTGCCGCCGCCGAAGAACTACCTGCAGCGGCTGCGCACCCTGTGCGACAAGCACGGCATCCTGCTGATCTTCGACGAAGTCATCACCGGCTTCGGCCGCCTCGGCACCCCGTTCGCCGCCAACTATTTCGGCGTCACGCCTGATATGATGACGACCGCCAAGGGCATCACCAACGGCACCGTTCCCTGCGGCGCGGTGTTCGCCAGCCGCAAGATTCACGACACGCTGATGACGGGGCCGCAGGCCCAGATCGAGCTGTTCCACGGCTACACCTATTCGGCGCATCCGGTGGCCTGCGCGGCCGGTATCGCAACGCTCGACATCTACAAGGACGAGGGGCTGCTGACGCGCGGCGCCTCGATGGCCGATTACTGGCAAGAGGGTCTGCATTCGCTCAAGGGCCTGCCGAACATGATCGACATCCGCAATGTCGGCCTGATGGGCGCCATCGAAGTCGCGCCGCGCAAGGACGCGCCGGGCGCGCGCGGCTATGATCTGATGGTCGATTGCTTCAACAACGGCCTCTATCTGCGCCAGAGCGGCGACTCCCTTGCGGTGTCACCGCCTTTGATCGTCGAGAAGAGCCACATCGACGAAATGGTGTCGATCCTCGGCGACGCGATCAAGCGCGTGGCCTGATCCTTGCTCCAACTGCGGCATCGACTATCGTGCGGTGATCGAACGATGCCGCGGCAGAAGCGTGAGGGATCGTGAAAGTTTTGATTCTCGGCAGTGGCGTCATCGGCGTCACGTCAGCCTATTATCTCGCCAAAGCCGGCCATGAGGTCACGGTCGTCGACCGTCAGCCGCATCCCGCGCTTGAAACCAGCTTTGCCAATGCAGGCGAGGTCTCGCCCGGCTATTCCTCGCCATGGGCGGGGCCGGGCGTGCCGGTCAAGGCGATCAAATGGCTCCTGATGCGGCATGGCCCGCTGGTGATCTGGCCCAAGCTCGATCCTGTCATGTGGATCTGGGGCCTGAAGATGCTGCGCAATTGCACCGAAGAGCGGTACGCCATCAACAAGCGCCGGATGATCCCGATCGCCGAATACAGCCGCGACTGCCTGCGCGCGCTGCGCGCCGAGATCGGCATCAAATATGACGAGCGTAGCCTCGGCACGCTGCAACTGTTCCGTAAGCAGAAGCAACTCGACAGCACCGGTGGCGATATCGCGGTGCTCAAGCAATACGGCGTTCCCTACGAGGTGCTGGATCGCAACGGCTGCATCGGTGCGGAGCCGGCGCTGTCGGCCGTCAAGGACAAGTTTGTCGGTGGCTTGCGGCTGCCGCAGGACGAGACCGGCGACTGCCACATGTTCACGCAGGCGCTCGCCGTGGAGGCCGCAAAGCTCGGCGTGCAGTTCAAATTCAACACCACCATCGAGCGGCTGGTCGCCGACGGCGGCAGGATCACCGGCGTCGTCACCAGCGCAGGCTTGTTGCAGGCCGACACCTATGTCGCCGCCCTCGGAAGCTGGTCGACGCGGATGCTCAAACCGCTCGGTGTTTCCGTCCCGGTCTATCCCGTCAAAGGCTATTCGATCACGGTGCCGGTGGTCGATGCCGACGGTGCGCCGGTGTCGACCGTGATGGACGAGAGCTACAAGGTCGCGGTCACGCGGCTGGGAGACCGCATCCGCGTCGGCGGCACCGCGGAGATTTCAGGCTATTCCAATAAGCTCGACGCGGCGCGGCGGGCGACGCTCGATCACTCGCTGACCGATCTGTTCCCGCGCGGCGGCGACATCGGCAAGGCAACCTTCTGGAGCGGCCTGCGGCCGATGACCCCCGACGGTCCGCCGGTGATCGGCCCGACGCGCTACGCTAACCTGCATCTCAACACCGGCCACGGCACGCTCGGCTGGACCATGGCGTGCGGTTCGGGGAGGGTGCTCGCGGACATGCTCTCGGGCCGCAAGCCGGATATCGATGTGAAGGAGCTGGCGCTCACGAGATACGATCACCGGTTTGGGTGAGGGGACGGTGCTCTTCGCCGTCATTGCGTCCATGCCTCCGCCAACCGCGCTATGGATTGCTTCGTTTGGCTCGCAATGACGACAGGAAAAGCCGCCCTTAGCGCGTAGCCCGCACATGCGGGGGCCGTGTGGGAAAATGGAGATATCGGTCTGCGCATTCGGGTTACTGGAACCTTATGTGGCACAGCAGGTTCTGGTAACCTAGGCCCAATCTGCTACTTGCGCAGGCTGGTGCCAGGAGTAGTCTGCGCAGAGACGCGGTCCGTCGAGGGAGGAGTTTTCCCGTGATGGAGCCCACTACCAGGGTAGGTAATCGACTGTTAGCCGCGTTGCCGGCGGCAGATTTTGATTTGCTCGCGCCCTACCTCCGCAAAGTGTCGTCTGAGCGTGACGTCGTGCTGCTTCGATCGGGGGACCAGGTTGAACAGATCTATTTCCCCCTCAGCGGGACGATCGCGTTCATCATGGACATGCCAAACGGACAAACGGTGGCAACCGCGCTCGTCGGGAATGAGGGCGCCGTGGGCATCCTGTCCGCACTGGGACCTACCCGCTCTCCGATCACCGCGGTCGTCCGGGTGGCCGGAACCTCGTTGCAAATTTCTCCGGCAAGATTTCAGGCGGCGCTCAGCCGCAGCGGCGCGATCAGAGACGCGGTCCAGATCTACACCAGGGTGCTATTGGCGCAATTGCAGCATGTGGCCGCCTGCAACGCACTGCACTCGGTCGAGGCCCGCCTGGCCCGGTGGTTGCTCCACATCCACGATCGGGTCGACGGTGATTTCCTGCCGCTGACGCAGGAGGCGCTTGCGGAGTTGCTTGGCGTACGTCGAACGACTGTGACGCACGTCGTGCAGAAGCTCCGGAAGTCGCATGCCATCCGATCCAATCAGCGGGGCTTGATCGAGATTGACAGACCGCGGCTCGAAGCTGCGGCATGCGAGTGCTACGAGGTCATGCGCCGCAGAATCGATAGCATCGTTTCGCCTGAAGGAATGGAGCCTCGCATCCCGCCGGTACACAAGATCGTCCGCGCGCCAGATCCGCTTTTGGCCAAGGTGGATGTCGCCCAGCGGCACCCGCGAACGCATGGGACTAGCCCGCGGCCAAGAGGCCATTGATGTCAGCCACCTCGCATGGCTCGTACACCAAGGCTTCCTTGACCCAGGCATCCTTGACCCAGGCATCCTTGGCGAACCATTCGTGATTGGCTTTGCACAGTGAGCAGAAGGTGCGCGCGAAGAACACCACGCTGCATCGAAATTTTTCGCGATCCGCTTTGATGCCCGTCGGGATCTCGCGTCCCGTTTGAGGGCACTTGATCATGATGATACCCATCTTGTTTCTCCCTTGGCTGTTGTGTCGCAGCAACGTGTCCGTTCGCCGTCGGCTGGGCGCACCCCTTCTCAGCGGAGGCGCTTGTTCCAGCCGATCCGGCGGCCTGGGAAGTTCGTCTTAGGAGGCTTTCTGCAGGACCCTGGTGAGGCGCTTTTTGATCGGCTCGGCCGTTTCGGTCGCGACTTTCTGTGCGAGCTGCCAAAGTTCCTTGTTCTGCGTGGACGTGGCTTCGAAGTTCTTGCGGCTCTGCGTGGCTGACAACTGCACGATTTCCGAGAGCGACTTCGTGTCCATGAGTTTGGAGAGAAAATCGAAAGCGGAGTTGGTGTTGGCGCCCGCGATCTCGATCACCTTGATCCCGCAATCTGCGGTGGTCCTGGCGTGGGTCGAATAGGTTTCGCTGAGAATGTCGACTATCTCCCCCGAGGCAGCCTGTAACTTCTCGTAGCTTTCCTTTGTCCGCGACATGCTCTGCTCGGCGATCCCGCGGAAAATTCCCGGCATCGTGAAAAGCGAGCCGTCAAAGTTTTTCTTTTCGTTCGTTTCGACCTTCGCATTCGGCGTATCGGTGTTCGCTTCGGCTTTCATAGTGGTATTTTTCACGTGTTTTCATCCTTTCAAACGGAACGGTCGTCAACAGCAATCGGATTTGCGTTTGGAGCTTCGAGGCGGCTTCCCGAAGGTGCTGCGGCGGATGTCCGCCTCGCGCCTGCCTGATCAAGATATGACTGACTAACGCCGGGGCTTCCGTTCGCTTTCTGACTCTCACGCCGGATTTTTCGATCGTCGGATATTTGCGGGCTGCGGGCTTAAAGCCGTCCATCCCGTCATTGCGACTCGGTGGCTCGCAATGACAGCGGGGTGCGACAAAACAACCCGACGGGCAAATCAGTTCTGATTTACGGAAGTCGTGTCAAGTATAAAATTTCTGTAAATCAAAAATATTTCTCTTTCCATCTGACCCAAATCAGTGCGCATCTATCGCCATCCCGTCCCACTCAGAGGGACGTCGGCCGTCGTCACGACGAGGGGCGGGTCGCGGTGGACGCTGAGGTTGCGATTGACGGTCGCGGCTGAAGCGTAC
>NZ_JAFCMC010000034.1:0-74713 GCF_018130085.1 Bradyrhizobium sp. AUGA SZCCT0169 | reverse complement strand
CGGCCTTCCCTGCGCAATGGCTTTACGGCTTATGCCGTGATCTCCCCGGAGACGAGTTCTTGGTTGACTCCGTCACCACCGGTTCAGCTTGCGCCGACCCGACAGCTTGACACCTGCAACGGGTGCCAGGACCACACGGTTTTGCCGTACGCTTATCCACGCCGTCGTCGAGGCGTAAACCAGCGTCCACCGCAACCCGTCCAACGTCCGTGACGACGGCCGACGCCCTTCTGAGTAGGACGGGATGGGCAATTATATGCCCCTGATTTATGTTCTGGTAAACAGAAATATTTTTTATTTCGGGGCTTGACACGAATTCCGGAAACCAGAAGTTATTTGCCCGTCGGGTCAGAATGCCGCGGGTGCATCGATGCTGATGGGTCCGCGGGCGGGGCTCAGCCCACCCTAGCTCTGCCCAAGCCCGATCAAATTGCGGCCCTTCTGTACCAGGAACGCCAGTCCGACTGGTTCGGCGTGATGACGGTGCAGCGTATGCGATGCAAGGACGTGGTGGAGATTTCCCGGCAGAGTTTGCAGCTCAGCCTTCAGATCGGACGCAACCGCAGCCATCACGGCGTCGAGCTTTCGTCCCCAATCGGTCTGGTCGATGCGATCGATCGAGCTCCGCAGCGCGTATTCGATATCGTAGATGTCGGTGAGAATATCCCGGGCGATCGAAATGCGGTTGCGCTTCAAGGCGTGGCTCAACGCTATTCGTTGGTCGTCGAGCTGGTCGAGCACCATGGCGATGCTGATCGCATAGCGGGTCGCCGCGATCTCGGCGGCATTCTTGCTGCGCGCCGACCTCGTCGCGAGACGGGCCAGTTGCCATGGCTCCTTGAGGTGCTTCGTCACCATGGTCAGGGCAAACGGCATCGCTTCGGGATGTTTGGCCGCGAAATTGTCGAGATGACCGCGTATCCTGGAAAGCGCCTCGCCGTCGAAATCATCCACCTTGGATGGCAGCGCTTCATCGAAGGCGACGATGGCGTCGCGGAGCCGCAAGGCCAGCAGGATCTTCTTGAGATCGTCAAAGCTGGCGCGGGAGCCGGTATACTGGCCAAGAGCTCTTCGTACGTCGGCAACGCCCTGTTCTGAGCCGAGAAGCCCCTCGATCGTCTTGACGACCTTGGACTGGAATCCGGCGACGATCAGCCTGGCTTCGTCCGGAATGTCCTTCACGATCAATTGCTTCATCTGCTCGCAATAATCGCGCGCCATCGATGGCAGCTGATCCTGGTTGATCCATTCCCAGATCGCCGACAGCGACCCGCGCGATATCTGACCGGAATTGGCGCGCTCGGGCGAGCGGTCGACGAACAATGCTTCGATCGGCTTGAAGAAGTAGCGCGACGGATTGCCGATGCGATGGTGGGTCTCGCCGCTCTTGCGAAACTCGGCGCGTAGTTCTGCCAGGATGATTTCGAAGCCCGAAATGTCCTCGTCATACATCTGCATCCGCTCGATTTCGACGAGCAGGCTGCTGCGCGCATGCGACGTCAAATGACCGAGATATTTTCGGATCCGGTCGGCCTGGATTTCGTTTTTTGGCGTCACTTGGAAAGGATCCCTGATCCGGCCCTGATGAGCTGCCCCGAAGTGTGGGGTGCGTTCGTTGCGACCGGATTACTTTTTTATCCCGCAACTTAAAGGTTTGGCCCGCAGGTCCACCGTGAGGGTACGGTTCCTCCCGCTATGTGACCCTCCCCCATGAATATGGCTGTCCCAAAACGCCGTCGAACGGTTAAACTCGCGCGGGGCCGCGGGGGGACAGGCGGCCGGAGCCAATTCCATGACGCCGTTGAGCGATGAACCGCTTTTGCAGGCCATTTCCGTTTTGCTGGTCGAAGACGACGCGCCGACCTCCTGGCGGCTACAGGACGCGCTGACCAAGGCCGGCTATCAGGTTCGTGCCGCCGCGACGCTGGCCGAGGCCAAGGCCGGCCTGGCGCAGGCCGCGCCAAAAGTGCTGCTGACCGATCTGCAATTGCCCGACGGGCACGGCATCGATCTGATCCGCGAGACCCGCCAGCGCTTTCCCGACACCGAGATCATGGTGATCTCGATCCTCGGCGACGAGGAGAGTGTGATCTCGGCGATCACCGTCGGCGCCACCGGCTATTTACTCAAGGACGCGTTTCCGACCGACATCGCGGCCACCGTCCGCGACCTCGTGGCGGGGCATTCGCCGATCTCGGCCTCGATCGCGCGTTTCATCGTGCGCCGGACCCAGAACAATCCGGAGCCGCCGCCCGGCCCGCCGCTCAACACCGCCAAATTGACCCCACGCGAGATCGATATCCTCTGGGGCATCGCCAAGGGTTTCAGCTACGCGGAAATCGCAGGCCATCTCGGCCTGTCGCGGCAGACCGTGCCCGGGCACATCAAGAGCATCTATCGCAAGCTCGAAGTGCACACCCGGGGCGAAGCGGTGTTCGAGGCGGTACAGCAAGGCCTGATCCGGCTGTGAGCGAGGACGCCGCAATCGAGGCTCCTCCCGGCGAGGTACGCCGGCGGCTGCAGGTCTCCCGCCTGTTGCAATATGTGTTGCTGCAGCTGCTGATCGCGGTCGTGTGCGGCTTCATCCTGCGGCAGCCGCTGCCCGCGCCACCTGAAAATTATGCCTTGACCGAGTTCAGGCTGAGGCAAGGCGACACCGAGCGCTCCGTCACGTTGCCGCACTTCGCCAGCGCGCGGTCGCCTGCCGACGATCAGCCAACCTATACGGGCCGGTTCACATTTCCGGCAGAGCAATCGCCGCGCGCCTGGTCGATCTATCTGCCGCGCTTCACCAATGCCGCCGAAGTCGCCGTCAACGGCGTCGTGGTGCTGGACACCAGGCGCGATCCGGTCGCCAACCGGCCCGACCGCTCCACGCCGCAGATCGCGGTGATTCCGTCAGCGCTGCTGCACGGCGGTTCGAACGAACTCACCATTCGCGTGCTGGTGTGGGGCCCGATCTCGGCGT
The DNA here is from genome assembly GCF_018130085.1 of Bradyrhizobium sp. AUGA SZCCT0169. Taxonomy (NCBI): domain Bacteria; kingdom Pseudomonadati; phylum Pseudomonadota; class Alphaproteobacteria; order Hyphomicrobiales; family Nitrobacteraceae; genus Bradyrhizobium; species Bradyrhizobium sp. AUGA SZCCT0169. The sequence goes on along the minus strand of NZ_JAFCMC010000034.1, from coordinate 71,745 downwards.
TTCTCGACACGCCCTACGTTGGACCTGACAATGTCGTTCGTCCCTACTACGACCGGCGGGCGCTGCTGTTCGTCACGTTGCCGATCGTGTTTTCGGCCTGGCAGGCGATCCTCGCGGTCATTCTGACCATCATGTGGGTGATGCGACGGCATGAACCGGCTTACGGCATGCTGGCGGCGGCGATGGCGGTCGGCGTCCTGCAGGCATTCCTGTCGACCCCGCTCGACGAGTCCCGCTACGCCACACTCAATTCCATCGCGATCGCATCCGCGCCGCTCGAGAGCGGGCTTGTTCTGGCCTTTGGCATTCTCTTCTTTGGCCGCAAATGGCCGCGCTGGGGCCTCATCATCTTCGCACCCAGCGTGATCCTCGCCGTTGCCGGCCTGGTCGGCGGCCAGGCTTCGGTCCGGTCGCTGTATCTGTTCATCGGCACGCCGACGGTCGGGCTTTGTCTCATGATGATGGCGCTGATATCAGGGAATGCGGTGCTGCGGCGGCAGGACGCCGCCAGCATCCTCTTGGGCTGCGCGGTCACCATCGTGCTGACCAGCTGGATTCACGACATGCTCTCCGTGCTGCAGATCGTGCCCGATCGGCGCATCTTCTTCTCGCGATTGTCCTATTCGGCGATGCTGGTGGCGATCGGCGCGGCGCTGACCTGGCGGTTCGCGCGCGCGCTCAACCAGGTCGACAGTTTTGCCGGCCGGCTCGTTACCCAGGTGCGCGAGGCCGAGGACAAATTGAAGGCCAGTTTCGCCCGCGAGGAAGAACGCGCGCGCGCCGCGGCATTGGCCCGCGAGCGCACCCGGCTGATGCGCGACCTGCACGACGGCCTCGGCGGCCAGCTCGTCAGCATCGTGGCGCTCAGCGAACGCGGCAATGATGCGAGCGCTGGTATTGGCGACGCCGCCCGGGCGGCGCTGAAGGATCTGCGCCTTGTCATCGACTCCATGGACGACATCGGCGGCGATTTGATGCTGGCGCTGGGATCGTGGCGCGAGCGCGCCATGGCGCAGTTGCGCCCGCACGACATCGAACTCGATTGGCAGATCACGCCGCCTGGCCTGCCGGTGCATCCGGAATTGCGGCCCTGGCATGTGATCCAGATCATGCGGCTGCTGGACGAGGCGCTGACCAATGCGGTCAAGCACGCCAGTGCGCGCCGCATCACGGTCAGCATCGAGACGCGGCGCGGCGCAGCGGATCTCGATCAGGGCTGTATTACGATTGCGGACGACGGCAAAGGCTTTGCGCTGGCGCCTGATGGCGAAGCCTCCGCCGAAGGCAGCGCCGGGCGGGGCCTGCGCAACATGCGAAGCCGCGCCGCGCGCTGCGGCGCCGGCCTCGATTTGACATCTGGCGCCGGCGGAACGCGGGTGCGGCTGACCTTGCCGCACCGATTTCCCGACAGCGACGCGAATGGTTGAGGTTACCGCCGCCCGACGCGGTTGACCGGGCCGCCGCGATTCCACGCTGTGCCGGGGCGGACACCGACGCCGCGCGCGCCGACGCCAACGACGCCGACGCGGGGCGTGGCAACCGCTACCGCAGCCACCGGCGTCGGCCGCACCACGCAGCCCTGCGGCACGCCGACCGTCTTGCAATAGACCACCGCGGCCTGGGCCGGACCGGCGCCAAACGAAAGCGCGGCCACGGTCGAAAGTGCCGCCACCGTCAGACCGGCGCTCAGCCATCCAGAATTCCTCAGCATGTATCCTCTCCTGATTTTGCCGTGCAGCCTTGCGATGGACCGACCGGTCACCGCAGCCGACGTGGAGAGGTACTTGGGCCAGACCGGCGTGGTGCAACATCCCATGAAGATGGTGTGTCGATGTCGCGGGGCGTTTGCAGGTGAGTTTTCGCTGCCATGAACATGGCATGGACGGCGCGGCCGGCATCGACGAGTTTCCGCGGGCTCTCGTTCAGCCCGCCAACGCCCTCCGACAAGGTGATCCATGAAAAAGCCGGTTCGAAAATCCACGCCCGCCGCAACCGCCCTAGCCTCGCTAATTTTCCTGCTCGCCGGCAGTGCGCTGGCCTCAGCCCAATCCGGGCCGACCCGCGAAGAGCAGATGGCTTGCCGTTCCGATGCCGGGAAATTCTGCGCCGAGCATATCGGCAAGCCGCCGCAGATGAACGCCTGCCTGCGCGACCACAAGGCGAAACTCTCCGACCCCTGCCGCAAGGTGGTGGAATCGCGCGGCGGATAGCTGATGCGATTGCATCATCCGGATTGAGGATAGATCAATCCAGATCGAACAATCTGATCCGGGGCGTCCCGACCGGCTCGGCCGCAAAGACGTGGCGCGGCTCGGTCTCTTCGCGAACCCTCTCCTCGACCTCGCGAAGCTCCTGATCCTGCCTCGGCCGGCGTCGTTCAACCCAGTGCTGACGACGCTCGGCCTTGCGCTTCTCCTCAGTGGCGCGTCTCGCCTCTCGCCTGATATCGACGTCGCGTGACTTCACGTCGGCGGCATCGCGCGCCCTGATATCGCTGTCGCGCGTTTTGGCAAAAGCGGCTTCGGGAGTTTTTATCGGTTCAGGATTTGTCTTTTCGGGCGCAGCAGCCTGCGTCACGGGTGCGGCGGTCGTCGGCTGTGGTGACGCTGCGGGCGGCGTGCTCGCTGCGGCTCCAGCGGGCTGGGCCTGCGTCGAGGTCGTCGTAACGGATTCGTTCTGCGGTTGGTTCTGCGGTACATTCGCTGCGACCGCCGCCACGTTGGGTGCCGGTTCCGACAAAGCCTTCGCCGGGATCGGCTTCTCCGACATCCGCAGCTCAAGCTTGCTCGTTTCGATCTTGGGCGCATGCGGGCTGACGATGTTCGAGATCAACACGCCGCCGCCGAGGCCCACGACAACGGCCGCGACCACGGTTCCCACGCCTGCAAAATATGCCGTCGAAGTGCGCATTGGCTCGGCTCCTTGATCCACGCGGGAAAACGCGCGGCCAAGGCCGATGTTCCGATATGGGAAAATGTGGAAACGATGGAACCGGCGGCGTGCGCTGCGGCCGCCGCAATCGCTCAGATCATGGAGGCTACTTTTTCGAGCCCGATGATGCGGGCGAGCGAGCGCACTTCGCTCTTCTGGTCTTCGCGCAACTGGAACAGCAACGGCATCGCAGCCGATTTCAACTGCTGGACTTCTTCAGCGTCGGGATCGATCGGAATGCCGCCCGCCGCATTGGGATCGGCCTGACGCTTTGCGTGAATCTTGCGGGCGACAGCCTTCAACGCGGTCTCCACTGGCGGCCAATAGGATTCCTGCGAGGCAGAAAGCTTGAGGCGCTCCTTGATCCCGGCGATCTGGACGTCGCTGAGCAGCGCGTAATTCTTTTGCGGAGCGGGCTTGGCGGCGGCCTTGGGCTTGGGCGGTGCGGCAGCAGGCGCCATCGCGGGCGCGGCGACTTTGGGAATTCCGAGATCGGCCGGCGCGGTCGAGGCATAGGCCTGGCGCAGCGGCTCGCTCAGCACGGGAGCAGCCTGCGGCGGCTCATAGGCGGCCAGCGCCATCGTCGCGATGGCGAGCTTGTCCTTCTTGCTTTCCTTGTTCGAGACCGGGCTTTGGAATGCGGCAGGTGCGGCGGCCAGTTCGTAATGCGCGGCGAACAGGGTGTCGCGGCCGAGAATTGCGGTGGCGGCGGCGGCCACTACGAGGAAACAGGTCAACGCAACGATCGTAATGGCTTTGGTCAAAAACGTCTCCATTCCGCCGATCCTGGAGCCTCGCGGCTCTAGTCTTTATAATTTTTAACGCGTTTTCTTGACGCGAACCGGTATCCACTTCGCTCGGAAACGCTACCGAGGGTGGCTGAAAACTGGACGGTAATTAAGGCTTTACCATGCCGCTCAAGGAGTTAGTGCCCGCTGAAACGTGCGAGAATCGCGTCAAATCGGCAAAAAATCAGGCCGCCGCGGCCAGATCGTAGGCTTCCTGGATGTCGGCCACGATATCGGAGGCCTCCCAGAGTGCATCGGGGGCGACCGAGCGCAGGCTGATGGTCCAGTTGCTTTTGCCGGTGCGGGGCATGCTGACGATGTCGAATTCGACGTTGCGGCAGAGCGGATGCCGGTCCAGCGCGCGGGTCACCCGCCACCTGATCTCGTCGATGGTGGCCGGGGTTTTGGCATAAAACTGATCGAAATCCATCTTGCGCCCCCTTATTTGCGGATCGCCCGGCGGTGCGGCCGGCTATCCTGTGGTTCTATTGTTGGGGCGGATTTGGTTAATGGCCCGTTAATCCGGAAACGGCACGAGAAACTACCCAGCATGGCGGAAACAACTCAGGAAGCGACGACCGCCCCGGACGGGCCGTCGGTCCGATCAGCGCTGCTGGCGGCCGCGGGCATTTCGATCGGCACGCTGCTGCTGGCGACCTTCGAATTGTCGATGGCCGATTGGCCGTCCGGTTTTGTGCTGCTCGGCATTCTGCCGCTGATGGCGCTGCTGTTCTTCGGCTGCTGCCTATGGACGGCAACGCTGCTGCTTCGCATCCCACGGGGCGGGACGAAATTCGCGATCCCGTTCCTGATCTGCGCCGCGACGCTGGCGCTGCTGGTTTACGCACCGTTACAGAAAGTCGCGCTGCAACGGAATTTCCACTGGCACCGCGCCGATCGCGAACGGATCGTGGCCCGCGTCGAGGCCGGCGAGCTCAAGCCGAACGTCCCCTACAACAAATCCATGATCGCGCTGGGCGCAACCGAGCCCAAGGTTTCCGCCGGCGGAAACGACATCGTCGTCGACACGGCCAAGGACGGCACCTACGTGCTGTTCCTGACCTCGCGCGGCCTCAAACACTATTTCACCGGCTTCCTGCACGTGCCGCCGGGCAGCGATCCCAAGGATTTCTTCGAGTTCGACGACAAGCCGCCGAGCCAGCTCGTTCACTACGACAAGAATTGGTATTTTGTAGCGAATTAGGTGCGCAGCAATCCGGACTTTGGCATCTTGCTCGTCATGCCCGGCCTTGTGCCGGGCATCCACGTCTTGCTTTTCGCAGCAAAGACGTGGATGGCCGGGACAAGCCCGGCCATGACGAGGTAGCGTGAACTAGAACGGCTTAGGTGATCTGGATTTTCGCCGCCGCCGCGCGATACTCGACTAGCGTCCGCGCAACGAGCTCATCGACGCCAAGCACTTCCGTCACGCCCGAGGTGGAATGGCCGGCGCTCCAGATGTCTTTCCAGCGCTTGGGGCGACTTTCACGGGCGCCGATGTCGATGTCCTTGCCGATATCGATGGCGCCGCGCGCCGGCAGATCGTTAGGGTCAAGGCCGGCAGCTTCGATGGACGGCCGCAGCATGTTGGTCTGCAAGCCCGTGAAAGCCGTGGTCAGCAGAATGTCATCGGCGCTGCTGGCGACCAGCATCTCCTTGTACCTGATATCGGCCATGCTTTCGCGCGTGGCGATGAATCTGGTGCCCATGTAGGCGAGATCGCAACCAAGCGCCTGCGCCGCGCGCAAGGCATGTCCGTCGCTGATGCCGCCCGCGAGCACCAGCGGCCCGTCGAAGAAGGTCCGCACCGCGCGCACGAACACGAACGGATTGAGCCAGCCGGTCTGACCGCCTGCACCCGCCGTGAGCAGCACCAGCCCGTCGGCGCCGGCTTCTACCGCGCGTTCGGCGTGGCGGATGCTGGCGACGTCGGCAAACACCAGCGCGCCGGCATCATGCAACGGCGCCGCGACCTGTGCCGGCGATCCGACCGACGTGATGACGATCTCGGGCTTGTGCCGCAGCAGCACCGCGAGGTCCTGCGCCAGCCGCGCATTGGAGCGATGCACGATCAGGTTCGCGCAGATCGGCGCGGCGGGCTTGCCGCTCTCGTCCGAATGACGCTGCAAGCGGCCTTCGATCTCGCTGAGCCATTCTTCGAGTTGTTCGTGGCTGCGGCAATTCACCGTCGGGAACGAGCCGATCACGCCGTTGCGACAGGCGGCGACCACAAGCTCGACGCCGGAGACCAGAAACATCGGCGCCGCGATCAGCGGCAGGCTGAGGCGATCCTGAAAGCGCGCGAGAAGATCGGGAGAATTCAAATGCGTTTCCATCTCGGCGGTCTGGTTTGCGGGTCCACGCCGCGGATTCGCCGTAGCGTTTGACATCTGTATACTGACAAGTATAGGACTTACTCATCGGAAAGTTCAAGGTCGTTTCCTCCGAAAAACGGATCGTTCATGGGTTCGACGGCGCGGCAGTCGCCTTGGCGAAAGGCGGAGGAACGGGAAAGGGAGCGCGGCGCGAAGCGGGAAGCGGTGCTGCACGCCGCCGTGCAATTCTTCAACGAGAGCGGCTTCCACGCGACCTCGCTGGACGACGTCGCCACCTCGCTCAACGTCACCAAGCCCACCATCTACCATTACTTCGCCAACAAGGACGAAATCCTGTTCGAGTGCGTGCGGCTCGGCCTCGAGAGCATCCGTCAGGCCGCCGAGACCGTGGAGTCCCGCGGCGGCAGCGGTCTCGAACGCCTCACGGCGCTGATGCGTGACTATGCGGTCATCATGACGAAGGACTTCGGGATGTGCGTGACGCGCACAGCCGACCACGAACTTTCTATCGAGGGCCGCGCAAAATTCCGGGCGCTGAAGCGCGAGATCGACCTGATCGTGCGCCGCGTGGTCGAAGTCGGTATGGCCGACGGTTCGATAGGACACGGCAACGCCAGGATGATGACCTTCACGCTCACGGGCGCGCTGAACTGGATTGCACGTTGGTACGACCCCGATGGGTCAGGTACGCCCGAAGAGGTCGCCGATGCCTGCGTCGCCACCCTGGTCAACGGCCTCGCCCCGCGTGCCAGCCGAAAGAAGAAAGCGTGATGGCATTGCCATAGCGCGGATCCGTTCACGTCCGAGAGCCGGTCAACGGCGGAGTGACCAACATGTCATCAACAGGGAGGAATTCTAAGATGGGCAATCCGCTTCATGCGTTTCCACCGGCATGCACGCAGACGCTGCGGGCGCTGGCGCGCTATCCCTCGCGGGTCGCATTCTCCTGGCCGGGCGGATCGATCACCTATCAGAGCGCCACCGACCTGATCGGCCGCATCCAGAAAGTATTCATGCAGACCGGGCTTCAGCCCGGCGCGCGCGTCGCGTTCCTCACCGCCAATCGCGCAGACAGCTGGTGCGCCGGCGTCGCGGCGCAATTGTCGCAGCTCGCGATCACCTGGCTGCATCCGCTGGGCTCGCTCGACGACCAACTGTTTCAGATCGAGGATTGCGAAGCTGAGATGCTGGTGATCGATGCCGATACGTTTCGCGATCGCGGCGGCGAGCTGGCGGCCAAGGCCACAGGCGTGAAAACCGTGTTCACGCTCGGTCCGGCGGCTTGCGGGGTTGATCTGCTGGCCGCGGTCGATGCCGCCGGCACCGCGAGCCCGCGCAATTTTGCCGCGCCGGACGATATCGCGATTCTGAACTACACCGGCGGCACCACCGGAAAATCCAAGGGCGTGCTGCGCACCCATCGCGAGTATGGCGGCTGGGCCAACGCTACGCTGGCCGATTTCGAAATCCCGGATATCCCGAGCTATCTCGCGGTGGCGCCGATCAGCCACGTCGCCGGGACAAAAGTGCTGCCGACGCTGATGCGCGGCGGCACCGTGCATATGCTGAAGGGTTTCGATCCCGAAGCTGTCTTCAGGACCATCGCGCGCGAGCGCATCAATTTTACCCTGCTCGTGCCGACGATGATCTACGTGCTGCTGGACCACCCCGCGCTCGGCAGGCACGACCTCTCCTCGCTCGAATTGCTGCTCTACGGCGCCTCCGCGATGTCGCCGAGCCGCCTCGTCGAAGGCCTCGAGCGGATCGGGCCGGTGTTCTCGCAGCTCTACGGCCAGACCGAGTGCTACCCGGTCTCGGTGCTGCGCAAGGCCGATCATGATCCGAAGACGCCGGAAATGTTCCTGTCCTGCGGTTTTCCGGTCTCGGCCTGCGAGGTCAAGGTGCTCGACGACAACGACCAGGAAGTCGCGACCGGCGAAGCCGGCGAGATCTGCGTGCGAGGGCCGCATGCGATGACCGAATACTGGAAGCAGCCGGAACAGACCGCCGAAACCCTGAAGAACGGCTGGCTGCATACCGGCGATATCGCGCGCAAGGACGAGCGCGGCTATATGTTCATCCTCGACCGCAAGAAGGACATGATCGTCTCCGGCGGCTTCAACATTTTTCCGCGCGAGGTCGAGGATGTCTTGTCGCAGCATGCCGATGTCGCGATGGTCGCCGTGGTCGGCGTTCCCGACGACAAATGGGGCGAGGCCGTCACCGCGGTCGTGGTGGCGCGCGAAGGTGCGAAGCCGAACGCGGATGAGCTGATCAACCTCGTCAAAACGAAAAAAGGCTCGGCGCATGCGCCAAAGCACATCCAGTTCGTTAAGGAACTACCGATGACCGGCGTCGGCAAGGTCGACAAGAAGGTGCTGAAGGCCGGCTTCTGGACCGGCCGTGACCGGATGGTGGGGTAAATTTCCGGCTCACGCCAGCAGTTGGTCGAGCCGTTCGCGCAGCTGATCCTGGTGATAAGGTTTTGCAAGCCGCGGCAGATCAAGCTGCGCGCCCTCAGGCAATTCGGCATAACCCGTTGCCAGCAGGATCGGCAGCGAGGGCCGCACCTGGCGCGTCGCAGCCGCAAGTTCAACACCAGTCATCCCGGGCATCACGTGATCGGTCATCATCAGGTCGATCGGCTGCTCGCTCCTGAGAATGTCGAGCGCATGGAGGCCTGAATTGGCGCCAATCACGTGGTGACCGAGGTCTTCCAGCATCTCCATGGTCGACATCGCAATCAGCGGATCGTCGTCGACGAACAGAATGACGGCCGAACGTCTTGTGCCTTGCGCCGCCGGCGCCGGAGCCTCGACCTCCGGTGCGGCGGTAGCCACCGGCAGCAGCAGCGTCGCTGTGGTGCCTTTTCCGACCGCGCTCGCAAGCCGCAAGGTGCCACCGAGCTGCACCGCCAGGCCGTGGACCATCGACAGGCCAAGGCCGGTGCCCTTGCCGAGCGGCTTGGACGAGAAGAATGGCTCGATCGCCCGCTCCAATGTCTCTGATGTCATGCCGGTACCGGTATCGATGACGGACAGCCTGAGGTAATGGCCCGGCGCCAACACGGCATCCCTGGTGATGCTCTGCTCGTCCACCTTGATGTCGATCGGACCGCCGTCGGGCATAGCGTCACGCGCGTTGATTGCCAGATTGAGGATCGCAAGCTCAAGCTGGTTGGGATCAATACGCGCCGGAGGCAGGCCGTCCTCGATGTCCAATCGCACCGCGACGCGCGGGCCAAGCGACCGCTCCAGCAGGTTGGTCATATCCTGAATCAGCGAACGGAGATCGACCGAGACTGCGCGCAAATCCTGCTGACGCGCGAAGGCCAACAGGCGCTGCGTCAACGAGGCACCCCGCTCCGCGCCTTGCATGGCGCCGTCAACCAGGCGGCGAAGCCGGGGATCGTCGGGCATGCGCTTGCGCAACAGATCGAGGTTGCCCATCACGGCCATCAGCAGATTGTTGAAATCATGCGCCACGCCGCCGGTAAGCTGTCCGATCGTCTCCATCTTCTGCGCTTGGCGCAATTGTTCCTGCGCCCTTTCACGCGCGGCGACTTCCTTCATCAGATCGGCGGTGCGCTGTTCGACGCGCTGTTCGAGGTTTGCGGTCAATTCGGCCAACGCCGTGCGTTCCGTCGCCAGTTGCTCCATCAGCTTCTCGCGTTCGATCTCGGCGGTCTTTCGAGCAGTGATGTCCGAGCAGACGCCGACTAGCGACTTGATGCTGCCGTCCGGCCGACGGACCGCGCGGGCGCGGGTGTCCACCCAGTGCAGCGAACCATCGCGCCAGATAATCCGATATTCGATGCGGTAGTCCCCACCGGTTTTGATCGCGTGATCGATGGCTTCAAGACGGCGCTCCCGGTCGTCGGGATGAACCGCAGCCGACAAATCCTGAAAGGTGAAAGACTCGCCCGGCTTGCGGCCGAAAAAGCGCGCGCAGGTTTCCGAGGCTTCGAGTTTGTATTCCGGCAAATGCAGTTCGAGCGCCCCGAGATGCCCGGCATTCAGCGCCGTCTGCAGCAGGTTTTCGCTCTCGGTAAGATCGGCCAGAATCGCACGGGTCTGGTATTGACGGCGCCGGGCGCGGACCGCCGAGCCGACGATACTGACCAACGTCGTCGGATGGAAAGGACGCTCAATGAAGGTGACGTTGCCGAGTGCCTGACCCAACCGCGCCGCGTCGGGATTCCGCTCCGGACCGCCGCCCTGATGGGTCAACAGCACGATTGGAAAGTCCGACCATGACGGCTGGCCGTTGAGCCAGCTCACGAGTCCGCGCAGATCCGCGGTCTTGATCGCCTCATCGGCAATCACGGCAAGGCCCGCGCCACCTTCGATCTCCTGCACGAGGGCTGCAAGATCGCCGCAGATATTGGCGTAGAAACCCGCTTCGCGAATCAGCACCGAGGCGACGGCGGCATCACGCCCCTTGGGCGCCAGGATCACAGCCCGCTCGGACGACGCGCCGGGCTTCACGGCTCTTCTTCCCGCAACGGCTTATCCGCATTCGTATTAATCGGAACTCCGCGCAACACTCCGTGGAAGTCGATAAGGGGCTCTCCGAGAGAGAGGCCGCGATTGTCGATTCGATACTCGCGAATGGTCGTTTCGTGCGAACCAGTGCGTTTCTTGATGATCGAGATCGCCCGTCGCACGTGCCCGAGTGCCTCGAAGTAACGCAGCAGGATCACGGTGTCGGCAAGATAGGTGACATCAATCGGCGCCTTCATGTCGCCGACCAGACCATGCTGCGCCACCGTCATGAACGTCGAGGCGCCCTGCCGGTTGAGGTACTGCAAGAGCTCGTGCATGTGCAGGATCAGCGAGTTCTCCTCCGGCATCGCGGCCTGATAGCCATTGAGGCTGTCGATCACGACCGTTTTGATCCGGTCCTCGTCGACCCTTTTGCGGACGCGATGCGCAAATTCGCCGGGCGAGAGTTCAGCCGCGTCGACTTGCTCGATGAACAGGCCGCCGGACCGCTGCATGGCATCGAGGTCGATGCCGAGCCCCTTCATGCGCTCGTACAGCAACCCCATCTCTTCGTCGAAAACGAATAGGGCTGCCTTTTCCCCGCGCGCGACGGCAGCAACGATAAACACGATCGAGATCAGGGACTTTCCGGTCCCCGCGGGACCGAGCACCAGCGTGCTCGAACCCCGGTCGACGCCGCCGCCGAGTAGTTGATCCAGTTCGGTGATGCCGCTCGTGAGCCTGCCGCGCGTGAAGCTGGTGCGATGTTCCGACGCGACCAGGCGTGGAAATACGTTCACGCCGCCGGTGGTGATCGTCATGTCGTGGTAGCCGCCGCGGAATTTTGTGCCGCGATATTTCACCACGCGGGTGCGCCGCCGTTCGGCGCCGTAGGCGGGAGCCAGTTCCTCCAGACGCAGCACACCATGCGCGACGCTGTGCACCGTCTTGTCCATCACTTCGGCCGTGAGATCGTCGAGCATGATCACGGTGGCACCGAACTTGGCGAAGTAGTGCTTCATCGCGAGAATCTGCCGCCGGTAGCGCAACGAGTTCTGCGCGAGCAGCCTGATTTCCGAAAGACTGTCGAGCACGACCCGGCTCGGCTTATGACGCTCGACCGCCTCAAAAATCTGCTTGGTGGTCTCGCCGAGTTCAAGATCAGACGAATAGAGCAGGCTTTGTTGCTGCTCCGAATCGAGCAGACTCTCGGGGGGCAGCAATTCGTAGATCGCGATCCCCTGATCGAGCGTCCAGCCATGCGACGCGGCGCCATCGCGCAGTTCGCGTTCGGTTTCGGACAGTGTGATGTAAAGTGTCTTCTCGCCGCTTTTTGCACCCTCCCGCAGGAACTGAAGTGCGATCGTCGTCTTGCCGGTACCCGGCGCTCCTTCAACGAGAAAAAGGTGACCGCGGGAAAACCCGCCGGCGAGAATATCGTCCAGCCCCCAAATGCCGGTTCTCGCTTTCGCAGCCAAACCCAACGAGTTCATAAAACACCCCCTAACCGGATGTAAACCGTTGGGGCATCATGCGGTTCCCTCGCAATGGAACTATTGCGGGAAGAACCCCGGCCAATCGCGCGCCATTTCTCGCCCAGCGGGGCGAAATCACCCGGGCCGATCTCGTGGCATTCGGCGTTTGCTGCGGGGGCGATCCACGGCTGCGCGCTCTTCATGAACATCTGCGCGACCGGCGTCAGCCAGGTCGTGTCGTCAAGCGTTCCGGCCCGGATGTTGACGATTTGCTCGCGCCCGGCGCGGTCCCCGGAAATGCGGCCGCCGCATCAATTGGACGCCCGCATCAAAGCAACTCCACGCAACAGAACCGGGATTCAAGCGAGGCTGCGGTGATTCGTTCCCGCCGTGGGACGTGCCGCAGGGCTGGCAAATGCAGGGCTGGCAAATAATGCCGGCCCGCCGGGCTGCGGCATCCTCACGTGACAGCCTGACCGGGTCCGGGAACTTGCTTTCCTTTGCGCCGTTAGGCTCGGTGTTTTGGAAAGTATTTTGCCATGATTCGTCTGCTGTCGATTGTCCTCTTGAGTGTGCTCTGCATCCTTTCGGATCAAGCATCCGCCGGTGCGCTGAAGCCGCACGAAAGTGCGGCGTCCGACTTCAGCTCGCGTCAGCGGTGCGTGTGCAGCACCTCGCGCCTCTCTACCCGGGGCGTTCGCTATCGGCACTATCGCATCAGAACTGCATACTTGATCGGTTATGATCCGCTGCCATACCGCTTCGGCTCGACATTCGTATGGGAGCGGCCGTATAGGTATTATCGGCACTAGCCCGTGAAAAGCCGTGGACGAGACGAAAGGCGCTGGGGCCGGTGCTTTTGGAGCTACTGGCCGCCTCCACGGGGCGTCTTGGATAAAATCGTTTCTTGTGCCTTGTGAGCTGACAAGGCCGCTTCCGCTTCGGTGAATCTGCTCGCGTTACGTTTACGGACGTCCCTTACAGAAGGGAACGGCGCGCCCAGCTTTCGGGCTCGCGTGCGAATGGAGTCGAGCGAACAACGAAAGATTGAAGCCGCGCGCGCGGCGGAAACATCACCAGCAACCAGCGACTTCAATCGCTCGCCATCTTCAATAGTCCAAGTTCTGTATCTGAAAGGGGTCATAGCTAGCTGTCGAGATGATGCCAACTCCCTGCAGCGGGAAAAACGGCCCCAGCGACTAAGGGGGAAGCGTGCGCTGAGGCCGTGAAGGCACGATGTCTAAATCCCATTAGACAGGACTCCAACTCGGAGCGATTGCCACTTGTTCCCGACAAATCGTGCGCAGAAATAGGGGCCTCAACTGCGGCCGCCGAAACTTAGAGGGTCACAGCGCGGTGCAGGATGTCCCCGGAGCCAGGATTCCACGTTCCGTCTGTCCCAACTGCAAATCTCGGGTGACCGACCGAGGTCGGGAAAAAGTGGAACGTTCTTTTCGCCTCAACGTTAGGCAGGTCCGCGCTCAAGCGGATTGGAGATCACCGATGAAAAGCTCTTGACGATTGCCGCTGCCGCGTCGCTTTTCGCCACCGCTGCCATTGCTCAGACGACCGTCACAACCGGCACCGGCCACGCTACCGTTCAGATCGAGCCGGAATATCGAACCAAGATTAAGACTTACGTAACCGAGAAGAAGGTTCGGCCCATCACGACGCAGGAACGCCTCGTCGTCGGCGCCAAGATCCCGACCAGCGTGGAGCTGGAGGCCGTGCCCGCGGATTGGGGACCGTCTGTCAGCAAATACCGGTACGTTTACTCTAACGATCGCGTGATGCTGGTCGATCCGGGCACCCGCACGATCGTCCACGAGATCGATTGACGACTTGCTCAATGATGCGGCTATTCAAGCCGCATCATTACTACATGCAAAAAGCCCGCAGCCGGTTCGGCCGCGGGCTTTTCTCTTATCCAGGTAGCGCTAATGAACTGCGCGAACCAAATAATATCCAACTCCACCTACGACAATCACAGCGGGAACAGCCCATGACAAAAGCACTGGCATAACTGCCTCCTCAACTTTCCACGGCGAACTAACGGCCGGGATTGCCACTTGTCCCCACCGGTTCCTCTCACCAGTGGTGACGGTGGCCGCGATGCCAGCGATGGTACCGAGGCCCGCTGCGGTAGGCGTAGGCGGACGAACCACGCGGCGGTACCACGGAGCGGCGACCAGACGACCCCGCCGCCGCGCCACGGCGCGGCTGCCAGGGCGGTATCAAGCCGCCCCTGCTCGCCTTTCAGCGTGAGCCTTGGTCTTCTCGAAATTATTCGGCACTTCGATATCGACCTCGAGCGTCGACACCGCAGGTCCCCGGTCCAGCTTGACCGTGACCTTGTCGGGATCGAGCTGGATGTGCTTTGAGACCACCGCGAGAATCTCTTCGCGCAGCGTCGCCAGCAGGTCAGGTTGGCCGCGCAGGCCGCGCTCGTGCGCCAGCAGGATCTGCAGCCGCTCCCGCGCCACCGGGGCGGTTGCCTTGCGGCCGCTGAACAGTCGAAGCAAATTCATGCTCATGCCGCCCTCCGTCCGAGCAATCGGTTCATCAGCCCCCTGCGTTCGGTCGGTACGACCATGTCGACGGTTTCGCCCATCAGGCGGCGGACCGCGTCGGTATAGGCGCGGGCCGGCGCACTGGCCACATTGTTCAGGGTGACGGGAGAGCCGACATTCGAGGCGCGCAGCACGTCCTGGCTCTCGGGGATGATGCCGAGCAGCGGGGTAGCAAGAATCTCGAGGATGTCGTCGATGCTCAGCATCTCGCCGCGTGCCGCGCGCGCCGGATCGAACCTTGTGATCAGGATGTGCTTGATCACCCGCTCGCCCTGCTCCGCCTTGACGGTCTTCGAATCGAGCATCCCGATGATGCGGTCGGAATCGCGCACCGAGGAGACTTCCGGGTTGGTGACGATCACGGCCTGGTCCGCATAACGCATCGCCAGCATCGCGCCGCGTTCGATGCCTGCCGGACTGTCGCACAGGATCCAGTCGAACTTGGTCCGCAGCTCCTCAATGACCCGGCCGACGCCTTCGTCGGTCAGCGCGTCCTTGTCCCTGGTCTGGGAGGCGGGCAGCAACCACAGATTCTCCAGGCGCTTGTCGCGGATCAGCGCCTGCTGGAGCTTGGCGACGCCCTGCACCACATTGATGAGGTCGAACACCACTCGCCGTTCCGCGCCCATCACCAGATCGAGGTTGCGCAGGCCGACGTCGAAGTCGATGACGACGACCTTCTCGCCGGCCTGGGCAAGTGCTGCACCGAGCGCGGCCGTGGACGTCGTCTTTCCAACGCCGCCCTTGCCTGATGTAACGACCAGGACATTTGCCATAATTGATCTCCGTAGCCGATTAGTTCAGCGGTGTAATTTTCATGGTGTCGCCTTGCAGCCAGGCCTGGGCCGGGCGGTTGCGCAGCGAGGCGTCGATTTCTTCAGCAGTCTGGTAGTAACCGTCGATGGCGAGCAGTTCCGCCTCGATCTTCTGGCAGTAAATCCGGGCCGACGAATTGCCGTTGACGCCGGCCATCGCCCGGCCGCGCAGCGTGCCGTACACATGGATCGATCCGCCGGCGACGATTTCCGCCCCCGAGCCGACCGAACCCAGCACGGTGACATCGCCATCGGTGAAGACGATCGACTGGCCCGAGCGGACCGGGCTGTCGAGCAGCAGCGAGTTCGGCTTCGGCTTGGCCTCGACCTTTTCCTCGGGCTTTTCCGCAGGCTCGGTTCGCGTGATGACGCAGGAACGACCGCCGGTCAAAAGCGGCGGCATGCTGGTGGTAAGCTTTTCGGCATCCACGCCCTCGATCCCCAGCACGCGGATGTTGCGTTCTTCCAGATTATTGACGAGGTGGGTGATGGCCGCGCGGCTGAGGTCCAGCGCCGCCAGGTCAAGCACGACAGGCTTACCGACGAAGAACCCCGGCGAACGCGCCAGTGTCGCATCGATCTCCTCGAGCCAGCCGAGAATCGGAATCTCCGGTGTGAATACGAAGGCGACATACGAGCGGCCCCGCATGCGAACCAATTGTCGCGTTGCCCCCGCTGTTGCCTGCATGGTGGATCCACCCATTCCCGGTTACTGAATAATTAAAGATGGGACTGATTTGGTTAATGAGTGATTAATTGTGACAACTCATTCAGCGACCGCGTGGCGCCAGGAGAACGACACGAGAGCTACCCGAAGTTACAGGTGAGTAGTGGCCGTCAGCAAAAGTGGTGGCAATTTGATCGGTTTGTGCCGAGCCGGAACGGCTGGACCACCCGATCGCCCTCGCGTCAACGCCGCTCGATCACCAGGCTCTGGACGGCGCGGCCGAAATAGCCGCGTTCATCGGCCAGCCGTGCCATCGCGAGGCCCGCTCCGTCGGGGCCGATCCAGGATTCGGCGTCGAGCAGCATCCAGTCGCCGACCGGCTGGCGCGCGAAATTCACGGTGAGGTCGGCATTGAGAAACGTCCATTGCCGGAAATCCAGCACCGCCGAAGTGCCGTTACAAAAATCCGCAGCCACCATCGCGCGCATTGCCCGAGAGACCGCCGCCCCCTCGACGATCGGGCGATCGACGCGATACCAGATCGCGCCTGGACCGGGGACGCCGAACCGGCCGCGCGCGGCGCGCAGCGACATGCCGGTTACGAACGGGCTGGAAGAAAAATCCGCCGGCTCGACCCGCGACTGTTCCGGTCCGGGCAGCGTGACCTGTTCGATCTCGGCCTCGGGCGGCAACTCGTTGGCCTGCACCTTGATTTTCAAAATAGTGGCGGCGACCACCACGACGCCGTTGGCGCGAAGTTTTACCGCGCAGAGCTGGATCTTGCGGCCTTCGCGCAGAACCTCGGTCTCGATCGTCAGCGGCGCGACCGGCACCGGGCGCATCAGATCGACCGTCACCCGCGCGATCCGCATTGGTACCGGCGTCGGCAACGCTTCTGCCGCCCAGACCACCAATGCCGCCGGCGGCGAGCCGTGCTGCATGCTCGGATCCCACGGCCCCGCCGCGTGAGGGCTGGTGAGGACGCTATTGCCGTCCACGCGAAAGATAGCGTCCATCAATCAGGGATCTCGGTTGGAGAGAGAAGACAGCTTTCTGCCTGCTCTGCCTCGCGGAGTCGAGTGCCCTGTCAGGCAGCAAGCTCCGCCGCGATGATCGCGCCGAGTGCCATGTCGCTTTGCTGCCCGAACCCGTGGTGCACGATGCTGCCGTTTCGACCGATCAGAATGCTGGTTGGCGTACCCTGCATTCTATATCTCCCCATGGTGAGCGGTATCGGCGTCTCCTCACCGGCCTCATCGACCCCGATCGGAAATGTCAGGCGATATTCGTGGATGAAGGCCTGCAGCGACACCGGCGTCATGGCTGCGTGATGTTCGAACACGGTATGCAAGCCGATGACCTGAAGATCCGAGTTCTTGAAGAGCTCATGGGCGCGCTGGGTTTGCGGCGTGCCATGGGCGACGCATCCGGGACAAAGCATCTGAAATGCATGGAGCAGGACCGGGCGGCCCCGCAACGCGGAGAGCGTTTGCACTTCATTGGTATTGAACCAGCGCGACACAGCGATTTCGGGGGCGAGCGACACCAACATCTCTCCTGTTTGCATCCGGCCCATCAAGACCGCGGTTGAACTGATCCGTCAAATGAACGCCATGCCGCCATTGAGAATGATGGTTTGCCCGGTCATGTAATCGTTGCCGAGCACCATCGCGACGGCCTGCGCGACTTCCTCAGGCTGTCCCATTCGTCCGAGCGGAATATTGCGCGCAAGATCGGTGCGCCCGCGCATCATGTCGGTTTCAATCAG
The DNA here is from genome assembly GCF_018130085.1 of Bradyrhizobium sp. AUGA SZCCT0169. Classification (NCBI taxonomy): domain Bacteria; kingdom Pseudomonadati; phylum Pseudomonadota; class Alphaproteobacteria; order Hyphomicrobiales; family Nitrobacteraceae; genus Bradyrhizobium; species Bradyrhizobium sp. AUGA SZCCT0169. The sequence continues at coordinate 53,911 of NZ_JAFCMC010000034.1, read as the reverse complement.
CGACGGCGCCACATTGTTGACCGTGATCCCCTCCTTCACGAGCCGCGCCGCGTACCCTCGCGTCAGTCCCTCGATGCCGGCCTTGGAGGCGTTGTAATGCGGGCCGATGGCGCCGGCGCCGCGTGCGGCACCCGACGAAATATTGACGATGCGGCCCCATTGGCGCGCCCGCATTGCCGGCAGCACGGCCTGCGTGCACAGGAAGACCGACTTCAGATTGACTGTGATGGTGCGGTCGAAATCGGCTTCGGAAAGTTCGTCGACGCTGCGCACGATTGCGATGCCGGCGTTGTTGACGAGAATGTCGATCGGACCGAGGTCGCGCGCGACCTGTTCGACCATCTTTGCGACGGCAGCGGCCTGCGACACGTCGGCGGCAACGGCGATGGCACGGCCACCACCGGCCTTGATTTTGGCGACGACCGCTTCCGCGTCATCCGCGCGCTCACGGTAATTGACCGCGACCGCGGCACCTTGCTCGGCGAGCATCAAAGCAATCGCAGCGCCGATGCCGCGCGAGCCACCCGTCACCAACGCGACACGCGCGCTTAGATCCTGTTTCGTTGTCATCGGTCATGATCCCATCAACGCAAGCGTGGCCACGTGTGACGATATCATTTTGTTTCTCGTCATGCCCGGGCTTGTCCCGGGCATCCACGTCTTTGCTTCACTTGAGCCAAGTAAGACGTGGATGGCCGGGTCAAGCCCGGCCATGACGAAGGGAGACGCGTCGCGATTCGCGAACGTCCTCACGCCATACCGCTACCCACGCTCTCCAAAAACGCCTTCACGGTTGAGACCGTGCCGGTGTCCGTCGCGACATAGCCGGGCAGGCTCGCCACTTCGCGCTGGAACTCGCGACCCTTCATGATGTCGATGACGCGGCGCATCGGTTCGGTCTCCAGAAACGCGCGCTTGCAGACAAACAAATAATCCTCGGTCAGCAAGCGGATGAAATCGAGCCCGAATTGCCGTGCGGCCGCCTCGACGCCAAAACTGACATCGGCCATGCCGCTGGCGACGTAGGCGGCGACCGCCGCGTGGGTGAATTCCATCTGCTGGGCGCCGTTGATTTTCGCTTCGTCGATCCTGTGCAACGCCAGCAACTGATCGAACAGCAGCCGCGTTCCGGAATCATGATCGCGGTTCACAAAGCGCGCCTTGCGATCGACGATATCCTTGATCGATGCAATCTCGAGCGGGTTGCCCGGCTTGACCATCAATCCCATTTCGCGCGTCACGAAACTGATGACGCGGTCCTCGCGCGGATCGAGCCATTCCTTGCATGCGCGGATGCCCTGGATGCGCAATTCGCCGCGCGGCAGATGCACGCCGGAGAGATCGCAGGCGCCCTGCGCCAGCGACAGCAGCGAATTCTGATTGCTGACATAGCGCAAATCGACGCCGATCCCGGGTTCGCGGTCGAGCAGTTCGCGCAGCTTTGAGACTGCAAAACCATGGCTGGCGTGGACGCGGATCACGGACGGACGCTGGTGCAGGAAGGGCTTGATCTCGGTCGCGAGCTCCTGCGCCAGATTTTCAAGCTGCGGGCCGAGACGGGCCTGCATCCGCTCACCGGCCCAGACCAGTTTTTCGCCGAACGCCGTCAGCGTCGTGCCCTTGCCGCGATGGGTCTCGACCAGCGGTACGCCGAAAAAATCCGACCATTGCTCGACCAGATTCCAGACGTGGCGATAGGACAGCTGGGCGTGCGTCGCCGCGCTGGTGAGCTTTCCGGTTTTGCGGATCTCGTTGAGAATTCCGAGCATCACCACGGCGGTCTGCGGGCTGCCCTCCTTGTGAAATCGCCAGACGGTTTCGATTTCGATGTGGTGCATTGGCTCTCAGCCTATGAAGTCGATTGCATATATTCGCGATCCATAGGCAGATCATATCATATTTACTGCTGCGGTAACCCTCCTAGTTTGAGATACAGAAACGGAGGAAATATGATGTCTATTGCATATGATTACGCCGCGACGGCGCCCGCGATCGCGGCCGTCAGGCCCCGGTTGCTGCTGATTGACGGCCAGCACGTGCCTTCGATTTCCGGACGCACCTTCAAGACGCTCAATCCAGCCACCGAACAGGTCATCACCACCGTGGCCGAAGGCAACGAGGCCGACGTCGATCGCGCCGTAGCCGCGGCCCGCCGCGCCTTCGAGGGTCCCTGGCGCAGCATGCGCGCCTCCGAGCGCGGGCGGATCCTGCTCCGGCTTGCGGAACTGATGAAGAAGCATGCGGACGAAATCGCCGCGCTCGAAAGCCTCGATGCCGGCAAGCCGATCTCAGGCGTGCTCCGGCAGGATTTGCCAGCCGCGATCGACACGCTGACCTACTACGCGGGCTGGGCCGACAAGATCCACGGCGAGGTGGTTTCGACGCGGGACGACGCGCTGACCTACACCGTGCGTGAGCCGGTCGGCGTGGTCGCGGCGATCGTTCCCTGGAATTTCCCGCTGATGATCGGGATGTGGAAGCTGGCGCCGGCGCTCGCCTGCGGCTGCACCATCGTGATGAAGCCTGCCGAACTGACCTCGCTGTCGGCGCTGCGGATCGGCGAACTGGCGCTGGAAGCCGGCCTGCCGCCGGGCGTGCTCAACATCGTGACCGGCCCCGGCCGGGTCGTCGGCGACGCGCTGGTCAATCATCCTGATGTCGACAAGGTCACGTTCACGGGCTCGCCCGGCGTCGGCCGCGGCATCCTGCGCGGCGCCGCCGGCAACTTCAAACGGGTCTCGCTCGAACTCGGCGGCAAGTCCGCCAACGTGATCTTCGACGACGCCGATATCGAGGCCGCCAGCAAGGCGGCGGCGTCAGCAATCTTTTTCAACGCCGGACAGGTGTGCTCGGCCGGCTCGCGCGTACTGGTCCATGAGAAGGTCTACGACGAAGTGGTCGAGCGGCTGACGCAACGCGCCCAGTCGATCCGCATCGGCGATCCCGGTGATCGCGCCACGGCGCTCGGGCCCGTGATCTCCGAAAAACAGATGAACAGCATCCTCGATTATGTCGATATCGGCCAAAGGGAAGGCGCACTGCTGACCACCGGCGGGACACGCATCGGCACCCGCGGCTATTTCATCAGCCCCGCGGTGTTCGCCAATGTCGAACACGAGATGCGGATTTCGCAGGAGGAGATTTTCGGCCCGGTAGTGAGCGTCATCAAGTTTAGAGATGAAGCCGATGCGCTGCGGATCGCCAACGGCACCGCCTACAGTCTCGCGGCCGGGGTGTGGAGCCGCGACATCGGGCGGGTGCAACGTTTCGCAAAGCATGCAAAGGCCGGCACGGTCTGGATCAACACCTATGGCTATACCGACGTGCGCTTGCCATGGGGCGGCGTGCGCGATTCCGGCTTCGGCCGCGAACACGGCTCGGCCGCGATCGAGAATTTCACCGAGCCGAAGGCGGTGTGGATGAACTTGAGCGTGTGATGCTCACTTCCCCTCTCCCCTTGTGGGAGAGGGTGGCTTCGCGCAGCGAAGACGGGTGAGGGGTTCTATCCTCACGGTAACATTTTGAGATGAGGATAGAGACCCCTCATCCGGCGCCATAGCCGATGCAGGGCATCGGCGTTCTAAGAGAACGGCGGCCGAAGGCCGCCTAGGCCACCTTCTCCCACAAGGGGAGAAGGAAGAAAATCACAGCGGCGGATCGATTGCCTCGTCGTATTCCTTCTTGAACCGCGCGATCAGTTCGGCTGCAGGCAAGACTTTTGCGACGCTACCGACGCCTTGGCCGCTGCCCCAGATTTCCTTCCAGGCCTTAGGCTTTGCGCGCTCACCCGAAGCATCCGTGCCAAAACTCATCTTGGACGGATCTGACGTCGGCAGGTTTTCGGGATCCATGCCCGCCGCGACGATCGACGGCTTCAGATAATTGCCGTGCACGCCGGTGAACAGGTTGGAATAGACGATGTCTTCGGCGCCTGAGGTCGTGATCATCTGCTTGTAGCCTTCCACCGCATTGGCCTCTGCGGTGGCGATGAAGGCCGAGCCGATATAGGCGAAGTCGGCACCCAGTATGCGTGCCGCACGAATGGCCCGGCCGTTGGCAATCGCGCCCGACAACGCGATCGGACCGTCGAACCATTGCCTCGTCTCGGCCACGAAGGCCAGTGGCGAGATCTCGCCGGCATGGCCGCCGGCGCCGGCCGACACCAGGACCAGGCCATCGGCACCTTTCTCAACCGCCTTGTGCGCGAACTTCTGGTTGATGACATCGTGGAACACGACACAGCCCCAGCCATGCGCCGCCTGGTTGAGTTCTTCGCGCGCGCCGAGCGAGGTGATCATCATCGGCACCCTGTGCTTCTCGCAAAGCGCCAGATCCTGATCGAGCCGGTTGTTCGACTTGTGCACGATCTGGTTGACCGCGAACGGTGCCGAGAGCCTATCGGGATGCGCCTTGTCGTGAGCCGCGAGTTCTTCCTTGATCCGCGCCAGCCATTCGTCGAGCAGCGCCGGCGGCCGCGCGTTCAGCGCCGGAAACGATCCGACCACACCCGCCTTGCACTGCGCGATCACCAGATCAGGCACGGAAATGATGAACAGCGGCGCACCGATGACGGGGATCGACAGACGGCCCTTGAACAAGGCAGGCATGGACATTCGAAACAATCCTTTCGCGTGTTCCGGAACTGGTACGGGGCATCTGCCAAGAGATATCTCAAGAGATGCCGGACGTCATACCAACAAGGCAATCTTTCCAGTGTCAAGTATTGCGTTTTGGCGCTATTTCTTGCGCATGACCCTACCGGAAAACCGGTGCCCACTTTTCCGGGTCATGCGCTACTGGCATATCGCGCGAGTCACGTAATTTTCGGTCTTGCAGTCGCCCGGTTCGCGCTTGCGGCCCGGGATGAACACTTTCGGCGAGCATTTCTCGGCCGCGTCGGTGTCGAGGCTCTTGCCTTCCCTGTAACCCTTGGTCTGGCACAGTCTGTCGGCCCCGGCCTTGCAGTCCGGCGCGCCATTGGCCGACACCAGGCAGGCCGCGCGTCCGGTGACCATGATCGACGGAAGCATCATGTTCGGCCGGCTGTCGCCGGTATCCTTTGCAGCATCCTTTGCAGTATCCTGGGCGCGGGTGTTGGGGTCGGTCTCGCCTGGGCTCTTCAGGCTCGGCAGGATCGATTTGGATTTCTCGAGCAGCTTGCCGATTTCGTTGATCAGGCCGGGATTTTCCGGCTGCTGCGGCGGTTCGATCTGCTGCGGGGCCGGTCCCTGCGGCACTGGCTGCTGGGCCGGCGACTGCACGCCGAGCGAGGGCTGAGGCGCGCTTTGCGACCAGCCGGCGTCCGAGGCGAGCGCCAGCATCGACAGCGCGAGGCAAGCGGCCGCGAACGCCGTCCTGAATGACTTGAAAAGATGGCCGATTCGATCAGGCATGGAGCGAGCGTAGCCTGAAGCGGGCGTGTTCAGAAGCGTTTGGTCCGGCAAGGCGCCCCGCGCGCAGGTCAGACCAATTTAACCGCGATGACGAATCCGAGCACCAGCACCGCGGCGCCGATCGCGACCCAGAAACCGAGGCGCTTTTCCAGCTCGCTGCGAATGAGGTCGCCGTAACGGTTGAGCAGGATCGCGACCACGAAGAAGCGTCCGCCGCGCGCGATGATCGAGCACAGGATGAACAGCCAGATATTGTAGCCGGCGAATCCTGACGTGATGGTGACAAGCTTGTAGGGGATCGGCGTCAACCCCTTGCCGATGATGATCAGCGCGCCCCATTCGGCATAGGACTGACGGAACGCTTCGACGTTGCCGCTGAGACCATAGACGTTGATCAGCCACTGCCCGACCGAGTCGTACAGCAGCGCGCCGATGGCATATCCGACCACACCGCCGGCAACCGAGGCGATCGTGCACACGGTCGCGAACCACCACGCCCGCTTCGGCCGCGCCAGCGACATCGGCAGCAGCATGACGTCGGGAGGGATCGGGAAGAACGAGCTTTCCGCGAACGATACCGCCGCCATAATCCACAATGCGTACGGCTTGTCGGCGGCGGCGAGGAACCAGTCGTAGGATCGTTTAAGCATGGCCGCATGAACCATCATGGAGCGGATTTGTCCATGCCGGCAGACGACGGAATTTTGGGAGATTTAGTGCCGCTTTCGCAGGCTGCGGCCTTCCAGCGCGACAATTCGCCGCCGAACCGCAGGTGGTGTCACCGCTTTGGGTAACGCCTTGGCGGAGGCCGCCTTGTCAGGAATCGCCTTGGGCGGCTTGACCGTCGATTTCGGCAGCTTCTCGGCGATGCCGAGCATCAGCTCGCGCCGCGCCATCTCGCGCCAGACATCCTCGGGCTTGACCCCGGCGGCTGCCCACAGAACGGTCAGGTTGTAGAGAAGATCAGCGCTCTCGCGGACCACCGCATCGGTATCGCCGTTGACGGCGTCGATCACGACTTCGATGGCTTCCTCGGCCAGCTTCTTGGCCATCTTGGCCGGGCCGCGCTGAAACAGCCGCGCCGTTCGCGAAATTGCCGGATCAAGATCCCTGGCCGCGAGCACCGCCTGATAAAGCCGTTCGAGCGAATCACTCATCCCTTAAACCTAATCGAAAGCCGTGGGCAGCGTGTTAACGGCCGGCTTGACAACCAAAAAAAATCCACCGGCCGGGGGCGGCCGGTGGATTCGTGTTTAACATCGGCCTTAACAACGCTCGCAATTACCAGTAGTTGGGATTCTTGTAGCCGCCATAGTACCGGTCACGGCCGTAGCCACCGCCGTAGTAGTAGGGGCCGCCGCCGTAATAGGCCGGGGGAGCGTAATAGGCCGGGCCGCCCCCGTAGTAACCGTAGCTGTTGCCATAGTAGTAATCGCGGCGGTTCTGGGCGGCCGCAATCGCGATGCCGGTGCCGACGATGCCGGCGAAGGCCGCAGCCGCCGCGGCGCCACCGCCGCCATGATATCTCCTGGCGCGCGAACTGAAGTCAGTCGCGCCGCTGGTCCCCGTCTTGGCCGTTACATCCTTGGCGGGCGCGGCCGAGCCGGCGAAAGCTGCCGACGGCTGGTAGGCCGTCAGGGCTAGCGCGACAACCGTCGCCACCGCGCCGGCGCGGCCGATCGATGAAAACACTCCTGTTCGTGCAAACATCTCAATGTCCTCCGTGGGAGCTTGGCCTGACAGGCCTCGAATTGCTAACCACTGGGCGGATATTAGGTTCCCCAAACCAAACGCAAGCTGAACGATCTCTGGCCAAATCGTGGCAGTCATCGCCCGTTCACGTTGGATGCGACAGAATGCCTGCGTTTAAGGCTTGTAATGCCGGTGTTCTTGTCCTGAAACAGACCTGCGATCCAACAGACTTGGCCGCGCGGCAACTTGTCCCATCTCCCAGTGACGTAAGCTCAATGCGTGCACGCCGAACCAACGCCCTTCGCTCGATGCTGGCCTCGCTTGCAGGCCTTTGCGGAGTGGTGTGCTTCGGTGCGGGGGTGAGCCTTGCCGCGGACGAACCACGACCGCCGCTCGCGATCCAGTTCTCGCTCGACCGCCCCATCGATGCGACGGACGCGCCTTTCGTGATGGCGGCCACCGGCGGCCTGTTCACCGCCGAGGGGCTCGCCGTCACCATCAACATCGCCAGCGGATCGCCGGATGCGATCACGCGCGTCGCCGCCGGCACCAGCGATTTCGCGCTGGTCGACATCAACGCGCTGGTGCGTTTTCGCGACAAGGACAAGCAGGGCGTCCCGCCGGTCAAGGCGGTGTTCATGCTGTTCAACAAGGCCCCCTACGCCATCATCGCCCGCAAGAGCCGCGGCGTCCGGGCGCTGTCGGACATCGAAGGCAAGAATCTCGGCGTCGCCGAGGGCGATCTTTCGATCCGGCTATGGCCGGCGGTGGCGAAGCAGAACGGCATCAAGATCGCGAGCGTCAAGCAAAGCAATATCAGCGCCGCGGTGCGCGAGCCGATGCTGTCGGCGGGCCAGATCGATGCCGTCACCGGATTTTCCTATCTGTCGGCGATCAACCTGAAAGACCGTGGCGTGCCGGCCGACGATCTGGCGGTATTGAAATTCGCCGACTATGGCTGCGACGCCTACGGTTTCGCCATTGTCGTCAACCCGGCGCTGGCGGCCACCAAACCGGAAGCGGTGAGGGGATTTGTGCGGGCGGTGATCGGCGGCACGCATCTGGCCATCAAGGACCCCGCGGCCGCAGTGACCGAGGTCGTCAACCGCATGGACGGCGGCTCGCGCGACCTGGAGCTCGAACGGCTGAGCGCCATCCTGCGCGACAATATCCTGACCGGCGAGGTCAGGCGCAACGGCATCGGCGGCATCGATATTGCGAGGTTCGAGCGGTCGATCGATCAGCTCGCGGAAGGCTTCAAATTCCAGAAGCGGCCGGTAGCAGCTGATATTTTCGACGACCAGTTCCTGCCCCCGGTCAACGGCCGGCTGATCAATTGAGTAAAAGTCGCGCGGACGCTGGTTCTCGGTGGCGATCCCTGATTAGAATGCGGCTCGACTGATCGCCCCGCCCCTCCAGTGCTTGCGGCATGTCCATGATTCGCCTTTACACCCGCGTCCTCGAGCTGCTCGGCAAAGAGGCGCGGCTGGGCTGGATTCTGGCCGGCGCCAATCTGCTGCTGGCCGGCGCGCAATTCGCCGAGCCCGTGCTGTTCGGCAAGATCATCGACGTGCTCTCCGGCAAGGCGGCGCCGGGTCCGCTGTCGTCGTCGGGGGCCTGGCCGCTGCTGGCGGCCTGGGTGGGGTTCGGTCTGTTCACTATCGCCTGCAGCGCCCTCGTCGCGCTCCATGCCGACAAGCTGGCGCACCGCCAGCGCCAGGCGGTGCTGACCGATTATTTCGAGCACATCATGCAGCTGCCGCTGACCTTCCACACCGGCACCCATTCCGGGCGGCTGATGAAGGTGATGCTGAACGGCACGGATTCGCTGTGGCGGCTCTGGCTCGGATTCTTCCGCGAGCATTTTGCCGCGCTGATGTCCCTGGTGGTGCTGCTGCCGCTGTCGCTCTACATCAACTGGCGGCTGGCGATCCTGCTGTTCCTGCTGTGCGTGATATTCACGGTGCTGACCACGCTGGTGGTGCGCAAGACCTACGGCATGCAGAGCGAGGTAGAGGAGCATTACTCAAACCTCTCCGCGCGCGCTTCCGACGCGCTCGGCAATGTCGCGCTGGTGCAGAGCTTCGTGCGCATCGATGCCGAGGTGCAGGGCCTGCGCTACGTCGCCGACAAGCTGCTCGCAGTGCAGATGCCGGTGCTCGGCTGGTGGGCGCTGGTCACCGTGATCACCCGCGCCTCCACCACCATCACGGTGCTCGCGATCTTCACCGTCGGCATCTATCTGCACCAGCAGGGGCTGACCACGGTCGGCGAGATCGTGATGTTCGTTTCTTTCGCGACCATGCTGATCCAGAAGCTCGAACAGGTGGTGAGCTTCATCAACAGCGTGTTCATGGAAGCGCCGCGCCTGCAGGAATTCTTCGACGTGCTGGACGCCGTGCCCGCGGTGCGCGATCGGCCCGGCGCTGTCGACACCGGCCGGCTCTCCGGCCTGGTCGAATTCAACGACGTCTCGTTCTCCTATGACGGCAAGCGGCCCGCGATCGAGGATCTGTCCTTCACCGCTTTGCCCGGCCAGACCATCGCGCTGGTCGGCCCGACCGGCGCCGGCAAATCGACGGCGATCGCGCTGCTGCATCGCGCGTTCGATCCGCAGTCCGGCATCATCAAAATTGACGGCATGGATGTCCGCGCCCTGAAGCTGACCGCGCTGCGGCGGAATATCGGCGTGGTGTTCCAGGAGGCACTGCTGTTCAACCGCTCGCTCGCCGACAATCTGCTCGTCGGCAAACCGGACGCCACTGAAGAAGAAATGCGCATCGCGGCGACGCGGGCGCAGGCGCTCGAATTCATCGAACGCAGCGACAGGAAATTCGAGACCCATGCCGGCGAGCGCGGCCGCATGCTGTCCGGCGGCGAACGGCAACGGCTGTCGATCGCGCGCGCGCTGTTGAAGGACCCGCCGATCCTGATCCTCGATGAGGCCACCAGCGCGCTCGACGCGGTCACCGAGGCAAAAGTCAACGCCGCTCTCGACGAAGTGATGAAGGGCCGCACGACCTTCGTGATCGCCCACCGGCTTTCGACCATCCGCAACGCGACGCGCATCCTGGTGTTCGACAACGGACGTGTGATCGAAAGCGGAACTTTCGATGAACTGGTGGCCAAAGGCGGCCGCTTTGCGGAACTCGCGCGGGCCCAGTTCATGGTGCAGGCCGACGCGCGGGCCAGCATTGAGACACATTAGCCCCACCCCTGCGCCCCCACCGGATTGAATTATCGGCGAAATTGCGTCTATTTCGTCCACGATTTAATTAGCGAACCTCTGTTCCGGAACGGCAAGCCGGTATAGGCTTGCAGCCGCCGTGAGCGACGGCACCGGACACGCTTGAAACCCGAACGTCGGATATCAGGACCTCCTTTTTCGAAGGCGGGTCTCAAAGGACCGGAACGCAAAAGTGCATTTTCATCGCCCGCGGCTTCGCCATTCGTTGTTGAACCTGATCCTGCTCGTCGCCGCGCTTGCGTTGGTCACGCCGCGCACCGCGCATGCCGAGGCGCTGCTGGTGGTCGAAGCCGACACCGGCAAGGTGCTGCAGGCCGAAAATGCGACGATGCCCTGGTATCCAGCCTCGGTGACCAAGATCATGACGGCTTACGTCACGCTGAAGGCCGTCAAGGAAGGACGCCTCCGCCTAGACAGCGTGCTGACGGTTTCGCCGGTGGCCGCCTCGCAGTCGCCGTCGAAGATGGGCTTCAAACCGGGCACGCAAGTCACCGTCGAGAACGCGCTGGCGATGGTGATGGTGAAGTCGGCCAACGACATGGCCGTGGTGCTCGCCGAAGGCGTCGGTGGCTCCGTCGACGGCTTCTCGGGCATGATGAACGCGACCGCACAGCGGCTCGGCATGACGCAGACGAGCTACGTCAATCCCAACGGCCTGCCCGCCGATGGCCAGATCACCTCGGCGCGCGATCTTGCGATTTTGGCGCGTGCCGTGATTCGCGATCTGCCCGAATACGAATATTTCATGCACATCCCGGCGATCCGTTTCGGCCGCCGCACCACCAACAATTTCAACAAGCTGATCGGCCGCTATGCCGGCGCCGACGGCTTCAAGACCGGCTTCATCTGCGCGTCCGGATATAATCTGGTGGCCTCGGCGACGCGCGACGGCAAGCGGCTGATCGCGGTCGTGCTCGGCTCGACCTCGGGCCAGGCGCGGGCGGTGCGCGCCGCCCAGCTCTTGGAGCGCGGCTTTGCCAGCAACGGGCTGGGATGGCTGCGGCCCTCGCTCGGCGCCGTCGATAATCTGGTGCCGATCGACGCCACGCCGCCGAACCTGCGCGAGGAGATGTGCAACGGCAAACGCAAGCGGCCCGCCACCGACGAGGATGCGGACACGACAATGGCCGCCGCCAGCGAGGGCCAAAGCCCGGCACTGGCTTTCTTCTCCGCAGGACTGCAGGCGCCGACGGCAAAACCCTCGGAGCTGCTCGCCGCGGCGTACACCGCTGGTGAGCCCATGGTGGTCTATACCGGCCCGAAGAAGACCGGCCCGGAGCTGATTGCCGCCGTGGCCGCGGATGACCAAAAGCAGGATACGCGCCGCGGCAAGAAATCGCGGGTCGCAGTCGCGGCGAAGAAGCCGGACGCGGATAAGCCCAAGTCTGAAGCCAAGTCTGAAGCGAAGACCGCCGCCAGGACCGAGGCCACAAAACCCGCGGCCAAGCCGGCCGCGGTCCGGCACGCGAATATCAAACCAGACGCCGCCGCCGCAAAGCCTGCTGCCGCCGCCAAGCCTGTGGCAGCTGCAAAGCCTGTGGCAGCTGCAAAGCCTGCCGCAGCTGCCAAGCCCGTCGCCAGGCCGGCCGAGAAACCTGCCGCTTCGGGCGACAAGCCGGCCGCGAAGCCCGCCAAGCCCAACGCCGCCGCAAAACCTAAGAGCGAATCCAAACCGGCTGGTTAGAGAGCCCGCAAGGCCCGGCAATCAAGGCGCTTTTCGCCCGTTCCGGACGTTGACTTGTTGATTCCCAATGCGTCGATAGCGCGCAGCCGCTTGCCATCGGCGGCGGCATTCACAATACTGCCAAAAACGAGGCATCCCGGCCCAAGAATTCCAGAAATCGGGAACTAACCAGAGGGGAAATATCATGGAGCGGATCTGGCTCAAGCAATATCCGGCCGGCGTGCCCGCCGATATCGACGTCAATCAGTACTCGTCGCTCGTCGAGTTGCTGGAAGAGAGCTTCAAGAAGTTCGCCGACCGCAAGGCGTTCATCTGCATGGACAAGTCGATCAGCTACCGCGACCTCGACCAGATGTCGGCTGCCCTTGGCGCCTATCTGCAGAGCAAGGGCCTGCAAAAGGGCGCCCGCGTCGCGCTGATGATGCCGAACGTGCTGCAGTATCCGGTCTCGACCGCCGCCGTGCTGCGCGCCGGCTATGCGGTGGTGAACGTCAACCCGCTCTACACCCCGCGTGAACTCGAACATCAACTCAAGGATTCCGGCGCCGAGGCGATCGTGGTGCTGGAGAATTTCGCCACCACGGTGCAGCAGGTGATCGCCAGGACCGCGGTCAAGCATGTGATCGTCGGCAGCATGGGCGACCTGCTCGGCTTCAAGGGCGTGATCGTCAATCTGGTGGTCCGCAAGGTGAAGAAGATGGTGCCGGCCTGGTCGATCCCGGGCTCCGTCTCCTTCAACGACGCGCTGGCCGCCGGCCGCGGCATGCAACTCAGCAAGCCGCAACTCAGCCGCGATGACGTCGCCTTCCTGCAATATACCGGCGGCACGACCGGCGTTTCCAAGGGCGCGACGCTGCTCCACCGCAACATCCTCGCCAACGTGCTGCAGAACGACGCCTGGCTGCAGCCGGCGCTGAAGAAGCCGCCGCATGTCGACGAACTGTTCATCGTCTGCGCGCTGCCGCTCTATCACATCTTCGCGCTGACGGCGTGCTTCCTGCTCGGGGTGCGGGCCGGCGGCGTCAATCTGTTGATTCCGAATCCGCGCGACATGCAGGGCTTCATCAAGGAGCTGATGAAATACCAGGTCAACAGCTTCCCGGCGGTCAACACGCTGTACAACGGCCTGTTGAACTCGCCCGGTTTCGAGAAGGTCGATTTCTCCAAGCTGAAGACCTCGTTCGGCGGCGGCATGGCGACGCAAAAGGCCGTGGCCGAGAAATGGCTCAAGGTCACCGGCTGCGCGCTGTCGGAAGGCTACGGCCTGTCGGAAACCTCGCCGACGCTGACCTGCAACCCCGCCGACACCGACAAGTTCTCCGGTTCGATCGGCATTCCCGTTCCCTCGACCTACCTCTCGATCCGCGACGATGACGGCAAGGAAGTGCCGCTCGGCGAAGCCGGCGAGATCTGCGCCAAGGGTCCGCAGGTGATGGCGGGCTACTGGAACCGGCCGGAAGAGACCGCGAATGTGATGACGGCGGACGGCTTCTTCCGCACCGGCGACATCGGCGTAATGACGCCGGACGGCTACACCAAGATCGTCGACCGCAAGAAGGACATGATCCTGGTCTCCGGCTTCAATGTCTATCCGAACGAGATCGAGGAAGTGATCGCCAGCCATCCGGGCGTGCTGGAGTGCGCCGTGATCGGCGTCCAGGACTCCAAGTCAGGCGAGGCGGTCAAGGCCTTCATCGTCAAGAAGGACCCGAACCTCACGGCCGACGACGTCATCAAGTTCTGCGGCACGCAGCTGACCGCCTACAAGGTCCCCAAGCAGATCGAGTTCAGGACCGACCTGCCCAAGACCAATGTCGGCAAGATCCTGCGCCGCGAACTGCGCGACGAAAAGAAGGCCGCGGCCTGAGACCGAACCGTGGAGCGAGCGTCGGATCATGACTGACGCTCGCGACCCCACGCCGGCAGACATCCTCACATTCTGGCGCGAAGCCGGCCACGACCGCTGGTACAGCCGCGACGATGCGTTCGACGCGGAAGTGCGCCGGCGATATCTCGAGCTGTGGCGGAAGGCCGCCGCCGGCGAATTGTCGTCATGGGAAGCGAGCGATGACGGCACGCTGGCGCTCACCATTGTGCTCGATCAGTTTCCCCGCAACATGTTTCGTGGCGACGCCCAGACCTATGCAAGCGACAGGCTGGCGCGCGACGTTGCGGCCCGCGCCATCGACCGCGACGTGGACAAGCGTATCGACCCGGCGCTGCTCGAATTCCTCTATCTACCGTTCATGCATTCGGAGCATTTGCCCGACCAGCTGCGCTGCATCGAACTGTTCCGCGGGACCGACAATACCGAAAACAAGGGATATGCCGAGCATCACGCCGACATCATCCGCCGGTTCGGCCGCTTTCCGCACCGTAACCGCATCCTGGGGCGCGAAACGACGCCTGAAGAACAGGCATTCCTCGACACCGGCGGGTTTACCGGCTGATGACAGAACAGTGAACGCAGGACGGCATTGCCGTTTCCGGGACACCGAATATTGTGCCCGCCAGCCGCAGGGTTTAAGACCTATCCGCTCATGAGGGAGAATTGACGATGACGATCCAAGTTGGCGACAAGCTGCCGGAAGCCAAGTTTCGCGTAATGACGGCGGAAGGGCCGCAGGTCAAAACCACCGACGATATTTTCAAGGGCAAGAAGGTCGCGCTGTTCGCGGTGCCCGGCGCCTATACCGGCACCTGCCACAAGATGCATCTGCCGAGCATCTTCCTCAACGCCTACGCCATCAAGGACAAGGGCGTGAACACCATCGCGATCGTCTCCGTCAACGACGCCTTCGTGATGAACGCCTGGAAACGCGACACCGACCAGCGCGACGAAGCCACCTTCCTCGCCGACGGCAATGCCGACTTCACCAAGGCGATCGGCATGGAGCTCGACGCGTCCGGCAACGGCCTCGGCATCCGCTCCAAGCGCTATTCGATGCTGGTGGAAGACGGCGTGGTCAAGAAGCTCAACCTCGAGCCGGCCCCCGGCAAGGTCGAAGTTTCCGGCGGCGATACGCTGCTCGGGCAGCTGTAAAGCAGCGACTTCGCTGATCCTCCCTTCTCCCCTTGTGGGAGAAGGTGGCGCGCGTAGCGCGCCGGATGAGGGGTCTCTATCCGTAGAGACAGTTGTGTCCGCGGAGAGAACCCCTCACCCGCCTGCGCTCCGCTCCGGCACCCTCTCCCACAAGGGGAAAGGGGAAGAGACACCCGTCACCCGAGCCCTACGCCTTCAGCCGTGCCATCGCGACGCCGTCGCGGGCCAACTGATCGGCGCGTTCGTTCTCCTCGTGGCCGGCGTGGCCCTTGATCCAGTGCCAGCGCACCTCATGCGCCTTCAGCGCGGCGTCGAGGCGCTGCCACAGGTCGACGTTCTTGACCGGCTTCTTGTCGGACGTGCGCCAGCCGTTCCGCTTCCAGCCATGGATCCACTCCGTGATCCCCTTGCGGACATATTGGCTGTCGGTGGTGAGGTCGACGACGCAGGCTTTCTTCAGCGCTTCCAGCGCCGAGATCGCCGCCATCAATTCCATGCGGTTGTTGGTGGTGTGGGCTTCGCCGCCCTTCAATTCCTTTTCGGTGTCGCCGAATTTCAGGATCGCGCCCCAGCCGCCGGGGCCGGGATTGCCCGAGCAGGCGCCGTCGGTGAAGACCGTGACATGCGGCTTTGAATCGCTCACGCAGCGCATCCCGCCTGCGTCAGGCCGTAGTCGCGCACCGACTGGACGCTCTGGTGGAAACGCAGCTTGCGGACATATTCGACCGGGTCTTTCGGCTTCACCAGCGCGCCCGGCGGGACGTCGAGGAAATCGACCAGACGCGTCAGCAAAAA
This sequence comes from Bradyrhizobium sp. AUGA SZCCT0169, assembly GCF_018130085.1. Classification (NCBI taxonomy): domain Bacteria; kingdom Pseudomonadati; phylum Pseudomonadota; class Alphaproteobacteria; order Hyphomicrobiales; family Nitrobacteraceae; genus Bradyrhizobium; species Bradyrhizobium sp. AUGA SZCCT0169. The sequence goes on along the minus strand of NZ_JAFCMC010000034.1, from coordinate 38,057 downwards.
GCGCAGCGCGGAGCCGCGCGCCAACAGCGGCAGCGCGTCCTGCTCGGCATCGGACAATTTCCGTTCGCGGCCATAAGCGCCGAGCAGCGCGCGCGCCTTGGTGACGTTGAAGGAATGATCCGGCTCGAAGCACCACGCGTTGAGGCAGATCGCAACGTCATAGGCCAGGATGTCGTTGCAGGAAAACGGGAAGTCGATCAGCCCGGAAAGCTTGTCGCCGAGGAAGAAGACGTTGTCGTTGAACAGATCGCCATGGATGACGCCGAGCGGCAGATCCTTTGGCCAGTTCGCCTCGAGGTGATCGAGTTCGCGGGCGATGAAATCGCGAAGGCCCAGCTGCACGCTGTCGGCACGCGGCGCCGACAGGTCGAACAGCGGCCGCCATCCCTCGACCGACAGCGGATTTTTCCGGACAAGAGGAAAGTCGCCGCCCGCCAGATGCATTTTGGCGAGCGCCTCGCCGACGCCGCTGCAATGCGCGGCGTTGGGCCGCCGCGGCCACATCCCTTCGAGGAAATTGATGATCGCCGCCGGCCGCCCGACGAGATGGCTGTAGACGTCGCCCTGGCGGTTTTTCGCCGGCTGCGGGCAATGCACCCCGCGATCGGCCAGATGCGCCATCAGCGACAGGAAGTAAGGCAGATCGTCCACCGCCACGCGCTTTTCATACAGCGTGAGGATGTAGGCGCCCTTGCTGGTGTGCATCAGGAAGTTGGAATTCTCGACGCCTTCGGCGATGCCCTTGTAGGAGAGCAATTCGCCGATGTCGTAACCCTTGAGGAACTCCGCGAGGTCTTCGGCGGCAACGTCCGTGTAAACCGCCATGTAGTGTCCCTTTGATCCCGAAGTTCGCGCGCCCCCGCGGCCCCTTGGATGCGAACTTCGGGATCAAGGGGACACCAGAAAAATCTTATTACTAGTGCGGCTTATGGATTTGAAGTTCCCACCGCACTCGCGTCAAACTCTGGGGAACTTCAAATCCGCCGCACTAGCGCGCCCTAAGCTGCGTCGGGCCGCAGCGAACGCGGCAGCGGGAAGAATTCGTTTTCTTCCGCGGCCGAGACCGTCTCCACATGCAGCGTATAGCGCTCGGCGAACGCGCCCATGATCTCCTCGACGATCACTTCCGGCGCCGAGGCGCCCGCCGTGATGCCGAGGCTCGTGATGCCTTCGAACCGCGACCAGTCGAGATCGCTGGCGCGCTGCGCCAGCACCGAGACCGGGCAGCCCTCGCGCTCGGCGACTTCGCGCAGGCGCTGTGAGTTCGACGAGTTCGGCGCACCGACCACGATCAGGGCGTCAACCACCGGCGCCACCTTCTTGACCGCAAGCTGACGGTTGGTGGTGGCGTAGCAGATGTCTTCCTTGTGCGGGCCGTTGATGTTCGGGAAACGCTCCTTCAGCAGGGCGACGATTTCGGCGGTGTCGTCGATCGACAGCGTCGTCTGGGTCACGAAAGCGAGGTTGTCCGGATTCTTCGGGGTGAAGGTCTTGGCGTCTTCCGCGGTCTCGATCAGCGTCACGGCGCCTGCCGGCAGCTGGCCCACCGTGCCGACGACTTCCGGGTGATGCGAATGCCCGATCAGCAGGATTTCACGGCCGCGCTTGAAATGGATCGCAGCTTCCCGATGCACCTTGGTGACCAGCGGGCAGGTCGCGTCAAGCGAGAAGAAATTGCGCGCGCGGGCATCCGCCGGAACCGATTTCGGCACGCCATGGGCGGAAAACACCACCGGTGCGCTGGTATTGTCGGGAATTTCGGCCAGTTCCTCGACGAAGATCGCGCCCTTGGTCTTCAGGCTGTCCACGACATAGCGGTTATGCACGATCTCGTGGCGGACATAGACGGGGGCGCCGTAGATCGCGAGCGCCCGCTCGACGGTGTCGATGGCCCGTACCACGCCGGCACAGAAGCCGCGGGGGGAACAAAGCACGATTTTCAGGTCTGGTTTGGCTGACGCCGATAAAGAGGTCATGGGGGCCATCTCGGGGACCGAATCACCCCTCGCCGGCGGGCGGGGAACGGCCAATTTGCATAAGGACTTGGGGCTGCTTTTGGGCGCTGTCAAGGCACTTTAGCTGGCCATTGCGCCAATGGGCCCTCAAGGGGTATATAGGCCCGGAATTCCCGTCATCCCCGATGACCGCAGACTTCGCCTCCAAAAAGAGGTGGGCGAGGCACAAAGGAGATTTGCCATGAGCAATGCACCGCTGATGCCAAAGGCGACTGCCGTGTGGCTGGTTGACAATACCGCGCTGACCTTCGACCAGGTGGCCGATTTCACCAAAATGCACCCCCTGGAGGTCCGCGCCATCGCCGACGGCGACGCAGCCCAGGGCATCAAGGGCATGGACCCGATTTCGACCGGCCAATTGAGCCGCGACGAGATCGAAAGGGGCGAAAAAGACCCGAACTACCGCCTCAAGCTCGGCGAGAGCAAGGTTACCCTGCCCCCGGCGGCCAAGAAGAAGGGCCCGCGCTACACCCCGGTGTCGCGCCGCCATGAGCGGCCGAGCGCGATCCTTTGGCTGGTGCGCAACCATCCCGAGCTGAAGGACGCCCAGATCATGCGCCTGGTCGGCACCACCAAGACCACCATTGCCTCGGTCCGCGACCGCACCCATTGGAACGCCTCGACCCTGACCCCGATGGACCCGGTGACATTGGGCCTGTGCTCGCAGATCGAGCTCGATTTCGAGGTGCAGCGCGCCGCCAAGGAAAAGCCGGTCCCCGCCGCCTACGGCGGCGCCACCCTGCTGCCGGCCTCCGAGACCACCAAGAAGGAGCCGGAATTCGAGCCGACCGAAAAGCAGCGCGACGACCTCAACGTCGACGCCGTGTTCGCCAAGCTGAAGACGATCGGCGGCAAGAAGCAGGACGACGACGAGGAGTAGGTTTCCGTATTCGGGAATTTTGAATTGCCGGATTTCAAACGCGGCGGGGCAACCTGCCGCGTTTTTGTTTTGGTGAGCTGCGGCGCTCAGCCGTATTTCAGTTTCATGAACAAAACTCCGCCGGCCAGCACGATCGTGATGGCGTTGGCAACGATCAACGGCGCATCTCCGGACAGCAGGCCGTACACCAGCCACAGCAGGACGCCGACCACCATGACCAGAAACATTCCGAGCGAAATGTCTTCCGTCGAGCGGGTTCGCCAGACTTTTACGAACTGCGGGACGTAAGCGAGAGTCGTGCACGTTGCGGCCGCAAAGCCCAGCAGCTTGATGGCGATCGGTTCCATGGGCGGTCTTATAGCATCGATTCGAAGGTCAATGAGCGGTAGTTGGCTGCGTGCCTCGCTGCGGCGAACCTCCCTCACGCCTTCTTCAAAAACTCCGTGCGCAGCACCAGGCCCTTGACCTTGTCGGTGCGGCCTTCGATCTCGTCTTCGTTGTCGGTGAGGTGGATGTTCTTGATTACGGTGCCACGCTTCAGCACGGTGGAGGAGCCTTTCAGCTTCAAATCCTTGATCAGCGTGACGGTGTCGCCCTCGGCGAGCAGCGCGCCGTTGGAATCTCTGACCTTGATGTCCATGAAGTATCTTTCTAGAAAAGTCGGAGTGGCTCCTCTTCCTTCTCCCCTTGTGGGAGCCGAGACGAGCGAAGCTCGCTCTTAGGTGGCGCGAAGCGCCGGATGAGGGGTTCTATCCGCCGAGAGGTCTCTATCCGCGGAGACAACCCCTCACCCGTCTTCGCTTCGCGAAGCCACCCTCTCCCACAAGGGGAGAGGGGAAGAGGGGCGCATCGCTTGTTCTAACCCAACTCGATCTCGTCGTTGATCTCGTGCGTGAGGCTGATGCCGCCAATGGTCAGAACCATCTTGGCCGGCAGCTTCTCGTTGCCCTTGAGGCGGCCGCTGGCGAGGGCGTCGCGGACCGCTTTTTCGATTTCGCGCTGCGAGGTGATGCCGACCTTCTTGAGAAAGCCGCGCAGGCTGGTGTTGAAGACGTCTTCGTTCATGATGACCTCCTGATCACGGCCGGACCGGATTGTTCAGCATTTGCTCGGCGAGGTTTCGCTGGGCACGGTCGGTGCGGGCGTTGGCATTGCCGCGTTGCACGTCGCGGTTCTTGCGGCAGATGACGTAGTCGTTCGACCCCGGCGCCACGTTGTTGGCGCGGCAGAACGCATCGTCGTCGGCGCTGGTATCGACCATGGTCGGCTGGCCCCGTTCCAGGCAGCCCGCGAGCAAGGGCGCGGTGAGCAGCAGGGCGATGAGAAGTCGAGCGGGGCTATGTCGCATGACTGATCCATGGGTCCGGTTTCGTCATTGCCGGGCTTGACCCGGCAATCCATCGAAATCAAGGCATTTTCGGAGATTGATGGATGCCCGGTTCAAGCCCGGGCATGACGGCCAACTAAATCACACCCTGCCCTTCAGCGCGGCGCCGATTTCGTCGAGCACCTTGGGATCCTCGATGGTCGCCGGCATGGTCCAGGCGTCGCCGTCGGCGATTTTCTTGATGGTGCCACGCAGGATTTTTCCGGAGCGGGTCTTGGGCAGGCGGGCGACCGTGATCGCGAGCTTGAAGGCTGCGACCGGGCCGAGCTTGTCGCGCACCAGCGCCACCACGTCCTTTTCGACATCGGCATGACTGCGCGTAACGCCGGCCTTCAGCACCAGAAAACCGCAGGGCACCTCGCCCTTGATCGTATCCTTGATGCCGAGCACCGCACATTCGGCGACGTCGGGATGCGAGGCCAGGATTTCCTCCATACCGCCGGTGGAAAGCCGGTGGCCGGCAACGTTGATGATGTCGTCGGTACGGCCCATCACGAACACATAGCCGTCTTCGTCCTTGTAGCCGGCGTCGGAGGTTTTGTAATAGCCGGGAAACTCGGTGAGATAGGCTTCCTTGAAACGCGCCTCCTGCTCCCACAGCGTCGGCAGGCAGGCCGGCGGCATCGGCAGCTTGATGACGATCGAGCCCATGGTGCCCGCAGGCACCGGTCTTGCCGCCTCATCGACCACATCGACCTGATAGCCCGGCATCGGCACCGTCGGCGAGCCGTGCTTGACCGGCAGCATGCCGAGCCCCACCGGATTGCCGGCGATGCACCAGCCGGTTTCGGTCTGCCACCAGTGATCGATGACCGGCACCTTCAACTGCTGCTCCGCCCACTCCACGGTCGGCGGATCGGCGCGCTCGCCGGCGAGAAACAGGTTACGGAATTTCGACAGATCGTATTTGCGGATGAAGGTGCCATCAGGGTCTTCCTTCTTGATGGCGCGGAACGCGGTCGGCGCGGTGAAGAAGGCGACCGCCTGGTGCTCGGAGATCACCCGCCAGAACGCGCCGGCGTCCGGCGTGCCGACCGGCTTGCCCTCATACATGATCGAGGTCGCGCCGTGGATCAGCGGTCCGTAAACGATGTAGCTGTGGCCGACGACCCAGCCGATGTCGGAGCCGCACCACCAGACCTCGCCGGGCTTGACGCCGTAGAGGTTGAACATCGACCATTTCAGCGCGACCAGATGCCCGCCATTGTCGCGCACGACGCCTTTGGGGATTCCCGTGGTACCCGAGGTGTAGAGGATGTAGAGCGGATCGGTCGCCTTGACCGGGACGCAGGGCGCGGTTTTGCCGGCATCGAGCGCGGCGCGGCGCAATTGCGCCCAGTCGTGATCGCGGCCTTCAGTGAGTTCACAGGTCTGTTGCGGCCGCTGCAGGATGATGCAGGTTTGCGGCTTGACGCTCGACAGCGCAATCGCCTCGTCGAGCAGCGGCTTGTATTGCACGATGCGGCCGGGCTCGATGCCGCAGCTCGCCGAAAAGATCAATTTTGGCTTCGCATCCTCGATCCGGCTCGCGAGCTCCTTGGTTGCAAAACCGCCGAACACCACCGAGTGAACAGCGCCGATCCGCGCGCAGGCCAGCATCGCGAACACGGCCTCCGCCACCATCGGCATATAGAGGATGACGCGGTCGCCTTTAGTGACACCGAAATCCTGCATGACCGCCGCGAGCGTCTGCACCTCTTTCAGCATCTGCGCATAGGTAAATTTGGTGACCGTGTTGGTCAGCGGCGAGTCGTGGATCAGCGCCACCTGATCGGCGCGGCCGCCTGCGACATGGCGGTCGAGCGCGTTGTAGCAGGTGTTGACGACGCCATCGGTGAACCAGCGGCCGTAGGGGCCCATCGTGGAATCGAAGATTTTCCTTGGGGCCTCGATCCAGTCGATTTCACGCGCCGCCTCGGCCCAAAAGCCTTCGGGATCCCTGAGCGAGCGGGCGTGGATTTCGTGGTACCGGCTCTTTCCGTGGGTGTTCATGGCATTTCTCCCGTGGCCCACCCACTCGTCATGCCCGGGCTTGTCCCGGGCATCCACGTCTTTGCTGCCTGTTGGATAAGCAAGACGTGGATGGCCGGGACCAGCCCGGCCATGACGGTGTGGGCGACAATGCTATTTGCCACGCATTGTCACGGGAAGTCGCGCCAGATCAAGCCGGAACAGCTCGGCGATCGGCTAAAGCTTGACCACCGCTCAGCGCGACTCGATCGCCAGCAATTGGTCTAGCCGTTCCTTCATGGCCCTGCGCAAATCGTAACCCGGCTGGCCGAAGGCGGCGCCGCGGCGGGCGACGAAATCATCCTGCTCACGCTGCAGGGCACGGGCGCGCGGGCCGTCCGCGCTCGCATCGCGGACCACCTTGGTGTTCACGGCACTGATCTCGCGGTCAAACTTGGCAAGGTCCGGACTGGCGCAGATCGCCTTCTCCACCGGCTGCTTCGTGGTGGCGCAGTTGAAGCTCGGCTTGTTGTAGACCGCCATCAGCGCGCCGAGACGCTCGAGCTCCTGCGCCAGCGATTTGTAATTGCCGCGCGCGGTGGGATGCTCCGGGTTGAGCTTGATCGCCATGCCAAAGTCCTGCAATGCCTTCGGCCGGTCGCCCTTCTTGCGCCAGAGTTCGCCGCGCGCGTTGAAGATATCGGCCAGCGCCGGATCGAGCCGCAGCACGCCGTCATAATCGGCAATGGCGCGGTCGATCAGATCCTTGCGATCATTGGCGCCGCCGCGCGCGATCAATGCCTTGATGCGGTCGGACCTCGCGGTCTTTTCGTTGCGGATCAACGCGCCGCAAACGCTGATGGTCTTGTCGTCGTCATTGGCCGCCGCAGCCGCAACGCAAGGCGCGGGATCGACTTGCGGATCTTTGGTCGGCTCGGCGCCGGTTGCGAAGGCGGCTTGCACGAACGCCGTCGACAGCAGGGAAGCGACGACAATATTGCGGATGATAGGACAACCTCGCATCAACAGACCCGAAAAACGCTCTCGACGATGGACAATCCTAGCAAGCGAGGTGAGCTTCCGACAGCGGCCAAGGCGAATTTCGTTAGCCGTTCGAAAACCGGCTCTGGCTGAAACATGACGTCCGGGAAGCCGCACTTTTCGCCCGCAAGTGTACATATCCATTGAAGAATTTTCGTTGAACCTTTCCTCTGTTTGGTCGACTCAAAACCATGGCCATCCTGACCGACACCACTCCGCCGCGCGCGACCGCGTATACCCAAACCGGATATTTTTATTTTTACATGGCGCTGGCCTGCATGGCCGTCGCGTTTCTCGGCTTTGCCCCCACCTATTGGCTGCCGATGATGTCGCGATCGCTCTCGGCCTCGCCCGTCGTCCATTTTCACGGCCTGCTGTTTTTCGCCTGGTCGCTCTACTTCGCGTTCCAGGCATGGCTCGCCGCATCGGGAAATGTCACCCGGCACCGCGCAATCGGGATGATCGGCGTGTCGCTGGCGACCGCGATGACGATCTTCGGCTTTTTGGTTGCGGTCAACGCGATGAAGCGATCAGCCGCGGCCGGGCTCACCAGTGAAGGCATCGCGTTTGCGATCGTCCCGCTCAGCGGCATCCTGTTCTTCGCGGTGGTGTTCGCGTTGGGAATCGCGAACATCCGCCGGAGCGAAACCCACAAGCGGCTGATGCTGCTGGCCGGCATTTCGCTGCTCGATGCGGCCGTGGCGCGCTGGTTTCTCACCTTCCTGGCGCCGCCCGGGCCGCTCGGCCCGCCGCCGGTGCCCGTCACCATCCCGCCGGCCTTCGTCGCCTATCTGCTGCTCGTGGTTGCCATCGTGCACGACTGGCGCACGCGCGGCCGCCCGCATCCGGTCTATATCTATGGCGGCGCCGCGCTGATCGCCGTCAAGCTGCTGAACTGGCCGATCAGCATGACGCCGATGTGGTACTCCTTTGCCGGCGGCATCTTGGCGATGGCGCAGTAGCGGAAGCGCGAACCCGCGCTTGGGTTATGCCGACCTCGCCGTCATCCCGCCATCGACCACGAGTTCGAGCCCGGTGACGTAGCGGGATTCGTCGGACGCCAAAAACAGCGCCGCATTGGCGACATCCCAGGCGTCGCCCATGTGCCCCATCGGCACTTGCGCGTCGCGCGCCCGCCACATCGCCTCGACATCGCCCTTGGCATAACTCGCCGCAAGACCTGCGGAGTGCTCGACCATCGGCGTTTTCATCAGGCCCGGCAGAATGCAATTCACCCGGACATGATCGGCTGCGAACTGCACCGCAGTGGTGCGCGTCATCTGGTTCATCGCCGCCTTCGACGCCCCATAGGAGACGTAGGAAATGCCGACGTGGCGGATCGAGGCGATCGATGAAATATTGATGATCGAGCCACCGCCCTGTTTCTGCATCACCGGAATAACGTGCTTCATGGCGAGGAAGGCGCTCTTGAGGTTGACCGCGAACACGCGATCCCATTCGGATTCCGTCGTCTCGACCACGCTGCCAATTTCAGCAATGCCGACATTGTTGTCGAGCACATCGATACGGCCATAGGTCTTCAGGCACGCCGCCACCATCGCCTCGACATCGGCGGCGCGGGAGACGTCGGCGGTAAAGGCCGCCGCCTTGCCGCCCTCGCCCGTGATGATCTTCACGGTCTCTTCGGCTGCCGCCGCGTTGCGATCGACGCAAAACACCTGCGCACCTTCGCGAGTAAAAGTAACCGCGGTCGCCTTGCCGTTGCCCCAGCCGGGCCCGATCGAACCCGCGCCGACCACCATCGCCGTCTTGTCCTTGAGCCGTTCCATCGACTTTCTCTCCCCTTGATTTGGACGGGAAGTTGAACGGGCATGTGCCCGCGGTCAACCCGTCCAGCGCGTGGCGGTCGATGCAACCCTCGCATGGATGTAACCATCCCAAAATCTCTCGATTTATGCCCTTGCCACGCCTGCCCAAACCGGCATGAATGCGCCGCCGTAAAAGGCCCCGGCGATCGGCCGGGAGATGTCAATGCGCTCCGGGGGCTGCATGGCCGCACAGGGTCAACCACCAGGCAATTCGTTGCCCAATGACGACGTCGTCGCCGTTTCCGACGAGGCGTTGCATAAGGCTGAATTGTTCATCGAGGCCGAGGAAGGCGCGGCCAACCGCCTGATGGGATGGGCGGGACGGATCTCGACCACCATTGCGGTGGTGATGAGCCTGTTCCACCTCTATGCGGCTTACGCGATCGTTCCGACCCAGGAACTGCGCTACACCCACGTCGCATTCACGCTGGTGCTGAGCTTCCTGCTGTTTCCGCTGGCGACGCGGTTTCGCAACCGGGTGCGCTGGTGGGACGTGGTGCCCGGCATCTTTGCGGTCGCGACCATCGTCTATGCGCTCTGGGGCGGCGAGGACTTTACCGACCGCGCCACCTCGCCCGACCGCTGGGACGTCATCGTCGGCATCGTCTTCATTGTGCTGGTGCTGGAGGCGACGCGGCGCACCACCGGGCTGATCATGCCCGTCGTGGCCGTGTTGTTCATCGCCTATGCAATGCTCGGCCCGCATCTGCCGGCGCCATGGACCCATCGCGGCTACGATCTGCCCCGGCTGGTCGGCCATCTCTTCATCACGCTGGAAGGTATTTTTGGCGTCGCAGTCGACGTGTCGGCGACCCTGATCATCCTGTTCACGATCTATGGCGCGTTCCTGGCGCAATCCGGTGCCGGCAAGTTCTTCATCGATTTCTCGCTGGCGCTGATGGGCGGCAAGGCGAACAGCGCCGGCAGAACCGTGGTGCTGTCCTCGTTCCTGCTCGGCGGCCCCTCCGGATCCGGCGTCGCCACGACCGTGATGATCGGCACCGTGGCCTCCCCGATGCTGGCCAAGGCCGGCTTTGAGAAAAACGCCGCCGGCGGTCTGCTGGCGGCCGGCGGCCTCGGCGCCATCCTGTCGCCGCCGGTGCTCGGCGCCGCGGCCTTCCTGATCGCCGAGTTTCTCAAGATCAGTTATCTCGACGTGATCTGGATGGCGACGATTCCGACCTGTCTCTATTACATGTCGCTGCTGTTCATGGTCGAACTGGATGCGAAAAAATTCGGCGCCAAGGACGTCAACTTCACGCCGGAGATGTCGCTCGGACAGATGACCCGGCGTTACGGCTTTCATTTCATCTCGCTGCTCGCCGTGGTCGTATTCATGGTGATCGGCTATTCGCCGTCGCTGTCGGTGTTCTATGCCATCGTCGTGACCTTCGCGCTGAGCTTCCTGCGCAAGGAAACCGCGCTGGTGCCGAGCAAACTGGTCAAGGCGCTGGCTGAAGGCTCGACCGGCGCGCTGAACGCGGCGACCACCTGCGCCTGCGCCGGCATCGTGGTCGGCATCGTGACGCTGACCGGTCTCGGCCTCAAATTCTCGGCGATCGTGATCAGCTATGCCGGCGGCAGCCTGCTCTTGACCGCGATCTACACCGCGCTGATCGTGTGGATCATCGGGCTCGCGGTGCCGGTGACCGCTTCCTACATCATCTGCGCCGTGATCGCCGCACCGGCCCTGACCAAACTTGGCGTACCCGATTACGCCGCGCACATGTTCATCTTCTATTACGCCGTGCTGTCGGAGGTGTCGCCGCCGACCGCGCTGTCGCCGTTCGCGGCCGCCGCCATCACCGGCGGTGATCCCTACAAGACGACGCTGCAGTCCTGGAAATATACCTTGCCGGCGTTCCTGGTGCCGTTCGTGTTCGTGCTCGATCCGCAGGGCGTCGGCCTGCTGCTGTCGATCCCCAAGGGCGGATCATGGCTCGACATCGTCGAAATCACGATCAAGACCACCCTGGGACTGCTGGCGCTGGCCGCATTTGCCCAGAACTGGGCGCTGCGACAAAATACGCGGGTCGAGGGAGGCCTGCTTCTGCTATCCGGATTGCTGCTGGTATTTCCGAGTTTGATCGAGGCGATCGTCGAATGGATGATCGGCCGCGATATCAGCTACACTTACGTGCCCGGGCTGATTATCGGCTTCGGCGTGTTGCTGTGGCAGTCGAGAACGCGGGCGCCGAAACGACCGGCGCTTACAACTTAAGTCCAAGAAGAACGTCAAGAATAGGTTCAAGGGAGTAATTGAGATGAAAATAATGAAAAAGACCGTGGCCGTGCTGGCTGTGACTGTTGCGGCCGGACTCGCCTTCGCCGGCATCGTCCATGCCCAGCAGAAGACGATGTCGATCGGTACCGGCGGAACCGGCGGCGTCTACTATCCGCTTGGCGGCGCCGTCGCCAACGTGCTGTCAAAGAGCCTTCCCAACGTGCAGGCCACCGCCGAGGTCACCGGCGGCTCGATCGACAATCTCAAGCTGATCGGCACCGGGCAGAGCGAGATGGGCTTCACCATGGCCGATGCCGCGCTCGACGCGCTGCAGGGCCAGGACAAGTTCAAGAGTGGCAAGCTGCCGCTGCAGGCGCTGCTCGTGGTCTATCCGAACCGCATGCACGTGGTGACCGTCGAAGGCACCGGCATCGAGACCATGGCCGACCTGAAAGGCAAGCGCGTCTCGACCGGTTCGCCGGGCGGCGCAACCGAAGTGATGGCGTTCCGCGTCATCGAGGCCGCCGGCCTCGACAAGGACAAGGACATGAAGCGCGAGCGACTCGGCGTCGCGGAATCCGTCAACGCCATCAAGGACCGCAAGATCGACGCGTTCTTCTGGGTCGGCGGCATTCCGACCGCAGCGGTGACCGATCTGGCGGCAACGCCGGGCATCAAGATGAAGCTGATCGATCACGGCGACCTCGCCGCGAAGATGAATGCCAAGTACGGCAAGCTCTACACGTCAAGCAAGATCAAGGCAGGCTCCTATCCCGGCTACGACAAGGACAATTCCATCGCCGAGGTCTGGAACCTGATCGTGACCGGCGACAAGATGAGCAACGACGATGCCTACACGATCGTCAAGACGCTGGTGGAGAAGAAGGCCGACATCGTTGCCGTGCACAAGGAAGCCGAGAGCTTCTCGCTCGACAACCAGGTACAGGATCGCTCGCCGATCCCGTTCCATCCCGGCGCGCTGAAGTACTTCAAGGAAAAAGGCATCGGCGGCTAACGCCGGCTGCCTGCAATTTTCTGATTGCATTTGACCGCGGTCCGCCAAGGGCCGCGGTCATTTCTTTGACCGTGCGCTTCTTGCGTCATTCGCCGCTATCGGCCTGATCGGATTCTGCGCCATGATGCCGGAGCCCCGAGGCATGACGCCGACGGGGGTGGCGGTCGCGCCGATTAACAAATACGGTCCGCCGAAATTTTGGAGGGACCGACATGACTTCGAAGATTATCCATCCGCACCGCCTGAGCCGCCGCGCTGTGCTGACCGGCGCCGCTGCCCTTGGCGGTATGTCGCTGTTGCCGCGGCGGGCGGGCGCCGATCAATGGCCGACACGGCCGGTCAAACTGGTCGTGCCGTTCGCGGCCGGTGGCACCACCGACATCCTGGCGCGCGTGGTCGCGGCAAAAGTCTCCGAGGAATTCGGCCAGCAATTCATCGTCGAAAACAAGACCGGCGCCGGCGGCAACATCGCGGCTGAATTCGTCGCGAAGGCCGAGCCCGACGGTTACACCTTCGTGGTGGGAACGCCGGGCACGCACGCCATCAACCAGTTCGTGTTCAAGAACATGAACTACGACCAGGCCAGGGATATCGCGCCGGTCATCATCATCGCGCGGGTACCCAATCTTTGTTCGGTCACCAATTCGCTGCCGGTGAAATCGGTCGCGGAGCTGATCGCCTATGCCAAATCGAAACCGGGCGAGTTGTTCTACGGCACGCCGGGGCTCGGCAGCACCGCGCATGTCTCGACCGAATTGTTCAAGTCGATGACTGGCGTCGAGATGACTCACGTTCCCTACAAGGGCAGCGCACCGGCGCTGACCGACCTGATCGCCGGCCGCGTGCAGCTGACGATCGACAATCTGCCGGCCTCGCAGCCGTTCGCCGAATCCAACTCGATCCGTCCATTGGCGGTCTCCTCCGCCAAGCGCTGGCCGGGCCTGCCTGATCTGCCGACGATCGCGGAAGCCGGCGTACCCGGTTACGAGGCGGCATCCTGGTTCACCATCGGTGCGCCGGCCAAGACGTCGAAGGAGATCATCGACAGGCTCAACGCCAGCGTCGACAAATTCCTCAAGACAGAGGACGGCATCGCGCGGCTGCGCAAGCTCGGCGCCGAGCCGGCCGGCGGGTCGCCCGCGGACATGCAGGCTTACGTGCTGGCGGAAACCGAGAAGTGGGGCAAGGTGGCCAAATTCGCCGGCATCAAGCCGGAGTGACGATCGCATTCCGCACGGCCCGCCTGCGATGAAGCGATTCTTCTGTTCGGCGCGAACATAAACTGTGGCCGCGCCGACAAGCGACCACAGGCGTTAACGCGCGTCCAGCAATGAAACAGCGCGCAATGCACGCGTCAGTTCATAGAACATGCCGACGACAGCAACGACCAACGGATGGATCTCCGTTGGGCTCCCGAGTTGTCATATTACAGCCAGATGACTTGCCGCTTTCGTTACAATTCTAATTTCATTGGCGGCTTTAACCTTACCCACGCATTCATCACCGTGTCCCTAAAACTCCATGATTAGCGCCGCCGCGCGGATGTACGACTAGCGTCGATATCTGAGCAGGGGGACGGAATGAATCTGATCAATGCAAACGCGCATGCGCGCGCCGGTGGCTTCGGACTACGAAGGATGATGCCCCGCGCCTGCGTGGCCGACGCCAAGAAACACCTGCGGCTGTTCCTCTCTGACGCGCTCGAGGAACTCGGCTTCATCACCAGCGCATGCGCTTGTGCAAGCGAGTTGGCGGGAGTGCTTGACGCACAACAGCCCGACCTCGTCGTGCTCGGCGTGTCCGTCAACGGGACCGAAGTCGGCGAAATTCTCGAAGTTCTGGTCCGGAAAAATTTCGGCGGCAAGGTGCTCATCATCGGCCCACCGGACTCGATTATGGTAAAGGCGGTTCGGCAAATTGCCGAGGAATACGACATCGCGATGCTGCCATCGCTGCCGACGCCCTTCAGCGCCGGAACGTTGCGGGCCAGCGTCGCCTCGCTGCTGCCCACCGAACCGGCGCCGAGCCCGGCGGTGGACGTGGCCGAGGCGCTGAAGGCCGGGTGGCTCGAATTGTGGTATCAGCAAAAGATCAATGCCCGCACCCTGATTCCCTGCGGCGCTGAGGCGCTGGTGCGGATGCGACATCCCGCCTGGGGCGTCGTTCCACCGGCGTATTTCATTCCGGACGACAAGGATCCGCATTATCGCGCGCTGTCCGAGTTCGTGATCGGCCGCGCGATTGAGGATTGGCATTACCTTCTGGAGCAGCAAGGTCCGGTTGATCTCTCGATCAACCTGCCGGTTTCGTTTTTAAGGGGCCGCGAAACGGTGCGCGACCTTTGTCTCGGAATGCCCGACCATCCCGCGTTCGGCGGCTTGATCATCGAGATCGACAGCGCCGAGGTGACGGACAATCTGGATCTCGTGATCGACGTCGCCAGACAGGTGCGCCTGCATAATATCGCGATTGCCGTCGATAATGTCGGCCCGGAATGGCCGGCGCTCATGGGGCTCCGGAACTTTCCATTCGTCGAGCTGAAAGTCGATCATCAGTTTGTCACCGGCTGCGCGGATGACCGCTTGAAGCAGACCGTATGCCGCCACATCGTCGAGCTGGCGCAGGACCACGGCGCGCGCGCCATCGCCCAGGGCGTCGAAACCCGCACCGATTTTCTCGCTGCGCATGACATGGGTTTCGATCTGGTCCAGGGCTATCTGTTCAGCAAGCCGCTCGGGGTCAAGAAATTTGCCCGCTCGCCCCCCGTGCTGCCATCCCCCGTCGGGCAAAAGCCGTGAGGGGCGCTCGGTCGGGCTCAGCCGAACTTCGTCAAGAACTGGCTCACGGATGGACCAGCCGCGTGCGCGCGCGGCCATGTTCATCGAAATTCCCGTCCGCGAGCCACGCGGCGATGGCGGCGCGGCGCGCCGGCCATTCGGCGGCGATGATCGAGTGCCACGCCACGTCGCAGCGACGCCCCTTGCTGAAGGCCGAACCACGCCATGTACCTTCCGGCGTAAAACCGTAGCGCGCGGCCGCGTTCAGCGACGCCTGGTTTGCCGCGTTGCAGCGCCAGACCAGCCGCTGGTACTGCAATTCCTCCATCGCATATTGCATCAGGAGAAAGATCGCTTCGGTCGCGGCCCGGGTTCGCTGCAGCCGCGGCGAAAACCAGATCGCCCCGATTTCGATCGCGCCGTCGGCAGGATAGATATCGCACAGCGAGAGCCAGCCTTGAGCCACGCCGCTGCTTTTCGCCCGCACCGCCCAGAACGGCTGATCGGCCCGCGCAGCCAGTTCGGTGATCAACTCCAGCAAGTCGCACTGCTGCGCGAACGGCCCGTAGCGCAAATAGGCAAATGACGCATCGGCGCCCTGCGCGGCGTGCCAGAGCTCGTCCGCGTGTCCGACGGCAAGCGGTTCGAGGGACATCGCGCGTCCCTCAAACCGGATTCGTTCAGGAAACGGCCAGGGCGGCGGCGGCGCGCCCGGCGCGGAGGGGGCGGCTGTCACGCCCGCCGCCCATCAATCGAACTTCATGTCGAGACATTTCGAGATGTCGGAGCCGAGGCCGGACGAGATGATGATGCAGCCGCGCACCTTGCGCGCATTGTTGTCGCTGGCCCACACCGCATAGCCGCCGGGCCCGAAGAACGAGTTGGTGTTCGGCGGTTCGGTTTCGGTGGCGTCGAACGAATAGTTCGAATCGGTCTCGAAGATGCGGGGCTTCTTGGCGCAGTTGCCGTCGGCCTGCACGTTGATGACTTCCTTGTTGTCGCGCGTCAGCGCCAGCGTGACCTGGCAGCGGAAATATTCCGAGGTCTTGATGTTGAAGACATACGCGTACGATCTGCAGGTTGCGGTGTTGAGCTTGCCGGGGCTCAGGCCGCGGCTGCAGGCAATCCGCTGGTTGTTGCTGAGCTTGAATTCGTCGGCCTGGACAGCGGAAGCCAGCGTCATGAAAGACAGCGCAACACCGAAACCAATCTTCATGACGAGGTTCATCCGAATCATCCCTATAACGTTTCTGGCAATAGCGGTTTGTAACCGGAAACCGGAACATAGTCGCGAAGTCGAAGGCGGGAAATCACAAAGTCGCAGATGAAGGCGTGATGCGGCGAAGGTACCATTGACGGAATAATGACGTTCGTGATTTGTTCAAACGAATGGGGCAGAAGCCAATTTTGGCCGCTGGGAGGGACAACGATGACGGGAATTTCAGCCAAGACCTTTTTGATCGCGGCCGCGCTCGGCGGGCTGACGTCGTCTGCATTCGCACAGGCCGCCGCGCCAACGCCCTGGGAGCTGACCTCCGGCACGGGCTATGCCTACGGCAAAGACGGCAAGACGGTTGCGTACAAGTTGGGCACCAACAACGCCGGCACGCTGCTGAAGGGCGCCAAGAAAGTGCCGAAGGGCACGCTGTTCTTCGTCGGCGAGAACGGCCAGCTTTACATGCGCACCGGCCCCTACCTCGAAGACGACGGCAAGTTCAAGTTCGGCGCGAATTGAGGGGTGCGCTTAACCACCGCTTGTCGTCCCGGCCTAGTGCGCAATTGCGCATCAGGCGCCGGGACCCATACGCCGCGGCGGTCATTGTAACGGATGGTCTCTAACGCCAGCGTCCACACAGAGGGGCCGCGGCGTATGGGTCCGGCTCAAGGCCGGGACGACGATGTTTCAGCAGAGTCGCCTAAAACGCCGCCGCCAGTTCCTTCGCACCTGGCTTGCCGCTGTTGACGTCCATCCGCTCGTCGGTGATCGCAAGCAGTTTTGCCACCGTGTTGTGGCGGATCGCGACCGGGTTGCGCTCGTAGCCACCGCGCTGGAAGAAATTCGAGGTCGGCACCTGCTCGCGCATCGCCTGCGGCATCGTCACCATGTCGAGGCCGGTGCTGTCACCGGTCAGGTTCATCATCTCGAGTTCAGCGGCGCTGAGCGGCCTGGTGTAACCCTTGGCGCGCGCGAACAGCACCGAGGTCAGCAGCTTGTGGGTCTGCAGCAGCGGGCCGACGTCGATGTCCAGCACCATGGCGTGGACCCCCCAGCCCTGCGGCGTGCTGGCGAGCTTCTCGTGCTCCGACCATTGCACCGGCACCGAGCGCGTGAACGCGACCATCCGCTTCAATACCGCCAGTTTGTGATCCATCGCCTTGCGCGCCGGTCCTGACAGGCCGGCGGCCTTCTCCGTCAACGCCTTGACGATGTCATGCCCCTGTTCGGCGAGCAGCGAGACGGTGTTGGTGGTGAGCAACTGGTTGTAGCCAACCGCCGTCGAGATCGCGCGCGAGCCCGGGCGCGAGGAACTCAATCCGGATTGCATGTCGTGATTGCCGTTGCCGCCGGTCTCGAACGAATAGACCCGAACGATCTGCTCGCGCGTCAGCCCGGAAGCCAATGCGACGCGGCCATAGGCGCGCTTGAACTCGACTTCGCTGGCGGGCCGCTGCGGCGTAAACTGGAAATGCGCCGCGGCGGCTTGCAGGAAATCGGAGACCACCGGAAGCGGCTTGCGCTCGCGCGGCTTGTCGTCGGGCTCCGGATCCACCGGCCGCTTCGGCCCGTCGTAAAGCGGCGGCTGCGTCAGCACATAATCATTGAGCGTGATGGCCTGGCGCTCGCGCCGCTTGGCATTGCGGCCACGCCGTTTTTCGGCAATCGCGCTCCAGTAGGGCTCGGCTTCCTGCTCGAATGCGGCGCGCGCGGCCTGATATTCCTTCAGCTTGCGGCGATATTCCGCGATCGCCTGTGGCGAGGCCGCCTGCGCCATCGCATCCGCCGCTGAGGCCGGCAGCGCGTCCATGGCCAAAGCCGGCGGCGCGCCCGCGGGAAGCGCGAGCGCGACAAGGCAGAAATAAAGGCGAATCAATTGCAGGCGCATGGCCCCGTTGTATCAATTGCCGGGCTCAAATCGGTTAACAAAGTGCCCGAAACGGCGCGGCGCGGTGCCGCTCACTCCTGCTCGACGCCGCTGGTCTTGATCAGTTGCGACCACTTCTTTTCATCCTTGTCGATGAAATCGGCGTAGTCCTCCGGCGTGCCGGGTGTGATTTCGGTGCCGTCATTGGCCAATTGCCTCTTGACCTCGTCGGAGCCAAGTGCGTCGCGCAGCACCTTGTTGAGCTTGTCGATGATGGGGCGCGGCGTGCCGGCAGGCGCCGCGAGGCCGTAATACAGCGACGCATCGAAGCCGGCAAGGCCCGCTTCCGCCATCGTCGGCACGTCCGGCAGCAGGCCGGAGCGGGTCGTGCTGGTCACCGCGAGGGCGCGCAGTTTGCCGGCCGAGACGTTGGGGTGCGAGGCCGGGATCGGCGCAAACGCCATCGGGATATGGCCACCCAACAGATCGGTCAGCGCCGGACCGGTTCCCTTGTAGGGAATATGCACCAACGTGATCCCGGCGGTGCGGGCGAAATATTCGCCGGTGATGTGACTGACCGTGCCGGCGCCGGCCGAGCCGAAATTGACCTTGCCGGGATTGGCCTTTGCGTGCGCGATCAGTTCGGCAACGGTCTTGGCCGGAAACGACGGATGCACCACCAGCGAATTCGGCGCATTGCCGATCAGGCCGATCGGCGCGAAATCCTTGCGCGGATCGTAGCCGGCGCTCTTGTAGAGCGAGGGCCCGATCGCGAGCGTGCCGGTATAGCCCAGCACCAGCGTGTAGCCATCGGGATCGCTCTTGGCGACGGCCTTGGTGCCGATCGTGCCGCCGGCGCCGGGGCGGTTGTCAACCACCACCTTCTCGCCGAGCAGTTCGCTCATCTTGTCGGCGATGCCGCGGCCGACGATCGAGGTCGAACCACCAGGCGCAAACGGAATCACCAGCGTGATCGCCCGGGTCGGATAGTTTTGAGCTTGCGCGCTGTTGAGGCTGGCGGCGAAGCCGACGGCGATGATGACGGCTAAAGCGTTACCGCGCATTCAGCACTCCCTTGGGATCATTGTTCTTGTTGGCCGTATGGTCGCTGAAACTGCCGACATCCGCAACCCGTGTTCCAGACAACCCTACCCATCGTCGTTGCGAGCCAACGTGTCGCAATGACGAACTCAGGACGCCCTATTTCCAGGCGAACACCGGCTGCTCCAGCTCGGCCACGCGGGTATTGCGGCCGGCCAGCACTTCACGGAATTGATAGATCAGTGCCGCCGTCGGCGCGTGGATGTGTTGGCCGGCGAGGCGAAAGCGGATCACGCGCCGTGTGCTTTCGGGAATTTTGGTGAAGCTGAACGCATCTTGCTGCTCGATCTCATCAAGCGCGATGCGATGCACGGAAGCCACCTCCGCCGGGTTCGGCACCAGCGCGGCCTTCGTGCTCGCCCACACCACGACCGGCGTGATCAGATAGCCGGACCTCGTCGGATAGTCGTCGAGCAGGCCCAGCACATCGCTCTCTCCGAGCTCCAGGCCGAGTTCTTCATGAAGCTCGCGCAACGCCGACTGGACTTGCGTCTCGCCGGGATCGCAGCGTCCGCCCGGCAGCGCCCATTGGGCCGAATGGGAGCGCAGGCCCTCGGCACGCCGCGTCAGGAGAAACGCCGTTTCGGCACCATTCTCGCTTTCGGTGAGCGCGATGACAACGGCGGCCCGCTTCAGCGCAGGCTCCGGCTCATCCGCGGTCGCCCGCGAAAAAGCTGCAACAAGCTCTGCGATATTTCGCCGGGTGGCATCATCAAATGAACGGGCCATGACGCTTGACTACAATACTCCCGCGTTTGATGAAATGACGTTCAGGACATGACCGCCTGCAGGGAACGGAATGCATCAGATGACGACCAGGGCCGCCACGGAGAAGCTCAAATCCGATGGCTGGAAAATCGTCGAGACGACCGGATTCCTGCATCTGATAGGACCCCTGTGGCAGCGAACGCTCGACGGCGAGCTTGAATTCGCGCTGATCACCGAGGACAAGCATCACAACCGCCGCGGCCTGGTGCAGGGCGGCGTGCTGATGACCTTTGCCGATCGCACCTGCGGCATCACCGCGCGACACGTCTCGGGCAAACCGACGCTGGCGACCGTGCAGCTCGACACGCATTTCGTCGAGTCCGGCAGGATCGGCGAGGTGCTGATCTCGAAGCCACACGTGGTGCGCGCCACCCGCAGCCTGATTTTCATCACCACCGAAGTCACCGTCGACCAGCGCTGTATCGCGATGGCATCGGGCGTGTTTAAAATATTGAAGAATGAAAGTTAGACACCGTCATTCCGGGATGGTGCGTTAGCACCAGACCCGGAATCTCGAGATTCCGGGTTCGATGCTTCGCATCGCCCCGGAATGACGGCTCAAGTTAGAGGATCCGCCCGATGCAATATCGCCAACTCGGCCGCAGCGGCCTGAAGATTTCACCGATTTGCCTCGGCACCATGATGTTCGGCGGGCCGACCGACGAAGCGACGTCGTCGCGGATCGTGGCGAAGGCACGCGAGGCCGGGATCAATTTCATCGACAGCGCGGACGCCTATAATGGCGGCAAGTCCGAGGAAGTGGTCGGCCGCGCCATTGCCAACATCAGGCACAGTTGGGTGCTCGCGACAAAACTCGCCAACCAGATCGGTGACGATCCCAATTGCGGCGGGCTGTCGCGGCGCTGGGTGCTGCAGGCGGCGGAAGAGAGTTTGAAGCGGCTCGGCACCGACTATATCGATATCTACTATCTGCATAAGGAAGACCACGCGACGCCGCTGGAAGAGACCGTGCGCGCGATGGGCGACCTGATGCGGCAGGGCAAGATCCGCTATTTCGGCGTCTCGAATTACCGCGCCTGGCGCGTCGCCGAGATCTGCAACATCTGCGACCGCAACGGCATCGATCGTCCGATCGTGAGCCAGCCGTATTACAACGCCATGAACCGGATGCCGGAGGTCGAGCACTTCCCGGCCTGCGGCTATTACGGTCTCGGCATCGTGCCCTATAGCCCCTTGGCGCGCGGCGTGCTGACCGGCAAGTACCTGCCCGATGCCACGCCCGACAAGGACAGCCGCGCCGGCCGCAACGACAAGCGCATGATGCAGACCGAATGGCGGCCGGAATCGCTGCAGCTCGCGCAGCAAATCAAGGAGCACGCCGAAGGGCGCGGCATCACCGCCGGGCAGTTCGCGGTGTCATGGGTGCTGAACTCGTCATTCGTGTCCGCCGTGATCGCCGGTCCCCGCACCGAGCAGCAGTGGGACGACTACCTGAAGGCGCTCGATTATCGCTTCACGTCGGAGGACGAAGCGCTGATCGACCGGCTGGTCGTGAGTGGGCATCCATCCACACCGGGGTTCAACGATCCCGCCTATCCGATCGAGGGACGGCGCGCGCGCACCGTGACTTAAACGAAAGTCGCATACGACATCGCGGGCTTGCGAAATTTAATTCAGCGCCTTCGGAATAAATCCGGAAGCAGTCATCGACGTTGTTCACCATCTGCCGCGTCGAAGCGTCGCATCTTCCCGAACATTCTTGCCAAACACCTGCGCAAGCCTTTGTCTCCCTTCCAATAATAAGGGGCGCATCCTCGGTTGGATCGCCGTCAAAACGGGGAGGAAACCATGACGACATCCAAAAAGGACACCACTTCCAGCCGCCGCCGCTTCCTGAAAGCGGCCGCCGCGGGCGCCGCAGCAACGGTCGCGGCACCGAGCATCGCCAGCGCGCAAGGCGCGACCAGCATGCGCTTCCAGAGCACTTGGCCGGCCAAGGACATTTTCCACGAGTATGCGCTCGACTACGCCAAGAAGGTCAACGACATGACCGGCGGCGACCTCAAGATCGAGGTGCTGCCGGCCGGCGCCGTGGTGCCCGCCTTCGGCCTGCTCGAGGCGGTCTCGAAGGGTACGCTCGACGGCGGCCACGGCGTGCTCGCCTATCATTACGGCAAGCAGAACGCGCTCGCGCTGTGGGGCTCCGGTCCCGGCTATGCGATGGACGCCAACATGCTGCTGGCCTGGCACAAGTACGGCGGCGGCAAGGAGCTTCTGGCGAAGCTGTACAACTCGATCGGCGCCAACGTCGTCTCGTTCCCGTATGGGCCGATGCCGACCCAGCCGCTCGGCTGGTTCAAGAAGCCGGTCACCAAGGCGGACGACCTCAAGGGCGTCAAGTTCCGGACCGTCGGCATTTCGATCGACGTGTTCAGCGGCATGGGTGCCGCGGTCAACGCCTTGCCCGGCGGTGAAATCGTCGCTGCGCTCGATCGCGGCCTGCTCGATGCCGCCGAATTCAACAACGCCACGTCGGACCGCGTCCTCGGCTTCCCCGACGTGTCCAAGATCTGCATGCTGCAGAGCTATCACCAGAATGCCGAGCAGTTCGAGATCATGTTCAACAAGGACAAGTACGACGCGCTGCCGGCGAAGATCCGCGCGATCCTCGACAACGCCGCCGAAGCGGCCGGGCAGGACATGGCCTGGAAGGCGATCGACCGGTATTCGAAAGACTACGCCGAGATGCAGACCAAGGATAACGTCAAGTTCTACAAGACCCCTGACTCGGTGCTGCAGGCGCAGCTCGATATTTACGATCAGGTCGTCGAGAAAAAGTCGGCGGAGAATCCGCTGTTCAAGGAGATCGTGGCGTCCCAGCTGGCCTTCGCCAAGCGCGCGACGCAGTGGGAGCAGGACACGGTGGTGAACCGCCGCATGGCGTATAACCACTACTTCGGACCCAACGCCAAGAAGCGGACCTAACGGCAATAGAATCGGCCAACAGACCCCGTCCGGGATGGCAATCCCGGGCGGGGTCTTGTATCGTCGGCTGGCCATCGCCTGCGCATTCACGACGTGAACGCGCTCCGACGCGGCGCCGGATCTCAGGTCGGCCATTACGCCCGACCCCGTCCGGATCATTCCTGTACCAGGCAGCCCGTACCAAGCAGTCCAGATTTCATGAACAGCGACCGTTTTCTGCATACCCTCGACGGTATCAGCACCTTTGCCGGCAAGGCGGCCGCCTGGCTGGTGATGGGCTTGATGCTTCTCGTCTGCGCCGAGGTTTTCAAGCGCTACATCCTGAACATGCCGACCGCATGGATCTTCGACGCGTCGAATATGCTGTACGGCGCGGCGTTCATGCTCGGCGGCGCCTATACGCTGGCGCAGAACGCCCACGTCCGCGGCGACTTTCTCTATTCCTCGATGCGGCCGCGCACCCAGGCCGGGCTCGATCTGGTGCTCTACATCGTGTTTTTCCTGCCCGGGATCGCGGCGCTGGCCTATGCCGGCTGGGACTATGCCGCGCTGTCATGGCGCATCAACGAGCATTCGAATGTGACCGCGGACGGACCGCCGGTCTATCATTTCAAGGCGATGATCCCGCTGGCCGGCTTTTTGCTGCTGCTGCAGGGGTCCGCCGAAATCGCGCGCTGCGTCATCTGCCTCAAGACCGGCGTGTGGCCGAGCCGCCTCAAGGACGTCAGCGAAATCGATGTCGTCGAGGAGCAACTGGCGCTGAGCGAGCATGTCGACGATGAAACGCGCCGCAACGCGATCGAGCACGCGCAGAACATCGAGGAGAGCGCGCGCCAGCGCGGCTTGGGCGGAGCGTCACAGCCATGAGCGATCCGGCACTCGGGCTTTTGATGCTCGGACTCATCGTCGTCGTCATCATCATGGGTTTCCCCACGGCGTTCACGCTGATGGGGCTTGGCATGTTCTTCGGCTTCTTCGCCTATTACCGCGCCGGCGAATCCTGGGCCGATAACCACATCTTCGACCTGATGGTCCAGCGCACCTATGGCGCGATGACCAACGACGTCCTGATCTCCATCCCGCTGTTCGTCCTGATGGGCTATGTGATGGAACGCGGCGCGCTGGTGGACAAGATGTTCTACGCCATCCAGCTGGCGTTCCGGCGCGTGCCGGCGGCGCTCGCGGTCGCCTCGTTGATCGTCTGCACCTTCTGGGGCATTGCCTCGGGCCTGGTCGGCGCCGTCGTGGTGCTGATGGGCGTCATCGCCTTCAACCCGATGCTCAAGGCCGGCTATGACGTGAAACTCGCCTCCGGCGTCATCACCGCCGGCGGCACGCTCGGCATCCTGATCCCGCCCTCGGTCATGATCATCGTCTATGCGGCGGTCGCCGGGCAGTCGGTGGTCAAGCTGTATGCCGCGGCGATGTTTCCGAGTTTCTTCCTGGCGTTCCTCTACCTCGTCTACATCATCGGCTGGGCGCTGATTAACCCCAAAATCGCACCCAAACTGCCGGAGAGCGAGACCCGGGTGCCGGTGCGGCCGTGGGTGACGCAGATCCAGCAGCTCTACTCGCGAAAGATGCTGCCGGCATTGCTGGCCGCGACGGTGGCCCCGTCGCGGGCCCTTGCCATCACGGTGGATGGCGCGCGGCTCGGCTACGGCACGATCCTCAAGAGCCTGTCGTTCGTGCTGGTGCCGCTGGTCATGACGCTCGGCACCCTGTGGGGCATCTGGTGGTACGTCGTGATCCACCAGCAGCCGGATGCGCCCACCGCCATCGAGCGCAGCGAGGCGCCGACCCCGCTCGGACAGGGGGCGCCGAGCAGCGAGCCGGTCGAGGAAAAGCTTCAGGAACTGGGCAGCTCGGTCCAGCAGTCCGGCGCGGCCAAAAAGGGCGAGCCGGAGGTGCTGCAGCAGATGGGCAATCTGCAGAGCGAAACTGCCGCCCCGCCGTCGGCGTCCGGGCCGCCGGAAGGCTTCTACCTGTATTTCGGGTTCACCGCGGCCGTCCTGCTGCTGCTGCTGTTCTACTATTACGCGATCATGGAGGCCGAGCAGTTCGAGGTGCTGCGGCTGCTCATCACCTCGGTGATGCCGCTTGGCCTGCTGACCGTGGTCGTGCTCGCCGTGATCCTGTTCGGCATCACGACCGCCACGGAATCGGCGGCGGTGGGCGCCGCCGGCGCCTTCCTGCTGGCGTTCCATGCCCGCACGCTGAACTGGAAAAAAACCAAGGAGGCGGTGTTCCTCACCCTCAAGACCACGTCGATGGTGTGCTGGCTGTTCGTCGGTTCGGCGCTGTTCTCGGCGGTGTTCGCGATTCTCGGCGGCCAGGCGCTGCTGGAGAGCTGGGTGCTGTCGCTCAACCTGACAACGCTCCAGTTCATGATCCTGTCGCAGGCGATCATCTTCGTGCTGGGCTGGCCGCTGGAATGGACCGAGATCATCGTGATCTTCGTGCCGATCTTCCTGCCGATGCTCAAGCACTTCGGCGTCGATCCGATCCTGTGGGGCGTGCTGGTGTTCGTGAACCTGCAGGCCGCCTTCCTGTCGCCGCCGGTGGCGATGTCGGCGTTCTACCTGAAAGGCGTTGCACCCAAGCACGTCACGCTGAACCAGATCTTTTCCGGCATGATGCCTTACATGTTCATCGTGATCGTCTGCATGGTCTTCATGTATATGTGGCCGGGCATGACGCTGTGGCTGCCGAAATATCTCTACGGCGGCTAGCGAGACCCCCACCCAGCCCTCTCCCGCAAGCGGGAGAGGGAGCGAAGTCCCTTCGCCGCTGCTACTCGACCTGATTTCATCGCGGTTCCAGTGGGAACAACGGCCTGAATGGGCCGTTGTCCCAGCCGACTTGCGGTGAACGCAGCCGCAATCCAGTGGAGGATTCCGATGGAACCGATCCTGGGTTTTGAACCTGTCCTGTTTGTTGTTGTCGTGGTGGCGTTGTTTAGCGGCGGCCACTATTGGGGCCGGCGTCACGGTCACTGGTGACCATCATGATCGATTTTCCGAACCATAGCCGAGCCTATGACCACACCCGGCGCGCGGTGCGATTCTGGGGCTACGACAGCGCGATCGAGGCCTCGTTCTATGTCCACGAGACGGCGCTGGCGCGCATCCAGCCGGGTACTCCGCTCGATGAATCGGGCTGCCTGAACGCCTTCGACGCCAACCGCGACAGGATCTGCGCCGCCGCCGCCCGGGTTTACGTGCGCGGCAGCCGCGGCTCCTACGATCTCGGCGCGGCGAACTTCTAAACGCAAGCTTCTAAAAGGAAGGCGCGCCTCAGTCCGCCGGGCACAGCCCCTCTTCGATCGCGGCCGATTGCAACTGGCCGGCGTCGGTGACGCCTGCGGCGGCGGTTGCGAGGATGCGCGACGCCATCTTGACCTTGATCGCCGGCGTGGCGGGCTTGCCCGACGCGCTGTCGACATGGGCCGAGGCCAATTCCAGCACCGATCTCATCATTGAAACCAGTTCCGGATTGAAGTTGTTCGGCGAAATCTTGGTCATGCGCACTCCCGTTGGCGCTCATGTAGCGCGGCAACGTGACTCCAATACGACCCTGGTGTGAAGGATCGCCATAGAGGTTAAGGACCCGGCTTCGCCCAAAAGGGCTACGCCGGGCGCGGCCCGGCTTGCTCTGATTCAATTTTCAAATAGCCCATCTATTGGTCGTCCCGGCCTTGCGCCGGGACCCATACGCCGCGGCGGTCGTTGTTGGCAGAAGGTCTCTGACGCCGGCGCTTTAACCGATGGGCCGCGGCGTATGGGTCCCGGCTCAAAAGGCCGGGACGACGGCGGTGTTTGCCGCGCGCGCCTTGCACCATTATGTAAACGCAGCTTCGCATTCTCGCGACGCATCGCGCCCGAGCTTTGCCAGAAATTTCCGTGCCCTCAAATGAGAGGGCGCAGGGAAGACCGGGTGCGCGCTGCACCCGCGGTCCCGTGTGCAATTGTGCAACAAGAACACGCACACGAGCATACAGGTCCAGCGGAGAGCATCCGGCCTTCCCTGCGCAATGGCTTTACGGCTTACTTCGTGCTCTCCCCGGTGAGACGGCCTCTATTGCCACCGTCGCCCCTCGGAAGCGTTAGCTCCCACGGGACTTGACGCCGTTACGGGCGTCAGGACCACACGACTTCACCGTACGCTTCAGCCGCGACCGTCAATCGCGACCTCAGCGTCCACCGCGACCCGCCCCTCGTTGTGACGATGGCCAACGCCCCTCTTGATAGGACGGGATGCGCAAATTCGTAGAGATGATTTGCCCGACGAGGAAAGCGGAATTTTGCCCGTCGGGTTAATTTGTCGCACTACTGTCTTCATGTCGTCATTGCGGGCCACCGGGTCGCGCGAATGCGCGCCCGATGACAGGCTCCGCGAAGCAATCCACGCCTCGGCCAGGCGCAATATGGATTGCTTCGCTTCGCTCGCAATGACGGGAAGGGAACAGCGCCGAAATTAAGCAGCCATTCCACGGCCCATCTTTCGAAACATTAATTTCACCGCCAGCGTCCCGTAATGGCGGGGCTGGTAATCGTGCGGCCGACCAACAAAGCGCGAGGTTTCGCTGTGGGACGTGCGTTGGAATACAATTTTACAACGCTGCGAATTTCCCGAGCCTATGTCAGCTTGGTGTCCCGCCCCGAGGGTGAGGCGATTTCCCTGGCGTGGATCGGCGACTATGAAATTCGCATGCACGCTGCCTCAGTGGCTTGCGCCGCAAGGCAGCCCCTTTTTATCGTCGAGATCTTCGACCATGACGCGCAAATCTTTATCGACAGTCGCGCGTGCCACAGCGTTGCGGAAGGCGCCGTCGCGTTCGACGAATTCCTGCATCTGGCGGAGCCGGTAGCAGGCGGACCGCACGACAGTAGATCGTCGGATGGGTAGAGCCAACGGGTCCGGCCTTTGGCCGGCCCGATGATAAACTCGGCGAAACCCATCGATGCTTGCACGGGGGAGAGATGATGGGTTTCGCTGCGCTCTACCCATCCTACAAGATTCACTTCACCATGGCGCCGTAGACGATGTCCTGGACTTGCTCGCGATAATATTTGCGCAATTCGCCTGGCGCCGCGGTTCCGACCACCACGACGAGACGCTCCTTCGGGTCGGCGAAAAACTGCGTGCCGTAGGCGCCGTTCCAGCTGAACTCGCCGGGATTGCCGGGGACCGCCGACAGGCCTTCATGGGTGCGCACCGCCACCGACAGGCCGAAGCTGAAACCGCCGCGATGCGGCTCGACGTTTGCCACGTTGTTCTTGATCCCGGGCCCGAGGTGATTGCTGGTCATGTGATGCACCGTCTTCGGGCCGAGCACGCGCTGGCCGTCGAGCTCGCCGCCATTGAGCAGCATCTGCCCGAAGCGGATGTAGTCGCCGACGGTCGCAAACGCGCAGGCGCCGCCGCAATCGGACTTGGTCGGCGTGTCCAGCAGTTTGATGGCCTGCGGCTTGCCGGTGAGCGGGTCGTTGGGGAACGGACGGGCGAGACGCTCGCGCTGCGCCTCCGCGGGGCGGAAGGTGGCGTCCTTCATGCCGAGCGGCTTCCAGACATTCGCCCCGAGATATTCGCCGAGCCGCTGCTCGCTGACTTTCTCGACCACCGCGCCCAGCACGTCGATCGAGAAGCCATATTCGAATGCCGTCGCCGGCTGATGCGCCAGCGGCAGCTTCGTGATGCGGTCGATGAAGGCCGGGGTATCGCCTTCGATGGCCGGCGCGGTGCCGTCGGGATAGAGGCGCGCGACCAGGCTCGAACTGTCCGGCCGGCCGCCATACATCAGGCCGGAGGTGTGGCGATAGAGGTCGTGAATGGTGATCGGCCGCGCCTGCGGCTCCATCTTGATCGTGCCATCGGCCTGCGGCACGCCCACCTTCATCTCGGCAAACGCCGGATAATATTGCGAGAGACTGGCCTGCAGCGGCAGACGGCCCTGCTCCATCAGCGTCAACCCTGCAACCGCCGCCATCGGCTTGGTCATGGACGCCAACGCGAAGATGGCATCGAGTGGCATCGGCGTGCCTTTTGTGGGATCGAGCTGGCCATAGGCCTTGTAGTGGACGAGCTTGCCGTCCCGCGCGATGGCGACCACGGCGCCGGGCACGCGTTTCGCCGACATCTCGCGCGCGAAGAAATCATCCAGCCGGGCGAGCCCGGCTTGCGAGAATCCCGCCTCGTCGGGCTTTGCTTCCGGCAATGGCGCGGCACTGGCCGCGTTAAGGGCGATCCCGGCAACCACGGCCGCGGCGATGAGCGTTTTCATGAAATCCTCCCGACGACGGATCCATCCGGGCGATTGCGTCGCCATTTCGGTGTCCGCCGGTTATAAGTTTAAGTCGCGCCTCCCGGAGCGGCAAGGTGCACGGGTGAGCAGCGGGTATGCGCCGGCAATGTTGGCTGGCGATCGGGCGTGGAAACATTCATGATCAGGAACGGGCTCTATTCGCTATCCGCCAAATCCCGCGACGGCGTGGCCGATGACGTCGGCGGCGTCCTGATCCTGCGCGACGGCGAGATCCACGGCGGCGACGCCTACGTCTACTACACCGGCAACTACGAATGCTCTGGCGGAAGCTGGAAAGGCAAGATGACCAGTAACGAACATACCCCGACAGACCGACCGATGGTGGCCCGCGTCCAATACATCGGATTTTTCGGCACGTATAACGACGCCGGCGCCAAGGTCGATGCGATGGCCCTCGTTGGCGAGCAGGGCATTCGGTATGATGCGGTGTTAAGGTTGCTGGTGGCGGGGTGAGTTTGAAATTCAGGAACAGCGTAACCGTAGAGCTTGTAGGGCGGATTGGAGCCGAAGGCGTAATCCGCCGTTCTTTGCCAACGACGAGCAAGCATAGCCGCTCGCCGATATCTCGGCGCTTCTCCATCCGATCACCGGCCCCTGCCACTCCCATGATGAGGTAATCATAAGGCGCTGCCGTATTCGGCGGAGCGCAGGCTGAATTGGCATTAAATCGAAGGCGGCGGATTACGCCTTCGGCTTAAATCCGCCTACGCGCTGCACGTGCCACGCACTCGAGAATGTTTAGCTCACTGTCACGTAACTAGCTCACAACGGCGGATTACGGCTTCGCCTCCAATCCGCCCTACGCGCTGCGAACGTGAGGCACATCCCTGACCGATCCAATTTCGCTATAGCTGTTCGCACCATATACTAGACGCCTGCCGGCAACGGACATGGCAGTGTCGGCTCAGCTCTGCATTGGCAAGAGCGGAGCAACAGGCGCGTGGCATCATGACCTCAGGAAACAGCGACAGCTCCGGCGTCTTCCCGACGCAGCATTCAAAAGTCGTCATCGTCACGGGTGGCGCGCGTGGATTGGGCCGGGCCTGCGTCGAACGGTTCCTGAATGACGGCGCGAGCGTCGTCGCGATCGACCTCGATGAGGCCGGCCTTGCCGACCTTGCGAGCATGTCAGACGGTTCGGCAAACCGCCTGCGCACGGTCATCGCCGACGTCAGCAGGCGCGCGGATGTCGAGCGTGCGGTCGACATCGCTGTACGAGAGTTCGGCCAACTCGACGTGATGATCAACAACGCAGGGATTGTTCGCAGCCAGGACTTCCTCACGATCTCCGACGACGATTTCGACAAGGTCCTGGGCGTGAACCTGAAGGGGCCTTTTCTCGGTGTTCAGGCTGCCGCGTGGGCGATGATTGCCGGGGGCAACGGCGGCGTCTTCATCAACATGTCGTCGATCAACGCAATCCTCGCAAATCCCTCGATTGCGACCTACGCAATCTCGAAGGGCGGACTGAACCAGAGCTCGAGTAGGGCGGATTGGAGCCGAAGGCGTAATCCGCCGTCCCTGGCCAAACGAAGCACGTTCGATTAGCGTTGAACCGAAGGCGGCGGATTACGCCTGCGGCTTAAATCCGCCCTACACGATCTATCACGCCACGGCCTGCCGCTCGCTCTCGGGGAGAACCTGCAGCAACAGTTCGCCGAACGGCACGGGCTTGCTGAAGAGGTATCCCTGGCCCAGGGCAATGCCGAGCGCGCGGATCTTTTCGACCTGTTCGGATGTCTCGACGCCTTCGGCGACGATCGAAAGGTTCAACGTCTTCGCAAGCTGAACGATCGATCCGAGGACGGCAACGGTCTCGGCGCGACCGATCCTGTCGATGAAGGACTTGTCGATCTTGACCTTGTTGAACGGAAAGGCGGTCAGATAGGACAGTGACGAATAGCCGACGCCGAAATCGTCGAGCGCGATGGAAACGCCGAGTCGCTTCAGGCGTTCGAGCGTCTTGAGATTTTCCTGGCTGTCGGCCAGAAAGACGCTCTCGGTGATCTCGAGCTCCAGCCGCGTCTCGGCAAGTCCGCTGTCGACCAGCGCGACCATGACGGAATCGACGAGACTGCCGCCGGCAAATTGCAGAGCAGACAGGTTGACCGCAACCTTGATGTCGTCCGGCAGCATCACGGCATGGCGACACGCCTTGGCGAGCACCAGATTGCCGAGCTCGCCGATCAGCCCTCCCCGTTCCGCCACCGGAATGAATTCGGCGGGAGGGATCAGGCCCCTGGTCTTGTGGCGCCAGCGCGCCAGCGCCTCGACCGATTTCGCGCGGCCGGTCGAGAGCTCGAATATGGGTTGATAGAACACCTCGATCTCTTCGCGCCAGATCGCCTCGCGAAGCTCGATTTCAAGGATGTCGCGCTGGTCGGCTTCGGCCTTGAGTTCCGGCGAGTAGAGATGGAAGCAATTTCGACCGGCGTTCTTCGACTTGTAGAGCGCAAGATCGGCATTGCGAAGAATTTCATCGATGCGCGTGCCATGCCCGGGCACCACGGCGACACCGATGCTGCATCCGATCACGACCGGGTGGCCGTCTATTTCATAGGGCTCGGCAATGGCCTGGACCAGGCGCGCGGCGAGCGTTGCGGCGGCGTCCTGCAGCGCGGACGGCCCCGGCGCCACGATCAGCGCAAACTCGTCGCCGCCGATCCGGGCCGCCGTATCGACGGTTCGGGCCTGCGCCTTGATCCGGCCGGCGACCTGCTTGAGCAGCGCATCGCCGCAGTGGTGGCCGAGCGCGTCGTTGACGGACTTGAACTTGTCGAGATCCAGCAACAGCACGGCGAACGGCGTCTGGTGCAGAAAATACTTGTCCAGCGCTTCGTCAAGCGACCCCTTGAACAGGTTGCGATTGGCAAGGCCGGTCAGGCTGTCATAGTGCGCCAGCTTCTCGATCCGGTCCTCGGAAGCCTTGCGTTCGGTGATGTCTTCATGCGTCGCAACCCAGCCGCCGCTCTCGCGCCGTCCATAGGATATGTAGATGACGCGCCCGTCCGGAAACTGCACCGTGTTGGAGGTGTGTTCCGATTTGGCGAGCCGGTCCTTGAGGTCGACCAGATAGGCGTCGAGATCGCGCACGGCCTCCTGGTGCGCAAACACCTCGCGGAAATCCATGCCGACGCTGATGTTCTCAGGCGAAAGCCCATAGGCATCGAGCCATTGTCGATTGAACGCAATCAGGCGATCGTCGCCGTCGAACATGCTGAGCCCTTGCGGAAGGTTTCGCAGCGCGTCCTCGAATTTGCTCACGGAGTCGCGCAGTTCGCGCTGCGCCGCATCGAGCGCCTTCTGTCTTCGCCAGTGCAGCGCGGTCGCCGTCAGGATGATGAACGTGAGCAGAAGTGCTCCACCGAGATAGATTTTCTTCCTGGCTTCAGAGCGCGAATAGATCTCCTGCTCCGAAATGCCGGCGGTAAAGATCAGCGGAAAAACCCGCGATCTGCGCGCGGTGATCAACCTGTTGGTCCGGTTCGGGCGACCTTCGCTCCCGCTCCAGTTCCAGTACTGGCTATAGGAGCGGTCCCGTAACTCGCCTTCAGCGTGGCCGGGATTGCGCTGTCCCAACACCGCGCCCTGGTCTATTCCCCGCGCGGCGAGCACGATGTAGTCGCTATTTCTGAGAACGAGGGTTCCGCCGACACCGAGCTTTGCGGTTTCGTAGAACCTGCCGACCACGTCCACACTGATCGAGCCGACGACGACGCCCGCCGGACCGTTCCCGTGGTCGAACAGCTTTCTTGCGATCTGGATGGTCCATTTGTTCGACGCCCGCCCGAACACCGGCTTTGCGACATAGATCCGATCTTCGGTCAGCTCCATCACCTTGATGAAGTGCTCCCGGTCCCCGAGATAGAGCGGCGGGCCGGAATAGCCGGTCGTCGTATCGAACAAATAGCCGTTCGGTCCGATCAGCGAGAACTGAACCACGTCGCCGCTCGCCATCTGCGCCTTGCCGGCCCAGAATTTCAGGCTGAAGGTGGCCGGATCCTGTGCGTAAAGCGCACGCACGACCCGCAATGACTGATCCACCCGTTCGAATATCCGCTCGGAATTTTCCTCAAACAGTTCAGCGACACTGTCTCCGTGCGCCCGCGCCTGTTGCAGCGCTTCCGCCCGTTCCGAAGACGTGATCGCGAAGTAGCCGATCCACACCAGCGGCAAGAAGAACAGCGCGATCTGCAGCGGGGCATTTCGCAGGATTGCCTTGGCAGCTTTGCGGACCAATCTGCGGGCGTGAATCACAGCACGCAATCCCGTGCGAGCCGGAAACCCACGGTTGCGCTCTCAGAGCATAGCAACGCCTTGAAATATGACATCGACTATCTTCGCCTGAACCGCCCGCGTTCCGCATGGCCGCGGGCCGGGCACCGCCGGGATCTTGCAATCCTCGAGCGTAGCGTCAGCAGCCTTAAGTTTTGGTGTTCGGGCAGGCTTAATGTTTTGTCAAAACTCCCGTAACATCACGGAGATAGCTGCGATCCGGCGCCCCGGCCTTGCCTGCGGGTGGAAGCCGGGGCCGCTGCGTCAGGTTCTCGGGTCATCAAACGGTGCCAGGGGCGGGATCGAACCATCCGGCTTCGCCCAAGCGGGACAAGCCCCTGCTCGGCAACTCTTTCGGGATGCGGCGTTACTGAGGTTAATGGTGCCCAGGGGCGGGATCGAACCACCGACACTGCGATTTTCAGTCGCATGCTCTACCAACTGAGCTACCTGGGCACTGCGGGGCGAAAACGGCCCGGAGCGGGCGGTTTATAGTGGGGCGAGAGGGCCGTGTCCACCCGCCTTCGCCTTCGGCTACGGCGCGGCAGGCCCGCTTGGGAGTTATCCGCCAAATTGTTGGGGAATAAGCGGTATTTGGTGTCGGGGCATATGGTTCCTGGGCCAGTCGGCGGCGACGAACTCTGGGTGGGGGCTCTCTCCGCGATGCGACTCGTTGAGAGAGCCGCCCTACTCCTCGTCTTCTCCCTCATTCTCTTTGCCGGGGATGACGTAGCGCCCGGACAGCCAGCGGTTCAGGTCGACGTCGCGGCAGCGGGAGGAGCAGAAGGGTAAGGTTTTGGGGTTCTCGGCCGGCTTGCCGCATTCCGGGCACGGCTTGGATGAAGGCTTCGACGGCGCTTCATCTTTGGGCGGGTCAGCTGGCATTCAACCAGCCGAAGCGGATCGGAAAACCTTCGCCGCCGAGCAGCGTGACCGTTTCATAGAGCGGCAGGCCGACGATGTTGGTGTAGGAGCCGACCATCTTGACCACGAACGATCCGGCGATGCCCTGCACCGCATAGCCGCCGGCTTTGCCACGCCATTCGCCGGAGCCGATATAGGCCTGGATGTCGTCCTCGTTGAGCCGCTTGAAGCGCACGCGGGTCTCGATCAGGCGTTGGCGAAAGGCTTCCTTCGGCGTCACCACGCAGATCGCCGTGTAGACACGATGGTTGCGGCCGGACAGCAGCCGCAGGCACTGCGAGGCTTCGTCGACTAGGTTCGCCTTCGGCAGGATGCGGCGGCCGACCGCGACCACGGTGTCGGCGGCGAGGATGAAGGAACCGCGCAGCTCATCATCGAGCTGCACGGATTTCAGCGCGGCATCCGCTTTGGCGCGCGCCAGCCGGTTGGCGCAGGCGCGCGGCAGCTCGCCCCGCTTCGGGGTCTCGTCGACGTCAGCGGGGCGCAACGCGTCGGGCTCGATGCCGGCCTGGTTGAGCAGGCTGAGCCGTCGCGGCGAACCGGAGGCAAGAACGAATTTGGGACGGCCAAGCATGCTGATTTTTGGGAGGCAGAGGAATCGAGGGGACGAATGCGCGCGGAACCTATCGGAAGGGCGTGGTTTTCACAACCGGGTGGCAAGTGGTTGTGGTGGCTTCACTATCTCCGTCGCCCCTGCGAACGCAGGGGCCCATAACCACCGGCCCTCGTGGCTGAAAAGAAAGATGCCACAGCTACCGCCCTAAATCACACCCGCTGCGGCGTATGGGTCCCGGCTCAAGGCCGGGACGACACCGAGGGTGGTTCATCCGCTCGCCGCGCCCACCTTCGAAAACCGCCGGCGGATGCGCAGCGAGAGGCCGTCGCAGACGTCGCGATAGGCTTGCAGCTTCTGCTCGCGGCTGCCTTCGGTGTCGGTCGGGTCCGGCGTCGGCCAGTATTCGACGTCGGCGGCCAGCGTGTGCGTCAGCGCCAGCGCCTTGTGATGCGCCTCGGGCGACAGCGTGATGATGAGGTCGAAATTGAGCCCTTCCCAATCCTCGAGCTCCTCGAACGTCTGCGGCTTGTGGCCGGAAATATCCTGGCCGAGTTCGGCCATCACGGCGACCGCGAACGGATCGAGCTCGCCCTTCTTGACGCCGGCGGATTTCACATAGAGTGCCTGCGGGAACATCTGCTGCAGCAGGCTTTCGGCCATCGGCGAACGCACGCTGTTCAGGCCGCATGCGAACAAGACGGCCTGCGGATTGCGCGCGCGGGGCGGCGCGTCCATGCGCTCAGTCTTCTCTGGTTCGGGGCGCGAGCCTCTCCGAAAGTCGGATCCCGCGCTTTATTTGACGCATGACCTGATCCGAAAACCGCTTCGCACTTTTCGGGGTCATGCGTCCTGCCCCTTCCAGTGCAGTACACAGATCAGCGTGAACAGCCGCCGCGCGGTTTCGAAATCGACGCGCACCTTGCCCTTCAGCCGCTCCTGCAGCGTGCGCGATCCCTCGTCATGGATGCCGCGGCGGCCCATGTCGATGGCCTCGATCTTGTCGGTGGTCGCGGTGCGGATCGCCTGGTAATAGCTGTCGCAGATCATGAAATAATCCTTCACGATCCGCCGGAACGGCGTCAGCGACAGCAGATGCGCCACCACAGGCGTGCCGTCCTCGCGGCGGATGTCAAACATCAGCCGGTTGCCGGTGATGGCAAGGTGCAGGGTGAACGGGCCGCCCTCCGCCCCGTCGGGCGCGAACAGGTTCTGTTCGATCAGGTCGTAGATCGCGATCGCGCGCTCGTGTTCGATGTCAGGCCCGGAACGCCCGATCGACTCCTCGTCCAGCGTCACCGCGACAATGCGATTCTGCGGATCCTCGTCTGCGGGCGGCTTGGTCATGACAGGTTGAGACGCAATCCGATCGAGCGTGAATGGGCATCGAGACCTTCGGCCTTGCCCAGGGTCATCGCGGCGGGTCCCAGCGCGCGCAACTGGTCCGGCCCGCATTTGAGAATCGAGGTGCGCTTCATGAAGTCTAGCACGCCGAGGCCCGACGAGAACCGCGCCGAGCGCGCGGTCGGCAGCACGTGGTTGGAGCCGCCGACATAGTCGCCGATCGCCTCGGGCGTATGCGAGCCCAAAAAGATCGCGCCGGCGTTGCGGACTTTTGCCGACAGCGCTTCGGAATCCGCGGTCATGATCTCGAGATGCTCGGCGGCGATGGCGTTCGCCAGCTCCACGGCTTCGTCGAGCTTTTTCACCATGATGATGGCGCCGAAATCCTGCCACGAGGCACGGGCGATTTCCGCGCGCGGCAGGGTGACGAGCTGTGCTTCCACCGCCTGCTCGACTTCGGCGGCGAGACGTTCGCTGTCGGTGATCAGGATCGACTGCGCGCTGGCATCGTGTTCGGCCTGCGCCAAAAGATCAGCCGCGATCCAGCCGGCATTGCCGGTGTCGTCGGCGATGACGAGCACTTCGGAGGGGCCGGCGATCATGTCGATGCCGACCTTGCCGAACACCTGCCGCTTGGCGGCGGCGACATAGGCGTTGCCGGGGCCGACGATCTTTGCCACCGGCGCGATCGTGGCGGTGCCGTAGGCGAGCGCGGCCACCGCCTGCGCGCCGCCGACGCGGTAGATTTCCGAGACGCCGCCGAGCTCGGCTGCCGCCAGCACCAGCGGGTTGAGCTTGCCGTCCGGCGACGGCACCACCATCACCACGCGCGGCACCCCGGCCACCGCGGCCGGCACCGCATTCATCAGCACCGAGGACGGATACGCCGCCGTGCCGCCGGGCACATAGAGGCCGACCGCGTCGATCGCGCTCCAGCGCCAGCCGAGCTCGACGCCGAGCGCATCGGTGAAGCGCTCGTCCCTGGGGAGTTGGCGGCGATGGAACATCTCGATCCGGTCGCGCGCGAATTTCAGCGCATCCAGCGTGGCGCTGTCGCAGGCTTTGGTCGCGGCCGCGATCTCATCAGCGGTAACGCGCAGGCCGGAGGCTGCGATATCCAGCCGGTCGAATTTGCGGGTCGCCTCGAGCAGGGCGACGTCGCCGCGCGCGGCCACGTCATCGACGATGGCGCGGGTCGCCCGCTCGACATCGGCGGATGCTTCGCGCTTGGCGCCGAGAAAGGCGCCAAAGCGCTGGTCGAAATCGGCGCTGCTTCTGTCCAGGCGAATGGGCATGGTGGCTTTCTGTGGAGGCTTGCGGGCCTATGCTCAATGGCGCGGCGGCCCCATGGTCGTCAACCCTTTGAGTCCGCCATGGCCGGATGGTTCAAAGGGGGCAAGCCCAAAACCCCGTCGTCCCGGCGAAGGCTCAGATGCGCAATTGCGCATCGGGGGACCCATAGCCACCATCGCTTGTTATTGAAAAGGCTGGAGCCACAGCCCGGTGCAGCAGCAACCAGCTGTGGTTATGGGTCCCGGCCTTCGCCCTAGGGCATGCACACATGTCTGAGGCTCCATCCTGCGGCGGCGGCGTGGAAGTATTCGAGGCCGTGCTTCATGG